>NZ_JAHWZY010000007.1:0-251187 GCF_041380215.1 Streptomyces pimonensis
GTCAGGGCCCATAGCTTCAGGTAGTGGTCGTGATCGAATCGAACCGCGCCGTCCTCGGGATTCTGCAGGTCTTTCCATGCCTTCTCGACGAACGGCATGACAATCTCAGCAAGTTGAGCTCGTTCGTCGGGTGCTCCGAGCCTCCGCAGCATCGGTACATGGTGCGGTGCCGGGAACCTGTCGGCGGACTGGCAGAAACGGGCGACCGTGCTCAACACGGTCTGGGACTGAACCCTGGGGCTGATCTCGTGAACACCGATACGGACGGGGGATGTGATGCCGAGAGCCTGCCCGATCCGCCAGGCAGGCCGTCGAGGACTGTTGAGACGGCGAGCGAAGCGGTAGCCGACTGCCGCGTAGGCCGTGGCATGCGCGGTCTTGCACAGGACGGAGCGCGAGAATCGGCCGGCGGCGTCGTTGGCAATGTCCTTGTTGAACGCGAGGTAGCGGCCACGACGTGCGGTACTCGCGGCAAGCATGCCCAGTGTGCTCGTTTTGCCTGTCCCAGCGCCGGCCTGCAACACCAAATGGTGGCCGTCACGGAAAGTATCGATGGCGTGGACTTGTTCGTCTGTGGGCGTGTGCAACAAAGGCTCCGAGGTGTAGAGGGATCAGGGGGTCGCGTCGCCGCGATTCAGAGGGTTACGATCCGCGTCGTGCGAAGCAGGTGAAGCGGAGCGCTGGCGGTTGAGCAAGAGACGGACCGCGCAGGCAAGTACCTCTTCAGGCGCCTTGTCGGCAATGAGACCTTGGAGTTGCTCGGTCAATTGCCGAGCACGCAACTGTCTGTCCCGTTCAACGGCGGCTACGACAGTCCGGGCCACGAAGTCGTGGGGCTCCTGCCTCTGAGCTGCTGCGGCCTGGCCGATTGCCGAGCGCACGGCCGGAGTGAGGGCAACGTTGACTAGGACGTGGTCCGACGCATCTGGATAGTGGGTCGTCAAGACGTCGATGGGTAGCAGCCGACCGAGTTCCCTGCGAAGTGACCGCAGCGCATGTCTCGGTGACTTGGCCCGCCGCATGGTCATGAGACAGGTGCGATCAGCGTTGGCCGCGAGCGGTACGGCTCGGCAAGCCTTGTGAAGCTCTGCCCTGGTGGCCGGCCTGACCAGGATGATCTCTACGGCATGTCGCCCTCTCACCGCTGTGCTGCCTTCCGCGGATCGCCGCCATCGTGTGGCCTACGAATGTGAGCGCGAAGACGAGGGTGCGCGTGCCCTTGGTGGATGAGCGGATCGAAGCGTGCCCAATCGGTCAGGGCCAGGTCCGCTGCGGTCAGCGCGGCCGCGTGCTGAGGGCAGCGCTGCCTGTGCCAGCGCAACTGCTCGGCGTACGGGAGACAGGGCAGGTCGTACAACGCCATTGCATCGACGGACAGAACCAGTTGGCGGCGGGCGGAAGTTGCCGTAACCAGCTTCCAGAGCCCGGCCAGGCCGTCCCACGTGAGCACCGTGTGGGTGCATAGGTCACGGTGCAGCGTCTGGGCTACGCACTGGATCTCGTCCACAGGGCGTGCGGCGAGGTAGCGAACGTAGAGGAGTTGGAGGACGGGTCTGGCAGGACGACAGGCATCGTCGGGCTGTTGCGTCGTATGTGTCGGTGCGTTCGGCGTGAACACGCCGGCCTCGGTCAGGCGACACGTGTTCACCATCAGCACCAGACGCAGCCCGGTCAGTTCAGGGGCATTGGTGGCATCGACCGCGCGAGCGGGGCGCACCACACCATGGGCCAGCCGACACCAGGGGCTGCCATCCCCGGCGTGATGCACCAAGCTGGCGCTGACGTGCCAGTGGTAGCCGACGGGCACGTCAGCCACTGACAGCTCATGTGGATGCAGGCGGACGAAGCGGTCATCAACTCGGCGGTACCACGCGATGTGGTTGCCGCATTCACGGCAGCGACTTTGGTGGGCGCAGCGGAGGAGCCTGGACGGGCTGTCTGGAGCGACGCACAGCGGACGGGATCGGCGGCTGTTGATGGGGCTGCCGTCCCCACAACGACGAAACGGTGAAGAGGAGTGCATGTGGCCGAAGGTGTCAGGTGACACGCCGTAGGGCCTGCGGCCGGGCTGGTCTGATCCCCCGGATGGCCTCAATCACTAAGACACACCTTCGATTGGCCGCTCATACCTTCGCATGCCGTCGCCGGTTTGGGTGATCGTCCCGCAGAGCCTGGGTTGGCTCTCAGGCCTGGTTCCGCCCGGGAGGCTCGTGGTCGCCACACAGGGTTCCGAAGAGCTCGTCAAGCGGAGTGCTCAGCGCATGAGCGAGGGCATGCCACGTCTTGAGGGTGCCGATGGTGCGCCCCTGCTCGATCTCGATGAGCGTCCGTCTGGCCAGGCCGCTACGGTCCGCCAGTTCGTCATACGTCCACCCATGCTCCGCCCGCAGCCGCGCGAGTTCCAGACGCAAGGCCTCGAAGTCGGGGTCGGGCGGGAAGATCGTCACCTGACTATCCGACGGTGCAGACACCTGCCCTGTCAGTGCAGACCTCTGCCCTATTTCGTCTGCGACATCCAATACTCAAGGGCAGAGCTCTGCACTAGCCTGTGCGCGTGCTCCAGCCCGACAGAGGGCGGCACAGCGAATAACGGGAGGTAGACGCCCGCCATGAGGCTCTGTCTTGCGCGTTCCGGAGTCCGGCGGACCTGGACGGTTGAACTGCGACCGGAGCCCGGCGGACCGGTCCTCGTATGCCATCAGTGCACGCATCGCGGGGGACAACTAGCCGGCTCTGCGGCTCGAACAGAACTAGTGGCTCATTTGGCCCTGCACGCTCGCCGAGACCCGCTCCCTGCCCATCTGCGGATCTGCCAGTGTCACGAGCGGGGCTGCAGCTGGCATCCCCGCCACCGCGGTTGCCACGGCCCGATCCGGCTTCTCCTGGTCCGGGAGCAGGGTGGACGCTTGTGGCGCCTGACCGACGCATGCACGGCGTGTGCGGCCTCTACTTCCCAATCCGCCGTCGTTCCCGACACGGTCCTGGGCACCGCCGCTGCGCCCCCTGGACACGTGAAGGTGCGGCGCAGGCGGCGCCCGAAGGAACCCGACAGCCAGACCCGGGTCCGCGAGATGCTGAGCTACTTCGCCGCTGCGTTGCCTGCCGAGACGAGCGCCGGTGCACGAATGCTCGCCCTCCAGTGTGCACTGCGCATGAATGTCTCGGCGCAAGCCAGGCTCAGCTTCGGGGTGCTGCGCAGCCTGCGCCTCGAAACCGCTGCGGACGCATGGTGTGAACTGCGCGACGCGGGGCTGATCCGCACACTGCCGTCCGATGAGCGCGCGGTGGTGGTTCAGATCCTCGACGCAGGTCTACTCACACAGCATCCCGCGCGCCCCGACCGGCTCCGTGCCGCTGACTGGGCAATGCGCGGCTTCTGCCCTGCTCGCACCGGATCGACCCCGCCGCTTCAACTCGCCGCCCTTTTCGCCATCGCCTGGACCGACAGAGGAACCGGACAGGGAACAACGGAGATGGAGCAGATGTCACGGGAATGCGGGTCTACTATCGCCGCGCTGCCACCCCTGCTGGATCAGCTGGTAACTGCCGGCGTTCTCACCACCTGGCAGGCGGTACGGGAGGATGGAGAGCTGAGGTGGCGTATCGGCCCAAACGGCTTCTATTATCACGCTGGTAGCGAGATTTCGTGATGCATCAAGTCTCCTGAGGGCGTCGGCCACACGGCCGACGTGGCACGCCTTCACGCATCAGGATGTTGCGTACTGTGGCGCGGCACATTCCTGCCGCATCGGCGATATTTTGAAGAGACTCGCCGAGGTGGCTGTACCGATGGATCACCTCCTGAATCAGGTGCCCATACACGCGCTCCGGAGCCCTGGAACGGATTTCCACCCCCATACGCCTTAGCTCTTTGAGGATCCTCGTCCTGCTTCCGCCCGCCACCTGACTGATTTGCGCTACAGAGAGACCGTCGAGATACAATTGACGCCATTTCTCGTTGCGCTGCGCTAATGGGCTTCTTCTGTTGAGCGGCTGCCTGTCCAGGATGCATCGCACATGGGCTGGGCTCGTTTGGAGCTTTCTGGCCACCGCCGAGGCGCTCAAGGCTCCTTCAAGTATCACATCGTGTACCTTAGAGTGATGGATACTTTCACGTACGACGCCGGGTAGCTTTGCGTTAACCGCCACAGCATACGGAACGTCTGGCTCCCAAGTAAAAGGCTCTACAATCCCCTCGGCGGACAACAGTTTTCGACCAATCTTGACCAGCCCATCGATTTCGACTGGATCCAGTTCAAATGTGAATTGTGGATATTTCTTTACTGTGTCAAGTGGGTCGGATCCGGGAGGAGAAGGAAACTGGCGGATGGGATTTCCGGTGAGGCGTTGATAAATCCATCGATTCGCCTGCTGAACATAGGCCCGCGCATCGTGCACGGGCCTGGCCAGTCGCCGGATCCTAGCCCATTCTTCAGGATCGATGAACTCTCTCCGCTGTCCGAAGACTTCGCGTCGACGTGCGTAGTCGATCGGGGAACCTGATTGATCGAGGACGTCGGCCAGCGTGGTCACGGCGCGCAGGATTTCCACGCTGGCCTCGTGGGCATGAAGGGTTTCTAGTGTGCGGGACAGAGTCTTGCGGCTGAGATCAGTACCGAGTAACTGCTGGGCCTGCGGCAAGTTGATCCATGCCCCGACCTGGAGAACACTGATCGCGAGGGCTTGCTGAACAGTGGTCCAACGGAGGTTTCCGCCAGCGTTGCGGGGCATCATCTGCAACGCCCAGTTGTCCCACAGGCTGGCGGGCACCTTTTGTGCACGTGCGCGCGGCACGGCGAGTCCCTTCGCTGGTCGCTGCGGCCGGCCTGTCGTCGTCCGGTAGTGCAGTCGTACCGCCCTACGCCCCTGACTGCGGTGCACGGCGCCCAGAACAATGGTCACGAGGTCCGGGGAGATTTCCGCACTCCATTTACCAATGTCGCAGTGCGCAGCGCTCTCGCCTCGCTCCTGCAGTCGATCGGTGAGCCAGGCGATCCGGTCGATGACAGTGTCAGGCTCAGCACCATTCAGACTGTCGAGCGCTGCGGTCAGCGCCAGGCCGGTTGCTGCGGCATCAGTGGGCGCAACCCACGATCCGCGGGTGTGTGCTTCCCGGCGGCCACGGTAAGTAGTCAGCGGGGCTTCACGGTAGGAATTGCAGCGGCGCACAAGGTCGGTGGGGCCCCAACGGGCGAAATCATCGTCCTGCGCATGCGCCAGCACGCGGGAGGCAAGCGTTTTCAAATCTGCCAACACACGCACGATTGGGACAGGGTTGCTGCCATAGACGCCTGCGAAGTCCGTTGTATTGGGTGTTTCGCCCTCGACGAGTCCGGTGAGTTTTTGCTGCGCCAGAAGAATCGGCCCATCAGCCTCCAGTTGAGGGGTATCCACCTCACCTAGGTTGTATCCGCATCGTACTGATGGGGCGTTCCTCGATTTACTCGGACAGACTCCTGGTGCGAGCGCGGTCCCGGAGTAGATGTTTCTGCTGCGCGGGATCTCTCCGCAAGAGGGGCAGGCATCCACGAGCAGCAGGTGATGGCGCGTACAAGCGAAAGTGAAGCTCAGGCGCCACGACAACTGCCAGCGCCCACCAGATTCCCTTAGACACTCCGGGCAGTAGCGAGAACCGCATGCGCGGCCCCAGAGCCGCTTCTTGTCGACGCGGCGGCGGTCCCAATCGATGAAGAGTGCCCTCCCGTGCCAACGAGCCAGCGTCATAGCCAATAGCAAGTCCCGGTCGATTCCGGAGGCCATCGCGAGGTGCTCCACCTCTCCGTCGGCCAATGCAGTTGTCCAAGGAGGCCTCGCTGATGAGTGTCGACTCGCCGGTCCGCTAAGGCCCAGCGCCTCGGTAATGTGCGTCAGGGGTGCTCTGCTACGGCAGGCGACGACCTCGAGCCAGCTGTCGAGTGCCTCACCATTCACGGGCTGGACCCGGAGGGGCAGTGTACGTGCCGCATTCAACGGCTTGCCTGCTTCTTGGAAGTCGCGGACGGGACTAGGTTGACCTTTGAGGTCCAGCTGCGGGCTCGTAGTCCTGCCTCAAGCTGTTTTCGTGCCTGCTCTGAAGCGGCATCAATCTTGACGCTGTTGAGCAGGTCGGCATCCAGCCGCTCCGCTCCGGTCCGGACTGCCCGCTGGCAACCGCGGTTGATCAGGGTCATGAGCGAGCCGATGTGTCCGGTCGTGCGGGCATAGATATAGTCCGACAGCTCATCGGCCAGCATGCCCGGAAACTTGTTCGCGAGAATCAGGCGTTTCTCCAGCCAGAGCAGCAGGCCCCGCCATTGCCGCCGAGACTGATCGTCGTTCACTGAGAACGGCGCCATCGTCAGGGGCGTGGTACGACGAGCGGTCTGAGCTAGGGTCACGTCCCCGCCCATATCCATCTCCGAGTACAGACCTCGCGCCTCCAATTCAACACCTACGAAAATCAAGGTCACGGGAAACTCGTTGGCGATGTGTTTGAAGTGGTTACTGACCTCTCGACCGTTCCGGTCCGACCACTTCAGGAAGTGGAGGTCGTCAATGATCAGGATTCGCGTCTCGCAGTCCAGGACGCAGTCAAGGGCCCGCTGCAGGAACTGCGCGGAGGTTCCCCGGAAGCGGGCCGGGTGGGCAAAGAACTCTAGGATGGAACGATTGAAGTCCTTCATGCCGATGTTACTGGTCAGACCTACCCGACACACCGGCCACCGCTCATTTCCATCCTGAGTCAGCCGCCCCAGTTCCGCGATTTCCCGACGATGGAACTCCTGAGCAAAATGCAAGACAGCGGTGGTCTTGCCAAGACCTGGAAACGCGTCGACCGCAACTGCTCCCTTGGGCTTGTCACCATCCTGCACATTACTGTCGATGATGTCCCACAAATCGTCCTGAAGTGCATTGAGCTGCGGCGTCTTGATCGGCCCGAGATTGGCGTGCCAATCTCGCCGAAGTCGGTTGTAAGCGGCATGTGCCGGCTCGTCGAGCAGAGCGACCTGCCCAACGGTCATGAGGTCGGGCTGGATACGTTTCGGCGCCTCGGCCAGTTGGCGAAATCCTTCCTTTCGGGACAGTGTCAGGTTGTCCAGCGGCAGGCTCGCACCATTCGGCGTTCTATCGGTCATGCGTCCTCCAGAGCATCCGCGTAGTAGTCGTCCTCGCCATCAGGACCGTCCGACGGACAGACAAGAACATCCAGTTCGTCGTCCTCGTCGTCATCGCCTGCTTGGGCGCCTTCGTACGGTTCGGGCTCTGGCTCCTCTTCGTCCTGCATCGTTTCCACGTTCGTGGCCATCACCTTGGCCACGGAGGGCAGCATGGCGACCTCGCCGTCAGTAGCGGGCAAGTCGATAGCCGACTGCTCACGCGCCATACGCAATGCCACGCGTCGCTCAGACCTGGTCAGGCCCAGCCCGAGATTCCAGCGCTCCAGCAGCTGCGTCAGCGCGTTCTCGTCGTCCGGATAGCGATACTTGTGCCGCGCCATCTTCCGGGCGAGCTCCAAAGCGTCCTCACTTACCGGAAAGTTCATGGCCGGAGCGTGCTCCCAGTCCAGCGTGTGCCACTTACGGGTATCAGGGCGGCGGAAGTAGACGCGGGTGATGTCGTCAGGGTCGACGTGAATAGGCCAGCGTCCTTTGGCATGGGGGGAGGTATAAGGGCTCGTCTGGTTGCGGAGGCCGTTCAGTCCCGGCCCGTTGTAGCGGCAGCCGCGGATTTCGATGCCGTAGTGCTGGATTGACCTCCAGTCAGTCTTGAGGAATTCGAATCCGAGGTCGGGATCGCGAGGGACCTCGATGTAACCAGCTCGGGCGATACCGTGATCGAACATTGCGGCCGGAGACAAATCCAGTCCTGGGATCCGAGGATCGACGAGGCCGTCGTGAGGACGCTGGTGGTAGACCAAGGCCACCCACTCCCGGATGATCGATTCCAGTTCGTTGAGGAAGAAGAAGGCCTCGCCTTCCGGATTCACCCCCCGCCCGTAGATATCTGGCCCTTTGTATCCGGGAAGGTTCTCAAGCAACCCTTCACGAAGTGTTCGGAAGAACCGCTCAAGAGGGCCCTTGTCCCGTCCTGTACGCAGTCGGGCAGGTTGGATGGAGATGCCCAGCCGCTGGCAGACACTGGTGATGTGCTCGGACACGTAGGGCTTGCCGTGGTCCACCACGATGGTCTCAGGGACCAGGCCTGGCCCCTGAGAACCCCGTCCTGTTACACGGGCTGCGGCATCCGCCATGGGGCCCTCGATGGCATCCCGATCCAGCAGGACTGTCCGGGGAATGCCGTGGTCGGGCCAAACCGCGTCACGCGGCCAGTCCTTGCCCGCCGGACGGGGACGGTAGGTTTCAAAGAGTGTCGCGGCTACGTCAACGGACTTGGTGGATGCGGGGGTCATCCGCAGTCCAGTAATACAGCGGTCGTACCAGTCCATGGCTGCCGTCAACTCCGGCTGCACCCACTTCAATGTCAGCGGGTCGAGCGCGAAGACGTCCAGCCGATTCGTGTCCAGCAACAGGAACTCACCAGGTCGTGTCGGCCGCAACTTTCCGTATACGCCGGCTGGCCGGGAAGCAATGTCACGGTTCCTCTGTGCGCTAAGGCGGAAAGTCGGCCGGCGTTTCTCGAGCTCGGAAAGCCATCGATACGCCGTTGCCCTGCTAGGGAGCGGTACCTCACTCTTCCCGTAGCGGGCTTCGAGGCGGGGACCAATGGTTCGGATGACCTTAGATTGGGTTGGCGTCGCGTCATCTTCGTGCTCTGCCATGCTCTCCAAGGCCATTTCCACCCACCGGGGGTCAGCTCGCCCCACTCCTGCCGAGTCGGTGGACCGCTCAGGCAAGTCACGCACCAGAGCTGCTTCACGTTCCGCCTCGAACGCGGCAATCCAGCGTCTGAGCGTCCTCACGCCAACGCCGAGTTCCTCCGCCTTGGCCCTGTAACGATCCATCTTGGGCGTGCCCGGCGTGTACTCGGGCCGTGGTTCCCCCGGGCCCGCCAACTCCGGCGTTCCGGAACGGTAGCCGTACAGCACCTCGTTAAGGTGCGCCGCCCGCTCGCGAATCGTCTCCAGCTCGGAATCCTCGAGCAGGGCAAGAGTTACCGAGGCTGTTTCGCCCGGATCTTCTGAGGAGGGCCCTGGGTTTTCCGCAATGACACGGGCACGGCCCGAGGCCAGCACCTCTCTTAGGGAGAGTCGGAACCTGCGACCGCGTCCGTCCTTGACCAGGATCTCGTTGCCACGGGAAGAGCCAAACATCTCCACCACCGTGACGACTTCACCGTCGTAGTGAAACCGTGTCCCCACCCCTACACGTGCTGCGCCCTGTCCGCTTCTCCGTTTGCCACCCAAGTCATCGACTTGGTTCGACACGGCGGCTTCTCGGTCATCCTGTTCTGGATCGTGGATTGGATCAGGCATCACACTCACCCCTGCACCTACAAGAGTTGCCGCTTTCCCGCTCAGTACACTCCGTTCGGACAGAATCCCAGCAAAGTCAGTAGAGAGATGCTGCGACCAAAGAAGGTGGAAGATGCTGGCACGCACAAGCTCTTTGGGCCAGTTCGGGAATGAGCGAAATGCATCACCCAGGGTCGCTCCTTCTAGGTCCGCACCGCGGATTTCTTGCAGCAGTTCCGCACGGAACAGCCAGTCGCACCTATATCCGGCCAGGAATCGCAGATTAGCCCGCTCATCATGCGGCGGTTCACACCATACTTGATACTCCTAACCCCAGGACTCGACCACCTCTCGTGCCCACCCAAGCGAAAATGACACTTTCGGTCGGGTCAGTAACTCACGCGGCTTGACATCAACCACCATAGGCACCGAGTCATCGCGCAGCAGCAAGAAATCAGGCACATGCCGTCGCCGGACCTTATCGATCTCCGCCGTAATCAAAAATGGCTGAGCGTGAATCGACCTAACTTCAGGCGAGAAATCTGCATAGATCAGGCGCGTCAGCTCCAGCCGTGATTCATAAATCACGTGAGCACGCATGGTCGAGGACCAGTAGAAACCCGAGTAATGCTTCTGGCCGTAATACCAGCGGAACGTGCGCCACGGAACCAACGATTCCATTCTTTCAATGTCCGTATACGGCCATGGCGCCGCCGCAAGCTCACCGTCACTCCGGCGTACCGTCAACGAGACAGAGTCGACCGCAATGCTCACACGTCCCCCAGCAACTCATGTGCTGGCCTCATAGCATGGTGCCGTCAGGCCGTCCCTCCGACGGTTACATGGGGGCACCCAGACACACAGAGGGGGCCGCAGGGTTCATACTCATGAGCGATGCCTCGAACGACTGTCCGTCTCATTTGATTGGCCAGTTGGCCAGACAGTGGCCAACTGGAATGAGAATTGGTCACTCATTTTGAGAACCTACACCGAGGCGGGCGTCAGCCGGTCCGGCGGATGAGGGCCAGGTACATCGCGTCGGTGCCGTGCAGATGCGGCCACAGCTGTACGTCGGGGCCCTCGCCCAGCTCCGGCACGCCGGGCAGCAGCGGCCGGGCGTCGAGCAGATCGGCGTCCGGGAACTGCTTGAGGAGGTCGGCGACCACGGCCCGGGTCTCCGCGAGGTGCGGGGAGCAGGTGGCGTAGCCGACGACACCGCCGACCCGTACGGACTCCAGAGCGGTGCGCAGCAGCCCGCGCTGGAGCGGGGCGAAGCCGTCCAGGTCCTCCGGGCGGCGCCGCCAGCGCGCCTCGGGGCGGCGGCGCAGGGCGCCCAGCCCGGTGCACGGTACGTCGACCAGCACCCGGTCGAAGCTTCCGGGGCGCCACGCCGGGCGTGTCCCGTCGGCGGCGACGACCTGGTACGGCCCCGGGTTCCCGGCGAGCGCCTTCGCCACCAGCCCGGCCCGGTGCGGCTGCTTCTCGGAGGCCAGCAGCACGGCGCCCCGCTCGGCGGCGAGCGCGCCGAGCAGCGCGGCCTTCCCGCCCGGTCCGGCGCACCCGTCCAGCCACATCCGGTCGGGTCCCTCGACGGGCGCGTTGGCGAGCGCGAGCGCGACCAGCTGGCTGCCCTCGTCCTGCACGCCGGCCCGGCCCTGGGCGACCGCCGTGACGGCGCCCGGCTCCCCGCCCTCGGTGAGCCGCACCGCGTACGGCGACCAACGGCCCGCGACGGCGGCCTCCTCCTCGAGCAGTTCGGTGGTGGTCGCCCGCCCGGGACGGGCGACCAGGGTCACCTCGGGCCGTTCGTTGTCGGCCCGCAGCAGCTCCTCGACGCCGGCGCGTCCGCCGCCGAGGGAGTCCCACAGCGCGGAGACGACCCAGCGGGGGTGCGAGTGCACGACGGCGAGGTGGTCCTCGGGATCCTCGTCGTAGGGCGGCGCGACCCGCTCGAGCCAGCCGTCGAGGTCGTCCTGCGCGATCCTCCGCAGCACGGCGTTGACGAACTTGGCCCGCCCGTCGCCGAGCACCACCCGGGCCAGCTCGACCGTGGCGGACACCGCGGCGTGCGCGGGGATGCGCGTGCCGAGCAGCTGGTGCGCGCCGAGGTTCAGCACGTCCAGCACCGGCGGGTCCACCTCGCGCAGCGGCCGGTCCACACAGGCGGCGACGATCGCGTCGTACGTCCCCTGGCGGCGCAGCGTGCCGTACACCAGCTCGGTGGCCAGCGCCGCGTCGCGCGCCTCGAAGCCGCCGTTCTCGCGCGCCTTGCGCAGCAGCGGGGGCAGGACGAGGTTGGCGTACGCGTCCCGCTCGTCGACGGCCCGCAGGGCCTCGAAGGCGAGGATGCGGACGGGGTCCTTCTCGGGCCGGCGGTAGGGCTTGGCGGGCCTGCGGGGCCGACGGGGCTGGTCACTCACGAAAAAGGTGCTCCGGATGTGGGGTGGGGTGCGCGGTCCAGCCTACGTCGTGCGGGTCCCGTCGGCGTCAGGCGCCGACGGTCTCCCCTGCGGTGATCCGCACCCCGCGCGCCCAGTCCGCCGCCCGCATCGGCTTCTTGCCCTGGGCCTGCACCCACAGCAGCTCCACGGCGTACGAACCGGTGCCCACGTACACGTTGTTCTTGCCCGCGGACAGCCGTCCGGGCGCGAGGTCGGTCAGGTCCGGCACGGGGGCGGCCTGCACGATCTTGAGGCGTTCGCCCCGGAAGGTGGTCCAGGCGCCGGGCGCGGGGGTGCAGCCGCGCACCACGCGGTCGACGCGCAGCGCCGGGGCGTCCCAGTCGACGCGGGCGTCCTCGACGGTGACCTTGGGGGCGAGGCTGACGCCGTCGGCGGGCTGCGGTACGGCCTTCAGGGTGCCGTCCTCGATGCCGTCCATGGTGGCGGCGAGCAGCCCGGCGCCGGCGAGGGCGAGCCGGGTGAGCAGGTCGCCGCTGGTGTCGGTGGGGCGGATCTCCTCGGTGACGGTGCCGTAGACGGGACCGGAGTCGAGCCCCTCCTCGATGAGGAAGGTGGCGGCGCCGGTGATCTCGTCACCGGCCATGATGGCGTGCTGCACGGGCGCGGCGCCGCGCCAGGCGGGGAGCAGCGAGAAGTGCAGGTTGACCCAGCCCCGGGCGGGGATGTCGAGGGCGGCTCGGGGAAGGAGGGCGCCGTAGGCGACGACGGGGCAGCAGTCCGGCGCGATCTCCTCGAGCCGCTCCAGGAACTCGGGGTCCCCGGGCCTGGCCGGCTTCAGCACCTCGATCCCGGCCTCCTCCGCCCGCTCGGCGACGGGGGAGGCGACGAGCCTGCGCCCGCGCCCGGCGGGCGCGTCGGGCCGCGTGACGACGGCGGCCACCTCGTGCCGCCCGGAGGCGAGAAGAGCGTCCAGTGCGGGAACGGCGACCTCGGGGGTGCCGGCGAAGACGAGCTTCATGGGGTGCTGGGGCCTCTCGGGCGAGGACGGACACGGGCGGCGCACCAGTCTATGGCGCGGCGCCGGGGACACCCGTGCCGGGACGCCGACGGCGGCGGGCCCCGGCGAACGTCCGCCTCCCGGCGGATCGGGAACAGGCGGCGCGCAGGTGGAACGACGGTCGGGGCCCGCTCCCCCGCCGGGGGCGTACGCATATGCCGCCGCGCCCCACCCCGTGACCCGCGGAGCGCTCCCGCGTTGGTCAGCGAAGAGTTGACCACGGGCCCCAGACACGGGCTCGATCCCTTCACGCCGGTTCGAGAGGCTTGTTCATGGCCGACCACGCAACCCACGACGCCCAGGCTCGGGCCAGCCTGCACTTGCTGGTGCGGGACATCGAGCGGGTCCGCCGGCAGGTGGACGCGCTGCGCACGCTCACCGCCCAGCTGGGCAACGTCTACCGCCCGCGCCGCTCCGGCCCCTCCACGGGCTTCGTCGTCTACGGACGTGCTCCCGCCCCCACGGTCCGTCTCGCCCAGGAGCTGCGGGACAGTGTCGAGACCCTGGTCACGGCGGCCGTGGACTTCGACCGCTCGCTGGGCTTCTCGTGGGACGCCGTGGGCTCGGCGCTCGGGGTCACCAAGCAGGCGGTCCACCGCCGCTACGGCACCCGCCGTGCCGCCGCCCAGGCGCCGGCGGCCACCGAGGTCCCTTCGGAGGCGTCGAACGCGCGCACGGTGAACGCGGTCGCCGCGGTGCCGACGGTCCCCGCGGCCCCTTCCATGCCGACCCAGCCCACGGCCGGCAGTCCGACCCTCCTCGACGACCCACGCCCGACGTCCTTACCCTCCCCCCGCAACGGCTGAGTCCCCGCTCGCCGCACCGCATCACGCCCTCCCGGACGCACCGCCCCGGGAAGGCGTGGTACGTCCGGCCGGTTCAGCCGATGTCCGGAGGGTCGATCCGGACCCACACGGGGATGCTCCCGCCCCGGGCCATGCGCGTCGCCTGGGCGGACTTCAGCGCGGCGGTCAGTGCGGCGCCGTTGCCGGGAGGCACCCGGACCAGCGCCCGGTCCCAGTGTTCGCCGGGGGGCGGTGCGCCCGGCCGGCGGGGACGGCCCGGCGGGGTGACCGGCAGGGGCACCGGACCCAGGATCTCCGCCCGCGCGGGCAGCTCCACCGCGCGGAGGAACTCGGCCACCGCCTCGCCCGGCCCCGAGACCGCCGCCATCCGGGACACCGGCGGGAACCCCAGTTCGTCCCGCTCGGCCAGTTCCCGTACCGCGTGCCCGACCGGGTCCCACCGGACCAGCGCCTGCACGGGCCGCAGGGTCGGCTCGGCGACCACGACCACCGTGCCGCCCGCCGACTGCGGTCGGACCAGCGCCGCCGCGCCGATCCAGCGGCGCAACGCGTCCTCCCCGGCCCGCAGATCGGGCCGGCTCAGCATGGCCCAACCGTCCAGCAGCAGCGCCGCCGCGTATCCGCCCTCGGCCACCGGCTCCGCGCCGGGCGTGCTCACCACCAGCGCGGGCGTCCCCGGCACCGTGTCCAGCACGTGCTCGCGCCCCGAGGTCCGCACCGGGACCGCGGGGAAGGCGCGGCCCAGCTCCTCGGCGGTCCGCCGCGCCCCGACCACCTGGGCCCGCAACCGGAACCCGCCGCACTCGGGGCAGTGCCAGCCGTCCTCCTCGCGCCCGCACCATGCGCACCGCAGATCGTCGGATCCCTGTGCCTGCAGCGGCCCGAAGCAGTGCCGGCACCGCGCGGGGGCCCGGCAGCCGGCGCACGCCATCCGCGGCACGTAGCCACGGCGGGGCACCTGCACGAGCACCGGCCCGTGTCGGAGTCCCTCCCTGGCGGCCTGCCAGGCGAGGCTCGGCAGCCGCGCCGCGCGGGCGGCCTCGTCACGCGCGAGGTCCCCGTCCCCCACGGTCCGCACCAGCGGTGCGGCGGCCCGCACCCGCTCCCTCCCGGCGACCAGTGGCCGGGCCCAGCCGGTCTCCACCAGCTGGGCGGCCTCCACGGTGCAGTTCCAGCTGCCCAGCAGGAAGCCGCACCGGTCCTGCGCCGCCCGCAGCAGCAGCACCTCACGGGCGTGCGGCTGCGGGGCGTGCGGTTCGCTGTGGCTGTCGTCGCCGTCGTCCCAGACGGCGACCAGTCCGAGGTCCCGCACCGGCGCGAACATCGCCGCCCGCGTCCCGACGACGGCCCGTACGGCGCCCCGCCGCACGGCGAGCCACCGCGCGTACCGCTTCTCCGGGCCGGCGTCGGCGGTGAGGACCGCGTGCCGTCCCTCCCCCAGCAGCTCGGTGAGCGCCGCGTCGACGCGGGCCACGGCTCTTCCGTCCGGCAGGACGACCAGCGCACCGCGCCCGGAGGCCAGGGTCGCGGCGACGGCCCGGGCCAGTTCCTCGCTCCAGTGCGGCCCCGGCAGCGCGTTCCACACGGCCCGTGGGGCGCCTCCCGAGGCCAGGGACCCCAGGAAGGCGGGGCCCTGCTCGTACCGCTCCCAGGGGCCGGGGGCGGGCGCCGACGGCGGCGGCAGCGGGCCGGGCGAGGGCCGTCGCTCCGCGCGGGCGCTGCGCGGCGGCACGGCGAGCTGGAGGACGTCGGCGAGGCTGCCCGCGTACCGGTCGGCGACCGCGCGGGCGAGGGCCAGCAGTTCCTCGCCGAGTACCGGTTCGGGCGAGACGACCTGCGCCAGCGCCGCCAGGGGCCCCGAGTAGTCGGACTCGGCGAGGCGCTCGACGAGGAATCCGTCGATCAGTCCGCCGCCCTCGCGCCGCCCTTCCCGCACCCGGTGCCGTCCGGCCCCGAACCGCACCCGTACCCGTACCCCGGGCTGTGCGTCGGCGTCCAGCTCCTCGGGCACGGCGTAGTCGAAGTAGCGGTCGAGATGGAGCGCGCCCTTGTCGACGAGGACCCGGGCGACGGGCAGTTCCCCGGCGAGCGCGGCGCCGCGCCAGGTGCGCGGTTTGGCCCGGGGGGCCTTGGCCTTGCGCACGCTCTCCCGGATGAGCGCGAGCTGCTCGGGCGGCGCGCCCTCCGCACCGCCGGTCTGCTGTCCGTTCTCGCTGCTCACGCCTGCATTCCTACCAAACGCCGCTGACAGCGGCGCCGTACCCGGGACCGGTCCCGGGTACGGACGGACGCCCGAAGGCGCTTCCGCCTCGGGCCGCTCGGCCGCACCGTGGGCGTGGAGCCCGCTCGTGCGGCGTGCACCGGCGTTCACGGACTCTCCGTACGCGCCGGGGCCCGGCGGCCCCTCGGAAGGGGCCGCCGGGCCCCGGCGGACGCGGGGCCGGGCCTACAGCCCCGCCGCCGTGCGCAGGGCGTCGACGCGGTCGGTGCGCTCCCAGGTGAAGTCGGGCAGCTCGCGGCCGAAGTGGCCGTAGGCGGCGGTCTGGGCGTAGATCGGGCGCAGCAGGTCGAGGTCGCGGATGATGGCGGCCGGGCGGAGGTCGAAGACCTCGTCGATCGCCTTCTCGATCTTCTCGTGGTCGATCTGGGCGGTGCCGAAGGTCTCGACGAAGAGGCCGACCGGCTCGGCCTTGCCGATGGCGTAGGCGACCTGGACCTCGCAGCGGGCGGCGAGGCCCGCGGCGACGACGTTCTTGGCGACCCAGCGCATCGCGTACGCCGCGGAGCGGTCGACCTTGGACGGGTCCTTGCCGGAGAAGGCGCCGCCGCCGTGGCGGGCCATGCCGCCGTAGGTGTCGATGATGATCTTGCGGCCGGTCAGGCCCGCGTCGCCCATCGGGCCGCCGATCTCGAAACGGCCGGTGGGGTTGACCAGCAGCCGGTAGTTCCCGGTGTCGAGCTTGATGCCCTCGTCCAGGAGCGCCTTCAGCTCCGGCTCGACGACGAACTCGCGGATGTCGGGGGCCAGCAGCGACTCCA
The DNA here is from genome assembly GCF_041380215.1 of Streptomyces pimonensis. Lineage (NCBI taxonomy): Bacteria > Bacillati > Actinomycetota > Actinomycetes > Kitasatosporales > Streptomycetaceae > Streptomyces > Streptomyces pimonensis. The sequence continues at coordinate 16,696 of NZ_JAHWZY010000007.1, forward strand.
GGTCGATGTCGGAGGCGTGCTGCGAGGAGACGACCACGGTGTCCAGACGGACCGCCTTGTCGCCGTCGTACTCGATGGTGACCTGGGTCTTGCCGTCCGGGCGCAGGTAGGGGATCGTGCCGTTCTTGCGCACGTCGGACAGGCGCTTGGACAGGCGGTGCGCCAGGAAGACCGGCAGCGGCATCAGCGTCGGCGTCTCGTCCGTCGCATAGCCGAACATCAGGCCCTGGTCGCCCGCGCCCTGCCGGTCCAGCTCGTCCTCGTCACCCTCGACCCGGGCCTCGTAGGCGGCGTCGACACCCTGCGCGATGTCCGGGGACTGCGCGCCGATCGACACCGACACCCCGCAGGAGGCACCGTCGAAGCCCTTCTTCGAGGAGTCGTAGCCGATCTCCAGGATCTTGTCGCGCACCAGCTGCGCGATCGGCGCGTACGCCTTGGTCGTGACCTCGCCGGCGACGTGCACCAGACCGGTGGTGATCAGGGTCTCGACGGCGACCCGGGAGGCCGGGTCCTCGCGCAGGAGCGCGTCGAGAATGGTGTCGCTGATCTGGTCAGCGATCTTGTCGGGGTGACCCTCGGTCACGGACTCCGAGGTGAACAGACGACGGGACACAACGCTCCCTGGGGTTGCAGCGGCTGCTGGCTGATCATTGGCGGACGGCGGGGGCTGCACCCGACGCCGTCCGTGGAACAGTTTATCGGTCGCGCTTCGCCACGGGTCCCCCGTCTCGTCTCGCGAGAGCGCTGTGACCTGCGGCACGGGCATTCTGCCCATGCCGGGCCGGGTTGACCAGAGGCGCCACGCCCCGAAGCGGGCGGGGTTTCGGGGAACCGGACGCGAATGAATCACTCACCCGAGGCGTTCGGCCACCAGGTCCCACACGGTTTCGGCCAGGCTCTCCTTCGGACCGTGCGCCACGGGGGTCTCACTGCCGTCGGCGCCCAGCACCACGGCCTCGCTCTCGTCCGCGCCGAAGGTCTTGCGCTCCCCCACCTCGTTCACCACCAGCAGGTCGCAGCCCTTGCGCTTCAGCTTGGCGCGGCCGTTGGCGAGCACGTCGTCGGTCTCGGCGGCGAAGCCGACGATCACCTGCCCGGCGCGCGGCCGGTCGCCGGAGAGCTCGGCGAGAATGTCCGGATTCCGCACCAGGGTGACGGGCTCGGGCTCCTGGCCGTCCTTCTTCTTGATCTTTCCGGTGGCGTAGGCGGCCGGCCGGAAGTCGGCGACGGCCGCGGCCATCACCACGGCGTCCGCGTCGGCGGCGGCGCCGAGGACGGCCTCGCGCATCTCCACGGCGGTCCCGACGCGGACGAGGTCCACGCCCGCCGGGTCGGGCAGGGCGGTCTCCGCCGCGATCAGTGTGACGCGGGCGCCGCGGGCGGCGGCGGTGCGGGCGAGGGCGTAGCCCTGCTTGCCGGAGGAGCGGTTGCCGAGGAAACGGACGGGGTCGAGCGGCTCGCGGGTGCCTCCGGCGCTGACGACGACGTGCCGGCCCCGGAGGTCGGGCTCGGTGACGCCGCGGGCCAGTACCCGGCGGCAGACCTCGAAGATCTCGCCGGGGTCGGGCAGCCGGCCCTTGCCGGTGTCGACGCCGGTGAGGCGGCCGACGGCCGGTTCGATGACGACGGCGCCCCGCGCGCGCAGCGTCGCCACGTTCTCCCGGGTGGCCGGGTGTTCCCACATCTCGGTGTGCATGGCGGGGGCGAAGACCACCGGGCAGCGGGCGGTGAGCAGGGTGTTGGTGAGCAGGTCGTCGGCCAGGCCGTGGGCCGCCCTGGCGAGTGTGTCGGCGGTGGCGGGGGCCACGACCACCAGGTCGGCGTGCTGCCCGATGCGGACGTGCGGCACCTCGTGGACGTCGTCCCAGACCTCGGTGGAGACCGGGTTGCCGGAGAGCGCGGACCAGGTGGCGGCACCGACGAAGTGCAGCGCGGAGGCGGTGGGGACGACCCGGACCTCGTGTCCCGACTCCGTCAGCCGCCTGAGCAGCTCGCAGGCCTTGTACGCGGCGATGCCGCCGCTGACCCCCAGAACGACCTTCGGCTTGTCCACCGTCTCTCCCCGGACCTCGGAAATGTGCGACCGCTCCCCATGAGACACCACAGGCCCGGCAGACGTGCTGCCGGGCCTGTGCAAAAGTCAGCTGCGAACAGCTGGTACGACGTACCGACCGATTACTGACCGGGGCCCTCGACGGCCTCGGAGGTCAGCAGTCCCGCGTTGATCTCGCGCAGGGCGATCGAGAGCGGCTTCTCGTGGACGTGGGTGTCGACGAGGGGACCGACGTACTCGAGCAGGCCCTCGCCGAGCTGCGAGTAGTACGCGTTGATCTGGCGGGCCCGCTTGGCCGCGTAGATCACGAGGCTGTACTTCGAGTCCGTGGCCTCGAGGAGCTCGTCGATCGGCGGGTTGATGATGCCCTCGGGCGCGGAGATGGAAGAGGACACGCTCTACCTTCCGATGGATGGGAAAGATTCAGTCGGCGCGACCGGTGAACGACTGCTCACGATCACACGACGTTCATCAAGGCTAGCAGCTCGCGGGCCACGTCCTCGACGGAGGTGTTCACCAGGGTGGTGTCGAACTCCGGCTCGGCGGCCAGTTCGGTCCTCGCGGCCTCCAGCCGGCGCTCGATGACCTCGGGCGACTCGGTGCCCCGGCCCGTGAGCCTGCGCACGAGCTCCTCCCAGGAGGGAGGAGCCAGGAACACCAGCTGGGCCTCGGCCATGGACTCCCGGACCTGCCGCGCACCCTGGAGGTCGATCTCCAGCAGCACGGGCACACCCGCCTCCAGGTGCTCCAGCACCGCCGCGCGGGGAGTGCCGTAGCGGTTGCCGGCGAACTCGGCCCACTCCAGCAGCTCGCCGTTGGCGATCAGCTTGTCCATCTCCTCGCCGGTGACGAAGAAGTAGTGGACCCCGTGCTGCTCCCCGGGGCGCGGCTTGCGGGTCGTCGCCGACACCGAGAGCCAGACTCCGGGGTGTTCCTTGCGCATATGGGCGACGACCGTGCTCTTGCCGACCCCGGAGGGGCCGGAGAGCACGGTCAGCCGCGGACGTTCAGTCATGCAGCGATTATTCCAGCAATCACGGGATGCCCGGGACGCCGGCCCCGGACCGCCCCGTGCTCAGGAGCCGGTGCTGCCGAACTCGCGCTCCAGGGAGGCGATCTGGTTGGAACCGAGACCACGCACGCGGCGGCTCTCGGAGATGCCCAGTCGCTCCATGATCTGCTTGGCGCGGACCTTGCCCACGCCCGGCAGAGACTCCAGCAGGGCGGAGACCTTCATCTTGCCGATGACGTCGTTCTCCTGGCCCTGCTTGATGACCTCGTGGAGGGAGGCGCCGGAGTGCTTGAGTCGATTCTTGACCTCGGCCCGCTCCCGGCGAGCCGCGGCGGCCTTTTCGAGCGCGGCTGCGCGCTGTTCAGGGGTAAGGGGCGGAAGAGCCACGCCTACGTCACCTCGGATGTCGAACTGTCGGATACGGACCGGTGAGGAACCTAGTCGCCCCACACCAAGGGAGCCACGAGCAACACACGCGCCCGTTCACTCTCCGTCGGAGACTAGCGGCCAACTCCGCCGGAGTCAGCGAGAACTGCGGAAAAGTCCTGGTCAGCCTCCGCCAGGCCGGGCATTTAGGACATAATTCCCTGGATTTGAGGATGCATCCAGGGGCCGGCGACCACGGATTCCCTCGTCGGCCGGTTCAGACCGACGCCACCGCGGCCCTGACCTCCTCCGCGAACCGCTCCGCGGCGTCACGCAGAGCGACCGCGTCGGGACCGTGGCGCAACACTCCCCGGCTGACGTTCGGCACGACGTTGCGCACCGCGCCGCCGAAGACCGCCGGGAGATCGGCCGCCGTCGCGCCCTGCGCGCCGATACCGGGCGCGAGGATCGGCCCGCCCATGTCCAAGTCGTACGAGGAGAGGTCGCCGAGCGTCGCGCCGACCACCGCGCCGAAGGACCCCAGCGGTTCCTCGCCGGCGTTCTCGACGGCCAGGTGCCCGAGCACGGTCGCTCCGACGGTACGCCCGTCGGCGCGGATCGCGTGCTGCACCTCGCCGCCCTCCGGGTTGGACGTCAGCGCCAGCACGAACAGGCCGGTGCCGGTCTCCCGGGCCAGCGCGACGGCCGGGCTGAGCGAGCCGTAGCCGAGGTACGGCGAGACGGTGAGGGCGTCGGAGAACAGCGGTGCGTCCCTGTGCAGGAAGGACTCGGCGTAGGCGGCCATGGTGGAACCGATGTCGCCGCGCTTGGCGTCCATGACGACCAGCGCCCCGGCCTCCCGCGCCTCGCGCACCGTCGTCTCCAGCACGGCGACCCCGCGCGAGCCGAAGCGCTCGAAGAAGGCGCTCTGCGGCTTGAGCACGGCGACCCGGTCGGCGACCGCCTCGACGACCGTGCGGCTGAACCGCTCAAGGCCCGTGACGTCGTCGCTCAGGCCCCACTCGGCGAGCAGGGAGGCGTGCGGGTCGATGCCCACGCACAGCGGGCCCCGCTCGTCCATCGCGCGGCGCAGCCGCGCTCCGAAGGGTTCCGGACCGGTCATGCCGTCGTCCTCACGTCGGCGCCCACCGCGTCGGCGAGCGTGGCGTACGGGCTGGTGCGCAGCCGCGCGGCGAGCCCCTTGTGCATGGCGCGGCCCCAGAAGGGGCCCTCGTAGACGAAGGCGCTGTAGCCCTGGACCAGCGTGGCACCGGCCAGGATGCGCTGCCAGGCGTCCTCGGCGTTCTCGATGCCGCCGACGCCGATCAGGGTGATCCGGTCGCCCACGCGCGCGTAGAGACGGCGCAGCACGTCCAGGGAGCGTGCCTTGAGGGGGGCACCGGAGAGGCCGCCGGTCTCCCGGACGAGAGCGGGCGAGGACGTCGGTCCGAGCCCCTCGCGCGCGATGGTGGTGTTGGTGGCGATGATCCCGTCCAGGCCGAGTTCCACGGCGAGGTCGGCGACCGCGTCGACGTCCTCGTCGGCGAGGTCCGGGGCGATCTTCACCAGCAGCGGCACCCGGCGGGCCGGAACGGACCGGTCGGCGGCCTCGCGGACGGCGGCGAGCAGCGGGCGCAGGTGGTCCACGGCCTGGAGGTCGCGCAGTCCGGGCGTGTTCGGGGAGGAGACGTTGACGACCAGGTAGTCGGCGTACGGCGCCAGCCGCTCGGCGGACTTCACGTAGTCGGCGACGGCCTCGTCCTCGGGGACGGCCTTGGTCTTGCCGATGTTGACGCCGACGACCGTCCTGAAGACGGGTGTCCGGGAGGCCAGGCGTGCCGCGACGGCGAGCGAGCCCTCGTTGTTGAAGCCCATGCGGTTGATCAGCGCCCGGTCCGCGACCAGGCGGAACAGCCGCTTCCCGGGGTTGCCGGGCTGCGGTTCCCCGGTCACCGTGCCGATCTCGACGTGGTCGAAGCCGAGCATCGCCAGGCCGTCGATCCCTACGGCGTTCTTGTCGAAGCCGGCGGCGAGGCCGAAGGGGCTGTGCAGGCGCAGCCCGAGCGCCTCGGTGCGCAGCTCCTCGTGGCGGGGGGCGAGCACCGCGGCGGCGAAGGTGCGCAGGCCGGGCACGCGCGCGACCAGACGGATCCAGCGGAAGGCCAGGTGGTGGGCCTGCTCCGGGTCCATCCGCTGGAAGAGCAGGGTGAAGAGAGTCTTGTACATGGTGTCCTCATGAGGAGGGGGACACCGTTTCCGGTGTCCCCCTGGGGGCTGCTGCTAGTCGCGGGCCGCGGTCAGGCGTTCCGCGTGTTCCTGCAGTGAGCGGACGCCCACGTCGCCGCGGTTGAGCGCGTCGATCCCCTGGACGGCGGCGGCGAGCGCCTGGACCGTCGTCAGACAGGGTACGGACCGGGCCACCGCCGCCGTACGGATGTCGTAGCCGTCGAGGCGGCCACCGGTGCCGTACGGGGTGTTGACGATGAGGTCGACCTCTCCGTCGTGGATGAGCTGGACGATGGTCTTCTCGCCGTTCGGGCCGGTGCCCTCGGACTGCTTGCGCACCACGGTGGCGTTGATGCCGTTGCGCTTGAGGACCTCGGCGGTGCCGGAGGTGGCCAGCAGCTCGAAGCCGTGCGCCACCAGCTCCCGCGCGGGGAAGATCATCGAGCGCTTGTCGCGGTTGGCGACCGAGATGAACGCGCGTCCCCTGGTCGGCAGCGGGCCGTAGGCGCCCGCCTGCGACTTGGCGTACGCCGTGCCGAAGACGGAGTCGATGCCCATGACCTCGCCGGTGGAGCGCATCTCCGGGCCGAGGACGGTGTCGACGCCGCGGCCGTGGATGTCCCGGAAGCGGGACCACGGCAGCACGGCCTCCTTGACGGAGATCGGCGCGTCCAGCGGCAGCTCGCCGCCGTCGCCGTTCGCCGGGAGCAGCCCCTCGGCGCGCAGCTCGGCGACGGTGGAGCCCAGCGAGATCCGCGCGGCGGCCTTCGCCAGCGGCACCGCGGTCGCCTTCGAGGTGAAGGGGACGGTGCGCGAGGCGCGCGGGTTGGCCTCCAGGACGTAGAGGATGTCCCCGGAGAGCGCGAACTGGATGTTGATCAGGCCGCGCACGCCGACACCTCGTGCGATGGCCTCCGTGGAGGCGCGCAGCCGCTTGATGTCGAAGCCGCCCAGGGTGATCGGGGGCAGGGCGCACGCCGAGTCGCCGGAGTGGATGCCGGCCTCCTCGATGTGCTCCATGACGCCGCCGAGGTAGAGCTCCTCGCCGTCGTACAGGGCGTCCACGTCGATCTCTATGGCGTCGTCGAGGAAGCGGTCGACGAGCACCGGCCGGGAGGGGCCGATCTCGGTCGACTCGGCGATGTAGGACTCCAGCCGGGTCTCGTCGTAGACGATCTCCATGCCGCGCCCGCCGAGCACGTAGGACGGGCGGACGAGGACCGGGTAGCCGATCTCGTCGGCGATGGCCTTGGCCTCGGCGAAGGTGGTGGCGGTGCCGTGCTTGGGGGCCGGCAGCCCGGCCTCCTTGAGGACCCGGCCGAAGGCGCCGCGGTCCTCGGCGGCGTGGATGGCCTCCGGGGGGGTTCCGACGATCGGGACGCCGTTGTCCTTCAGCGCCTGCGCCAGACCGAGCGGGGTCTGGCCGCCGAGCTGGACGATCACGCCCGCGACCGGTCCGGCCTGCTGTTCGGCGTGGACGATCTCCAGGACGTCCTCCAGGGTGAGCGGCTCGAAGTAGAGCCGGTCGGAGGTGTCGTAGTCGGTGGAGACGGTCTCCGGGTTGCAGTTGACCATCACGGTCTCGTAGCCGGCGTCACGGAGCGCGAAGGAGGCGTGGACGCAGGAGTAGTCGAACTCGATGCCCTGGCCGATGCGGTTCGGACCGGAGCCCAGGATGATCACCGCGGGCTTCTCGCGGGACGCGACCTCGGTCTCCTCGTCGTAGGAGGAGTAGAAGTACGGCGTCTTCGCGGCGAACTCGGCGGCGCAGGTGTCGACCGTCTTGTAGACCGGGCGGATGCCCAGCGCGTGCCGGACCTCGCGGACGACGTCCTCGCGCAGGCCCCGGATCTCGCCGATCTGCTGGTCGGAGAAGCCGTGCCGCTTGGCCTCGGCGAGCAGGTCGGCGGTCAGCTCGGGCGCGGTGGCCAGCTCGTCGGCGATCTCCTTGATCAGGAAGAGCTGGTCGACGAACCAGGGGTCGATCTTCGTGGCGTCGAAGACCTCCTCGGGGGTGGCGCCCGCGCGGATGGCCTTCATGACCTCGTTGATCCGGCCGTCGGTGGGGCGGACCGCCTCGCGCAGCAGCTCCTCCTTGCCCGTGGCGGAGCCGGGCTCGCCGACGAAGGTGAACTGGCTGCCCTTCTTCTCCAGCGAGCGCAGCGCCTTCTGGAAGGCCTCGGTGAAGTTGCGGCCGATGGCCATGGCCTCGCCGACCGACTTCATGGTGGTCGTGAGGGTGGAGTCCGCGCTCGGGAACTTCTCGAAGGCGAACCGGGGCACCTTCACGACCACGTAGTCGAGCGTCGGCTCGAAGGAGGCCGGGGTCTCCTGCGTGATGTCGTTCGGGATCTCGTCCAGGGTGTAGCCGACGGCCAGCTTGGCGGCGATCTTGGCGATCGGGAAGCCGGTCGCCTTGGAGGCGAGCGCCGAGGAGCGCGAGACGCGCGGGTTCATCTCGATGACAATGACCCGGCCGTCCTCGGGGTCGACCGCGAACTGGATGTTGCAGCCGCCGGTGTCGACGCCGACCTCGCGGATGATCGCGATGCCGACGTCGCGCAGCACCTGGTACTCGCGGTCGGTCAGCGTCATCGCGGGCGCGACGGTGATCGAGTCGCCGGTGTGCACGCCCATGGGGTCGAAGTTCTCGATGGAGCAGACGACCACGACGTTGTCGTTCTTGTCGCGCATCAGCTCCAGCTCGTACTCCTTCCAGCCGAGGATGGACTCCTCCAGGAGCACCTCGGTGGTCGGCGAGAGGGCGAGGCCCTGCCCGGCGATGCGGCGCAGCTCCTCCTCGTCGTGCGCGAAGCCGGAGCCGGCGCCGCCCATGGTGAAGGACGGGCGGACGACGACCGGGTAGCCGCCGAGCGCCTCGACGCCCTTGAGGACGTCGTCCATGGAGTGGCAGATGTGGGACCGGGCGGACTCGCCGTGGCCGGTCTTCCTGCGGACCTCCTCCACGACCTCCTTGAACAGGTCGCGGTCCTCGCCCTTGTGGATCGCCTCCACGTTGGCGCCGATCAGCTCGACGCCGTACTTCTCCAGGACGCCGTTGCCGTGCAGGGAGATCGCGGTGTTGAGCGCCGTCTGGCCGCCCAGGGTGGGCAGCAGCGCGTCGGGCCGCTCCTTGGCGATGATCTTCTCGACGAACTCCGGGGTGATCGGCTCGACGTAGGTGGCGTCGGCGATCTCCGGGTCGGTCATGATCGTCGCCGGGTTGGAGTTCACCAGAACGACGCGCAGGCCCTCGGCCTTGAGCACGCGGCACGCCTGGGTGCCGGAGTAGTCGAACTCGGCGGCCTGGCCGATGACGATCGGGCCGGAGCCGATGACCAGGACGGACTGGATATCGGTGCGCTTAGGCACGCTGGCCCTCCATCGGGACTGTGCTCATCAAAGACGTGAAGCGGTCGAACAGGTAGGCGGCGTCGTGCGGGCCGGCCGCCGCCTCGGGGTGGTACTGGACGCTGAAGGCCGGCTTGTCGAGCAGCTGGAGGCCCTCCACCACGTTGTCGTTCAGGCAGACGTGGGACACCTCGGCGCGGCCGAACGGGGTGTCGGAGACCTTGTCGAGCGGGGCGTCGACGGCGAAGCCGTGGTTGTGCGCGGTGACCTCCACCTTGCCGGTCGTGCGGTCCTGCACCGGCTGGTTGATGCCGCGGTGGCCGTACTTCAGCTTGTAGGTGCCGAAGCCGAGGGCGCGGCCCAGGATCTGGTTGCCGAAGCAGATGCCGAACAGCGGGGTACCACGCTCCAGGACCGCCTGCATCAGGGCGACCGGGTGGTCGGCGGTGGCGGGGTCGCCGGGGCCGTTGGAGAAGAACACGCCGTCCGGGTTCACGGCGTAGACGTCGTCCACGGTCGCCGTGGCCGGCAGGACGTGCACCTCGATGCCGCGTTCGGCCATGCGCTGCGGGGTCATGCCCTTGATGCCGAGGTCGACGGCGGCGACGGTGAACTTCTTCTCGCCGATCGCGGGGACCACGTACGGCTCGGCGGTGGCGACCTCGGCGGAGAGGTCGGCGCCCTTCATCTCGGGCGCCTCCTGGACGCGGGCCAGCAGTGCGGCGTCGTCGCGCACGGCGTCGCCGCTGAAGATGCCGACGCGCATGGCGCCGCGCTCGCGCAGGTGCCGGGTGAGGGCGCGGGTGTCGATGCCGCTGATGCCGACGACGCCCTGCGCGGCGAGCTCCTCGTCCAGCGTGCGCGTCGAGCGCCAGCTGGAGGGCACACGCGCGGGGTCGCGCACGACGTAGCCGGAGACCCAGATCTTCTTGGACTCCATGTCCTCGTCGTTGACGCCGGTGTTGCCGACGTGCGGGGCGGTCATCACCACGACCTGGCGGTGGTACGACGGGTCGGTGAGGGTCTCCTGGTAGCCGGTCATGCCGGTGGAGAACACCGCTTCGCCGAAGGTCTCCCCCACCGCCCCGTAGGCACGGCCGCGGAAGATCCGGCCGTCCTCCAGAACGAGTACGGCGGGAACCCTGGTGGTTCCCCTGGTGGAGGTCGTCATCGTGCGCCTTCCGTCTTGTCGATCATCTGGTTCAGGGCCTCGGCCCATTCGTTGTGCTCGGCCGCGTGGTCGGAGCGGAAGCCGGAGTCGATCTGCCGCTCGCCGTGCGTCCAGGTGACGACGAGCAGGCCGCCCTCGGTGAGGACCTTGCCGGCGATGCCCTTGTCGAGCCGTGCCCCGCGCAACGCGTGGGCCGGGATGAAGAAGTCGTTCGCCCCGGGGCGTACGACGTCCAGCCCGGCGTCGGTGAGCGTGAGCTCGGCCCGGCTGCGGGTGCCCAGGCCGTGCGCCACGATGCGGTCGAGCCACTGGCCGGCGGTGGTGGAGCCGTGGTAGCGGCCGCTCATCGTCAGTCTCGCCTGGCCGGGGTCGTCCGGCATTCCGGGCAGCGGCGGCTTGCCGCCTCCGTCGGGGGCGGCGGCGGGCGACGGGCGTGAGGGCAGCTCGGGCAGGTCGCCCTGGAGCGTGCCGCGCCACTTCCAGCCCTCGCGCATCAGCCAGTAGACGAGCGCCACGAAGAGGGCGAGTCCGACGACCCAGCCGATCCGGGCGGCCCAGTCGGTCACTTCCGCCGATTCCTTCTCGGCGGCCAGCAGGAGTACAGGTGTCACGTGAGCCTCCCGTCGACGAGCGTGGCCTTGCCCCGCAGCCATGTGTGCGTGACACGGCCCGGCAGCTCGCGGCCCTCGTAGGGGGTGTTGCGGCTGCGCGAGGCGAAGCCCGCGGGGTCCACAGGGCCACGGTATGCCGAGTCGACGAGGGTGAGGTTGGCGGGCTCACCTGCCGAGACGGGACGGCCGTGGCCCTCGGCCCGTCCGATGCGCGCGGGCGTGAAGGACATGCGGTCGGCGACTCCGGCCCAGTCCAGCAGACCGGTGTCGACCATGGTCTCCTGCACCACTGACAACGCGGTCTCCAGGCCGACCATGCCCATGGCGGCGGCGGCCCACTCGCAGTCCTTGTCCTCGTGCGGGTGCGGGGCGTGGTCGGTGGCGACGATGTCGATCGTGCCGTCGGCGAGCGCCTCGCGCAGGGCCGTCACGTCCCGCTCGGTGCGCAGCGGCGGGTTGACCTTGTAGACCGGGTCGTACGAGCGGGCCAGCTCGTCGGTGAGGAGCAGGTGGTGCGGGGTGACCTCTGCGGTGACGCGGATGCCGCGGGACTTGGCCCAGCGGACGATCTCGACGCTGCCCGCGGTCGACAGGTGGCAGATGTGGACGCGGGAGCCGACGTGCCCGGCGAGCAGCACGTCCCGCGCGATGACCGACTCCTCGGCGACGGCCGGCCAGCCGCCGAGCCCCAGCTCGGCGGAGACGACGCCCTCGTTCATCTGGGCGCCCTCGGTCAGCCGCGGCTCCTGCGCGTGCTGGGCGACGACCCCGTCGAAGGCCTTCACGTACTCCAGGGCGCGACGCATGATCACGGCGTCGTGGACGCACTTGCCGTCGTCGGAGAAGACGGTGACGCCGGCCGCGGACTCGTGCATGGCTCCCAGTTCGGCGAGCTTCCGCCCCTCCAGACCGACGGTGACGGCGCCGACGGGCTGCACGTCGCAGTAGCCGGACTCCCGGCCGAGCCGCCAGACCTGCTCGACGACGCCGGCGGTGTCGGCGACCGGGAAGGTGTTGGCCATGGCGAAGACGTTGGTGTAGCCGCCGCCCGCCGCCGCGCGGGTGCCGGTCAGGACGGTCTCGGAGTCCTCGCGGCCGGGCTCGCGCAGGTGGGTGTGCAGGTCGACCAGGCCGGGCAGCAGGACCTTGCCGTCGGCCTCGACGACCTCCGCGCCCTCGGCGGGGAGCCCGGTGCCGACCCGGGCGATCGTCTCGCCGTCGATCAGGACGTCCTGCGGCTCGCCGCCGAGCACCTTCGCACCGCGGATCAGGATCTTGCTCATGGTTCTTACTTCTCCTCGGTGGTGCGGGGTTCGGAGGTGGGCCTCGTCGCGGGGGCGGTGGCGGGCGACGGGTGGGCGAGGGCGGGTTCGTTGCCGCCAAGGAGCAGGTACAGGACGGCCATCCGGATGGAGACGCCGTTGGCGACCTGTTCGATCACGGTGCAGCGGCCGGAGTCCGCGACCTCTGCGGTGATCTCCATACCGCGGACCATCGGGCCGGGATGCATCACGATGGCGTGCCCGGGCATCCGCGCCATCCGGTCGCCGTCGAGGCCGTAGCGGCGCGAGTACTCCCGCTCGGTGGGGAAGAACGCGGCGTTCATCCGCTCGCGCTGGACGCGCAGCATCATCACCGCGTCGGACTTGGTCAGCGTCGAGTCGAGGTCGTACGACACCTCGCAGGGCCAGGTGCCGACGCCGACCGGCAGCAGGGTCGGCGGGGCGACGAGGGTGACCTCGGCGCCGAGGGTGTGCAGCAGGTCGACGTTGGAGCGGGCGACCCTGCTGTGCAGGACGTCGCCGACGATCGTGATGCGCCGGCCGGACAGGTCCTGTCCGAGACCGGCGTCCCGGCCGACCAGCCGGCGCCGCATGGTGAAGGCGTCGAGGAGGGCCTGGGTGGGGTGCTGGTGGGTGCCGTCGCCCGCGTTGATGACGTGGGCGTCGATCCAGCCGGAGGTGGCCAGCCGGTACGGGGCCCCGGAGGCGCCGTGCCGGATGACCACGGCGTCGACGCCCATGGCCTCCAGGGTCTGGGCGGTGTCCTTCAGGGACTCGCCCTTGGAGACGCTGGAGCCCTTGGCGGTGAAGTTGATGACGTCCGCGGAGAGCCGCTTCTCCGCGGCCTCGAAGGAGATCCGGGTGCGGGTGGAGTCCTCGAAGAAGAGGTTGACCACGGTCCGGCCGCGCAGGGTCGGGAGTTTCTTGATCGGCCGGTCGGCGACCCGGGCCATCTCCTCGGCGGTGTCGAGGATCAGGACGGCGTCGTCGCGGGTGAGGTCGGCGGCCGAGATGAGATGACGCTGCATCTGTCAGGCTCCGTAAGGCAGTTCAATGTGGCGAAATCGGGCAGACGGGTACGCGCGTGGGCGTGCCGAGCCGGCGCGCGCCGTCGGCGTGCGCTCCGCGGTGCTACTGGGGGGCCCGCTTGGCGCCGAGCAGCACGGTGTCGCGACCGTCCTCCTCGGCGAGCAGGACCTTGACCGTCTCCCGCAGCGACGTGGGAAGGTTCTTGCCGACGTAGTCGGCGCGGATGGGCAGTTCGCGGTGGCCGCGGTCGACGAGCACGGCGAGCTGCACCGCGCGGGGGCGCCCGATGTCGTTCAGCGCGTCGAGGGCGGCGCGGATGGTGCGGCCGGAGAAGAGCACGTCGTCGACGAGGACGACCAGCCGGCCGTCGATGCCGTCACCGGGGATCTCGGTGCGGGCCAGCGCACGCGGCGGGTGCATGCGCAGGTCGTCGCGGTACATGGTGATGTCCAGCGAGCCGACCGGGACCTTGCGCTCGGTGATCTGCTCGAGCTTGGCGGCGAGCCGCCGGGCGAGGAAGACGCCTCGGGTCGGGATGCCGAGGAGCACCACGTCGTCGGCGCCCTTGGCGCGTTCGACGATCTCGTGGGCGATGCGGGTCAGTACCCGCGCGATGTCGGGGCCTTCGAGAACGGGCCGCGCATCGGACTGCGTGCTCTGCGTGTCCATGTGAAACGGACCTCCTTCTCCGCCTCACGGGACGGACCTTAAAGGACGTCGGATTGCGCCACCCAGGCTATCAGGTCGGGATCCACCCGGAGCGACACCCCCGATCACTCCAATGGCGCAGCCGATCTTCGCTACCACGGAAGAGCCGGTGTGGACCATCCGGCTTGACGCGCAAGAGTAACGCTGCGTAACCTCACAGTGAGTTACCAGCCGCGCGGCATGGAAATCAGCCAGAGCCGCGTCGACACAGTGCCGGGGAGCTATATGTCCAGCGAATACGCCAAACAGCTCGGGGCCAAGCTCCGGGCGATCCGCACCCAGCAGGGCCTTTCCCTCCACGGCGTCGAGGAGAAGTCCCAGGGCCGGTGGAAGGCGGTCGTGGTCGGTTCGTACGAGCGCGGCGACCGCGCCGTGACCGTGCAGCGCCTCGCGGAGCTGGCGGACTTCTACGGCGTCCCGGTGCAGGAGCTGCTGCCCGGTACGACCCCGGGCGGCGCCGCCGAGCCGCCCCCGAAGCTGGTCCTGGACCTGGAGCGGCTGGCCACGGTGCCGGCCGAGAAGGCGGGTCCGCTGCAGCGGTACGCGGCGACGATCCAGTCGCAGCGCGGTGACTACAACGGCAAGGTGCTCTCGATCCGCCAGGACGACCTGCGCACCCTCGCCGTCATCTACGACCAGTCGCCCTCGGTCCTCACCGAGCAGCTGATCAGCTGGGGCGTCCTGGATGCGGACGCCCGCCGCGCGGTGGCCGCGCACGAGGAGGCGTAACCGCTCCGCGGGTACGCAGAAACGTGCCGCCGGGGTGGCCGGAACCCATGGGTTCCGGCCACCCCGGCGGTTTTTCGTCAGCCGGCTGCTGTGGTCCCTTGTCGGCCGCGGGCCGTCGAGGGCCGAGCGCGCTGTTCCCCGCGCCCTCTACGGGGCGGCTCCTACTCCCGGCGCAAGGACGGCTTGAGCTCCTTGAGCCGGCCGAGCAGCCCGTTCACGAACGAGGGCGACTCGTCCGTCGAGAACTCCTTCGCCAGCTGCACCATCTCGTCGAGGACGACGGCGTCCGGGGTCTCGTCGACCCAGATCAGCTCGTAGGCGCCCAGCCGCAGAATGCTGCGGTCGACGACCGGCATCCGGTCGAGGGTCCAGCCGACCGAGTACTGGGCGAGCAGCTCGTCGATGCGCTTCGCGTGCTCCGCGTAGCCCTCGACGAGCTGCATCGTGTACTCGCTCACCGGCGGCTGCCGGGTGTCGGACCGGGCGTGCCGGACCCAGTCGGCGAGGACGGTCAGGACCTCGGCGCCGCGCTGGTCGCCCTCGAAGATGATCTGGAAGGCGCGTTTGCGGGCCGTGTTGCGGGCAGCCACGGTTAGCTGTTCACCCGGCCGAGGTAGTCGCTGGTACGGGTGTCGACCTTGATCTTCTCACCGGTGGTGATGAAGAGCGGCACCTGGATCTGGTGGCCGGTCTCCAGCGTGGCCGGCTTGGTGCCGCCGGTGGAGCGGTCGCCCTGGACGCCCGGCTCGGTCTCCTGGATCGTCAGCTCGACGGCGGCCGGGAGCTCGACGAAGAGCACCTCGCCCTCGTGCTGGGCGACGGTGGCGGTGAAGCCCTCGACGAGGAAGTTGGCGGCGTCGCCGACGGCCTTGCGCTCGACCATGAGCTGGTCGTAGGTCTCCATGTCCATGAAGACGAAGTAGTCGCCGTCCATGTAGGAGAACTGCATGTCGCGCTTGTCGACGGTGGCCGTTTCGACCTTGACGCCGGCGTTGAAGGTCTTGTCGACGACCTTGCCGGAGAGCACGTTCTTGAGCTTGGTGCGCACGAAGGCCGGGCCCTTGCCGGGCTTGACGTGCTGGAACTCGACGACGGACCAGAGCTGGCCGCCTTCGAGCTTGAGCACCATGCCGTTCTTGAGGTCGTTCGTGGAAGCCACGGTTGCGGAATCTCCTGGACTGGACTGACGTGGACGACGGCCGGGGCGTGCGCCTGCGCCCAGCTCAGGGCTAGAGCGCGAGCAGCTCCTTGGTCGTGATGGTGAGTAGCTCGGGTCCGCCGTCCGCCTCGGGGCGTACGACGAGCGTGTCATCGATCCGGACTCCGCCCCGGCCCGGGAGGTGGACCCCCGGTTCGACGGTGACCGGCACACAAGCGTCCAGTTTACCCATGGCCGAGGGGGCCAATTGAGGGTCCTCGTCGATTTCGAGTCCCACGCCGTGACCGGTGCGCTTGGGGAGCTCCTCGGCGTACCCGGCGGAATCCAGGACGTGGCGTGCCGCGCGGTCCACGTCACGGCAGGCTGCGCCGGGTACCAGGGACTCACGGCCGGCCCGCTGGGCGGAGAAGACGAGGTCGTACAGCTCGATCTGCCAGTCCGCGGGAGCTGTGCCGATGACGAACGTACGGCCGATCTCACAGCGGTAGCCGCGGTAGGTGGCGCCGAGGCAGACGGAGAGGAAGTCGCCCTCCTCGACGCGGCGGTCGGTGGGGCGGTGGCCGGGGCGGCCGGCGTTCGGACCGGTGGCGACGGAGGTGGGGAAGGCGGGGCCGTCGGCTCCGTGGTCGACCAGACGGCGCTCGAGTTCCAGGGCGAGGTGGCGTTCGGTGCGGCCGACGAGGATGGACTCCAGAAGTTCGCCGAGGGCCTGGTCGGTGATCTCCGCGCCGATCCGGAGGCAGGAGATCTCCTCCTCGTCCTTGACGATGCGGAGCTGTTCGACCGCGCAGCCGATGCCGGCGAGGCGGAGGCGGGGGGCGACGTCGCGGATCGCACGGTGGCGGCTCACGGTGAGGTGGTGCTCCTCGACGGCGAGGGAGTCCACGCCCTGGCCGACCGCGAGGCCGGCGGCCGTGACGGCGGCCTCGCCGCCGTCGCCGGGTACGACGTGCACACGCAGCGAGTCGTCGGGGGGGCCCTGCGGTGAGCGGTCGTCGGGTGGGCCGGCGCACACCAGCAGGTCCTCGGTTCTGCCCAGCAGCAGCACGGCGCCCTCGGGGGCGGCGCCGGTGAGGTAGCGCACGTTCGCGGGCCGGGACACCAGCGCCGCCGCACTGCCGCCCGCGTGGCAGCATTCCCGTAGCCGCGTCCGGCGGACCGCGTAGACCTCTGACATTCTTCGAGCGTAGGAGGGGCGGCCGGATGCCGCCGGTCGAGCGGGGCCGAGTGGGGGCTGCGGGAGCGCGTGGGGTCACGTCGCGGGGGCGGGGGCGCGGTGGTACGGCGAGGCCGCCGCGATCGGGCCCGTCCGGTGCTGTCACACGGAACGGGGCCGGGACCGGCTGAGCGGCGGCCTCCGCCGCACCCCGCTCCCGCGCATCGGCGCCCTGCGGGAGCGTCCTTCCCGGCTACGAGCAGTCATGCCACGCCACGCGGCTGCGGCAGTCAGTCGTGCCTCCCCCGCGCCTGAACGGCCTGGGAGGCGCCCCAGGGGCGGCACGGGTGGGCGGCGGGGCGCACCTCCCGCTCGGGCGCAGCCGGGAGCGACGGAGAAATCCCGCGGGCAGGTGACACTCCGGGCCCGCCGACCGGCGGGCGGTCGTGCCGCCCCAGTGCCTTGAGCCCCAGGTCTGCGCGCCCCGGTCGACGCCGGTTCCGGAGGCTGTCGCGGCGAGGGGCGGCTACCGGGGACCCTCGCTCACCACTGCGGAGGGCTCGCTATCGCGCGGGCCAGGACGTCGTCCAGGATGCGGGCCGTTTCCGGTATGTCCAGCTGGGAGTTGTCGATGATGGGGAGACCCGAGCCGTACCAGCCGGCCATACGGCCGTGGATACGGGCCACCTCCTCATCGGTGAGGCGGCGGTTGCCGGAGCGTTCGGCGTTGCGCTCCAGGACGATGTCCAGGCCCGGGAGGAGGACGACCGGCAACAGGCCGGGGCCCACGTGCCGCTTCCAGCCGCCGAGGCCGACGACGGGCCGGTCGGGGAAGACCGCGTCGTCGAGGATGCACGAGATCCCGTTGGCGAGGAAGTTGCGCGCCGCGAAGCCGCAGGTGCGGCGGGCCAGGCGGTACTGCGCCTCGGAGTTGTCGTTCCACCCGGACTGCGGGTCGGCGAACCCGGAGCGGACCCACTCGCGTACGTCGTCGAGGCTGATGTGGGCGGTCGGCACGCGTCGGTGGTCCGCCCAGTACTTGGCCACGCTCGTCTTGCCGGCGCCAGCGGGGCCTATGAGCAGCACCGCGAGGATCGTGCCTGCCGGGTCGGGTGCGGCGGGAGCCTGCGGCGGGCTGGGCATGACGACCGGGGCGCCGGGCGGCAGCGGTACGTGGCCGGTGGTGTCCGGCGGCGGGGGCATCGAGGCGTGCCGCGGGCCCGCGGGGGGCGGGGTGGGGCCGGGCGGGGGCGCGGGGTAGCCCGGTGCCGGCGGAGGCGCGGGCGCTGGGGCGGGGCCCGGGTGCTGGCCCGGGTGGTGTGCGGCCGGTGACCAGCCGACGGCCGGTCCGTGCCCCGGCTGATGGGGCGGCGGCAGCGGAGAACCCACTGCGTGCTGCATCCGGTGCCACTCCGTCTCGTACAGGCGATGGGGGCTGACGGCGGGAGGACCCGCGTGCTACCGAACGGTACCGCCCCCTGCCGTCGTTGTGTGAACGGCCGGGGGCGGTGACGAGTGCCCGGGGTCTACTCCCCGACCTCTCCGTACGCGGCGAGCAGCACGGCCGGGTCCGGACCTTCGAGCACCGTGGGCCTGGCCAGACCGTCGAGGACGATGAAGCGCAGCAGGTCGCCGCGGGACTTCTTGTCGACCTTCATGGTCTCCAGCAGCTTGGGCCACTGGTCGTAGCGGTAGTGCAGGGGGAGGCCGACCGATGCGAGGACCGTACGGTGGCGGTCCGCGGTGGCGTCGTCCAAGCGGCCCGCGAGGCGGCCCAGTTCGGCGGCGAAGTGCATGCCGACGGAGACCGCGGCGCCGTGGCGCCACTTGTAGCGCTCGTTCTTCTCGATGGCGTGGCCGAGGGTGTGACCGTAGTTCAGGATCTCGCGGGGACCCGACTCCTTCAGGTCGGAGGAGACGACGTCCGCCTTGACCCGGATCGAGCGCTCGATCAGTTCCGCGGTGTGCGGGCCCGACGGGGTGCGGGCGGCCTGGGGGTCGGACTCGATGAGGTCCAGGATCACCGGGTCGGCGATGAAACCGGCCTTGATGACCTCGGCGAGTCCGGAGACGTAGTCGTTGACCGGGAGGGAGTCCAGGGCGGCCAGGTCGCACAGCACGCCGGCGGGCGGGTGGAAGGCGCCCACCAGGTTCTTGCCCTCGGCCGTGTTGATGCCGGTCTTGCCGCCCACGGCCGCGTCCACCATGGCGAGCACCGTGGTCGGGACGGCGATCCAGCGGACGCCGCGCAGCCAGGTCGCGGCCACGAAGCCGGCCAGGTCCGTCGTGGCGCCGCCGCCCACGCCGACGATGACGTCGGTGCGGGTGAAGCCGGACTGGCCCAGCGCCTTCCAGCAGTAGGCGGCGACCTCGGCGGTCTTGGCCTCCTCCGCGTTGGGCACCTGGATGGCGATCGCCTCGTAGCCCTGGTCGGCCAGGTCGGCACGGAGGGCGTCGCCGGTCTCGGCGAGCGCCTCGGGGTGCACGACCGCGACCCGCTTGGCCTTCTCACCGATCAGCCCGCCGAGTTCGCCCAGGAGCCGGCGGCCCACCAGGACCTCGTAGGGGTCGGTGCCCGCCGTGCCGCCGATGCGGATCCGCGTCACTGCCTCACTGCTCATGCGTCCTTCATCTCCAGTGCGTCCAGGGCTGCCTCGGTGACTTCCTCGGGCGTTCGGCCGTCGGTCGGCACGACGGCCGTGGCGGCCTCCTCGTACAGGTGCCGGCGGGCTTCCATCAGCTCGCGCCACTGCTTGCGCGGGTTGACCGCGAGGAGCGGGCGGGCGGCGCCCAGACCGGTGCGCCTGACCGCCTCCTCGACGTCCATCGACAGGTAGACGACCCGCAGGCCCGCGAGCAGTGCGCGCGTGTCGGCGTCGAGGATCGCGCCGCCACCGAGCGCCAGGACGCCCTCGTGCCCGGTGAGCGCGGCGCGCACCGCGCGCTTCTCGATGGCGCGGAAGGCGGGCTCGCCCTCGTCGACGAAGATGTCGGCGATGGCCCTGCCCTCGGCGGTGACGATGTCGTCGTCGGTGTCGCGGTAGGCGACGCCCAGGCGCTCGGCCAGCAGCCGGCCCACGGTGGACTTGCCCACACCCATCGGGCCGATCAGCACGATGACCGGTGAGCTCATCGGATGGCCAGGTTCTCGAGGTACGACGTCACGTTGCGGCGGGTCTCGGTGACGCTGTCGCCGCCGAACTTCTCCGCGACCGCGTCCGCGAGGACCAGGGCGACCATCGCCTCGGCGACGATGCCGGCGGCCGGCACGGCGCACACGTCGGAGCGCTGGTGGTGGGCGGCGGCTTCCTCGCCGGTGACGACGTCCACGGTCCTCAGCGCCCGCGGCACGGTCGCGATGGGCTTCATCGCCGCGCGTACGCGCAGCGGCTCGCCGGTGGTCAGTCCGCCCTCGGTGCCGCCGGAACGGCCGGAGGCGCGCTTGATGCCCTGGTCGGTGGCGAGGATCTCGTCGTGCGCCTTGGAACCGGGCACGCGGGCGAGGTCGAAGCCGTCGCCGACCTCGACTCCCTTGATCGCCTGGATGCCCATGAGGGCGGCGGCCAGGCGTGCGTCCAGGCGGCGGTCCCAGTGGACGTGGGAGCCGAGGCCGACCGGGACGCCGTACGCCAGTACCTCGACCACGCCGCCGAGGGTGTCGCCGTCCTTGTGTGCCTGGTCGATCTCGGCGACCATCGCCTTCGACGCGTCCGCGTCCAGGCAGCGCACCGGGTCCTCGTCCAGCCGCTCCACGTCGGCGGGGGTCGGGTACACGCCGTACGGCGCCTTGGCCGCGGCCAGCTCGACGACGTGGCTGACGATCTCGACGCCGGCCGTCTCCTTCAGGTACGACCGTGCCACCGCGCCCAGCGCCACACGGGCGGCGGTCTCGCGGGCGGAGGCGCGCTCCAGGACCGGCCGGGCCTCGTCGAAGCCGTACTTCTGCATGCCGGCCAGGTCGGCGTGGCCGGGGCGGGGGCGGGTCAGCGGGGCGTTGCGCGCCAGGCCGGCCAGCACCTCCGGGTCGACCGGGTCGGCCGCCATGACCTGCTCCCACTTCGGCCACTCGGTGTTGCCCACCATGACCGCGACCGGGGAACCCAGGGTCAGACCGTGCCGGACGCCGCCGAGGAAGGTGACCTCGTCGCGCTCGAACTTCATCCGGGCGCCGCGTCCGTGGCCCAGCCGCCGCCTCGCGAGGTGGTCCGCCACCATGTCCGTGGTGATCGGCACGCCGGCGGGAAGACCCTCCAGCGTCGCGACGAGTGCGGGACCGTGCGACTCCCCCGCGGTCAGCCAGCGCAACCTGCTCAACGGTGCTCCTCAATGCTCGCGCCCCGGTACTGCCCTGCGTACACGTGTCCTCGTGTACGGCTGTGGCGTGACGGGGTGCGCGGCCCCGGTCCGCCACTTCCGATCCTCCCACGTCCGGGCCGGGTGTCCGGCCGCCGGTCCATCAGGCGGACGGGCTGGATCACGGGCCGGGCGGTGGGGGAATCAGGCCTGGCCGTCGCCCCGGCGGGGGCAGGGGGCACAGACGCCGAGGAAGTCGGCTGCGGCGCACGGGCGCCCGGGTGGCCGCCCTGCGGCGGCGCGTACGGCCCCAGGTGACCGGCGCCGCTCGGCTGCCGGGCCGGCCGAAAAGCCGCCTGCGGCGCGTAGCCGCCCAGGTGGTCCGCCCCGCTGCCCCGGCCGTGCCGGGCCGCCGCGTGGACCGGCCGTCCGCCGCGGACGGCGCGGCGGTACGCGTTCTTGCGCTTGGTCCTGACGCCCCAGGACGCGACGACGGCGAGCACGATCGGGGCCGGCACCGTGATCTGCACCCAGTCGGGCAGGAAGCCCGGCACGGACTCGAACACCTGGGACCCCACCGACGCCAGCGGCACGCCTGCGGACATGGATCGCGCTCCCCTCCCCTGTCCGCCCCCTGCGGAACCGGGGGTGGATCCTATCGGGCCGCGAGCGCCTGTTCTCCCGCTTTTCGCATGGCGTCCAGCGGGGCCGGTGAACGCCCCGTCATCTGCTCCACCTGGAGCACCGCCTGGTGCACCAGCAGGTCCAGTCCGCTGATCACGGCGCCCCCGTGCGCCGACCAGCGGGCGGCGAGAACCGTCGGCCACGGGTCGTAGAGCACGTCGAAGAGGGCAGCCGGGCGCTCCGGGACGGCCTTGGCGAGGACGTCCGTGACGCCGGCCGGGGTGGTGCTGACGACCAGGGGGGCGTGCAGCGCCTGCTCGGCGTCGTCCCAGGCGGCGATGCGGACCGCGACGTCGAGCCGTTCGGCCCACTGCCTCATCTCCGTCGCACGGGCCTCGCTGCGGACGTGGACGGTGACCTCGCCCGAGCAGATCCGGGCCAGTGCGGCCAGCGCGGAGGAGGCGGTGGCGCCCGCGCCGATGACGGCGGCCGTCTCCACCTTGTCGATGCCGTGCTCACGCAGGGCGGCGACCATCCCCGGGATGTCGGTGTTGTCGCCGGTCCGGCGGCCGTCCGGCGTGAGGACGACCGTGTTGACCGCCTCGACCGAGGCCGCGGTCTCGCTGACCGAGTCGAGCAGCGGGATCACCGCCCGCTTCAGCGGCATGGTCAGCGACAGTCCCGCCCACTCGGTGCCGAGCGTGCCGAAGAAGCCGGGCAGGGACTTCTCGTCGACCTCGAAACGGTCGTACGTCCAGCCTTCCAGGCCCAGTTCGGCGTAGGCGGCGCGGTGCAGCACCGGGGAGAGCGAGTGGGCGATCGGCGAGCCGAGCACGGCGGCCCGGTGGCCCGGGGCCGTCAGTTCCTCTTCGATGCTTCCCACTGCTCAACCAACTTCTCGTGCTCGGCGTAGGTCTCGGTGAACTTGCTGGTCTTGCCGTCCATCGAGATGAAGTAGTACCAGCCGTCGCCCGTCGGGTCGAGCGCGCCCTTGAGGGCGTCCTCGCCGGGGTTGCTGATCGGTCCGGGCGGCAGCCCCTTGTAGAAGTACGTGTTGTACGGGTTGTTGTAGTTCCTGAGCTCCGCGATCGTCAGGTCGATCTTGCTCTGGTTCTTGATGTAGTTGTACGTGGAGTCGAACTCCAGCATGCCGTTGGTCTCGGTATTGCCGGGCTCGAGCCGGTTGTAGATGACCTCGGCCATCTTGCGGAAGTCGCTGTGGCTCCTGCCTTCGGCCTGGACGAGGCTCGCGACGGTGACCAACTGCCACGGGTTTTCCAGGCCCAGCTTCTCGGCTTCCTGCTCGACACCGAGCTTCTCGTAGGTCTCGGTGGCCTGCGCGACCATGCGCTTCAGGACGTCTTCGGGCTTCTGTCCCTTGGACACGCCGTAGCTCGACGGGAAGAGGAAGCCTTCCAGCGGATCCTGGACGTTCTTATGGTCCTGCGCCCAGTCCGGCAGACCGAGTTTCTCCCAGTCCTCCTTGGCGACCTTGGCCGTGGTGCCGTCCTCGACCTCGAGGCGCTTGTCGATGAGCTTGTAGATGTCGGCGTTGCGCTTGCCCTCGGCGATGATCAGGTTGTCGCGGCTCTTGGGGCTGAGCATCAGTTCGACCGCGCTCGCGGCCGACATCTCCTTCTCCAGCGTGTACACGCCGTCCTGGATGTTCTTGCCCTGCGGGTTGGCCGCCTGGGCCGCGACGAAGGCGTCGACGCTCTTGACCACGCCCATCTTCTTGAGCTCCTGGCCGATGGCGTACCCGCCGGACCCCTTGGGGATGACGACGGTCACCTGCTCGCCGTTGCCGGCTCCCGCGAAGTCCGGGGCGCTGCCGAAACTGTCCTGGTAGAACTGGTAGCCGAAGTAGCTGACACCGGCGAGACCGCCGCCGAGGACCACGACCACGACGAGGCAGGCCAGGCCGCTGCGGCGTTTCCTCTCCTTGCCGCCCCGGCCCCGGCGGTCGCCGCGCCCGCTCCGGTCGCCCGGCTCGTCGTCGGCCGCGTCACCGTCGTCGCCACCGCCCGCGAAGAAAGCGTGTTCGCCCTGGTCGGGACCCGGGTCCCAGTCCGTCCGCGGCTCGGGTTCGGCGCGGCGGCCGGGGGGCTCGGGCGGCGGGTAGGCGTCGGGGGTGCCGTAGTGGTCGGGCTGCTCCCCGCCGTACGTCCCGGCCTGCTGTGTGTACGGGTCCGCCGGGTCGGCGGCGTAGGGGTCCTGCGGGTAGGAGCCCGTGGGCCAGCCGTTCTGGTCGTACTGCGGCTGTTGCTGCTGAGGAGCGTACTGCTGTTGGTCGTACCGGGGCTGTGACTGCTGGTCGTACTGCGAAGGCTGCTGCCCGCCGTAGCCGTGCTGTTCCCCGGTGTCCCACTCGCCGTGCTGCTGGTGCGTCTGCGGCTGCTGCGGATAGTGCTGTGGCTGGCCGCCGTAGGGGGACTGCTGACCCTGCTGGGTCCGCTGTTCGTCCCATCCGCCCTCTCCGTACAACGGGTCGTCCGGACGCCACGGTTCGGAGCCCTGGCCCCGGCCATACTCAGTCATCGATCCCCTAGAGCCGCGAGGCGGCGGGCGCGCGGCCGCCTGAAGACCACGGTTCCCGTACCGCCTCTCTCTGTGCGTCGGCTGTTCGAACGCCGTCCACGTCGCGCGGAACGTTACCGTACCGCGATCAGATGACCACTTCGACGCCCTCACCAGGCGGTCCACCTGACACCCGTTCGGATTCCAGCGCCTGCTGAAGGATGATCACAGCGGCGGCCTGGTCGATGACCGAGCGACCCTTCCTGGACCTGACGCCGGAGGCGCGCAGTCCCTGGCTCGCCGTGACCGTGGTCATCCGCTCGTCGACCAGGCGCACCGGGACGGGCGCGATGCCGCGGGCCAGCTCCTGCGCGAAACCCCTGACCTTGACCGCGGCCGGGCCCTCGCCCCCCTTGAGGGAGCGGGGGAGGCCGACGACGACCTCGATCGGCTCGTACTCCTCGACGAGCTGCCGCAGCCGGCGGTGCGCGGCGGGGACGTCCCGGCCGGGGACGGTCTCGACCGGCGTGGCGAGGATCCCGTCGGGGTCGCACGAGGCGACCCCGATGCGGGCGTCCCCGACGTCGATCGCGAGACGGCGGCCCCGGCGCATCACCGGGCCGCCCGCCTGCTCGTTCACCGGGTCGTTCACTTGGCGGTGTCCGCCACGAGCCGCTCGACGGCGTCGACGGCCTCGCCGACGGCGGCGGGGTCCTGGCCGCCGCCCTGGGCGACGTCCGGCTTGCCGCCACCGCCGCCGCCGAGGGCCCTGGCGGCGGTGCGGACCAGGTCACCGGCCTTGAGGCCGCGCTCGCGGGCGGCCTCGTTGGTGGCGATGACCGTCAGCGGCTTGCCGTTGTTCACGGTGAACAGGGCGACCACGGCGGCCCGGCCGCCCTGGATGCGGCCGCGCACGTCGAGGACCAGCTTGCGCAGGTCGTCCGGTGTGGTGCCGTCGGGGACCCGGCCGGTGACGAGGGCGATGCCGCGAACGTCCTTGGCGGACTCGGCGAGACCGGCGGCGGCCTGGAGCACCTTCTCGGCGCGGAACCTCTCGATCTCCTTCTCGGCGTCCCTGAGCTTGCCGAGCATGGCGGAGACCTTCTCCGGAAGCTCCTCCGGGCGGCCCTTGATCAGCTCCTGGAGCTGGGCGACGACCGTGTGCTCACGGGCGAGGAAGTTGTAGGCGTCCACGCCGACCAGGGCCTCGATGCGGCGCACACCGGAGCCGATGGACGACTCGCCGAGCAGCTTCACCAGGCCCAGCTGGGCGGTGTTGTGCACGTGGGTGCCGCCGCACAGCTCCTTGGAGAAGTCACCGATGGTCACGACACGCACGCGCTCGCCGTACTTCTCGCCGAACTCGGCGATGGCTCCCTGCTTCTTGGCCTCGTCGATGCCCATGACGTCGGCGCGCACGTCGAGGTCGCGGGCGAGCACCTCGTTGATCTTCTGCTCGACGTCGGTCATCACCGCCGTCGGTACGGCGGACGGGGAGCCGAAGTCGAAGCGGAAGCGGCCGGGCTGGTTCTCGGAGCCGGCCTGGGCGGCCGTCGGGCCGAGGGCGTCGCGCAGCGCCTGGTGGGTGAGGTGGGTGGCCGAGTGGGCGCGGGCGATGGCCGTACGGCGGCGACCGTCGATGGCGGCGTGGACCTTGGCGCCGACGGTGACCTCGCCGACCTGGACGACGCCCTTGTGGACGTACACGCCCGGCACCGGCTTCTGGCAGTCGCGGATCTCGATGACGGCGCCGGTGTCGACCTTGATGCGGCCGGTGTCGCCGATCTGGCCGCCGCCCTCGGCGTAGAAGGGAGTGCGGTCGAGGACGACCTCGACCTCGTCGCCCTCGGTGGCGGCCGGCGAGGAGACGCCGTCGACGAGGATGCCGACGACGGTGGACTCGCCCTCGGTGTCGGTGTAGCCGATGAAGTCGGTGGCACCGGCGCGGTCGGCGATCTCGCGGTAGGCGCCGAGGTCGGCGTGGCCGGTCTTCTTGGCCCGGGCGTCGGCCTTGGCGCGCTCCCGCTGCTCCTTCATCAGGCGCCGGAAGCCCTCCTCGTCCACGGACAGGCCCTGTTCGGCGGCCATCTCCAGGGTGAGGTCGATCGGGAAGCCCCAGGTGTCGTGGAGCAGGAAGGCCTTGTCACCGGCCAGGACGGTGCCGCCGGCGGCCTTGGTGTCGCTGACGGCGGTGTCGAGGATGTTGGTGCCGGCCTTCAGCGTCTTGAGGAAGGCGTTCTCCTCGGCGAGGGCGACCTTCTCGATCCGCTCGCGGTCGGTGACCAGCTCCGGGTACTGCTGCCCCATCATGCCGATGACGACGTCGACGAGGTCCTTGACGACCGGGCCGGTGGCGCCGAGCAGGCGCATGTTGCGGATGGCGCGGCGCATGATGCGGCGCAGCACATAGCCGCGGCCCTCGTTGCCGGGGGTGACACCGTCACCGATGAGCATCACCGAGGTGCGCATGTGGTCGGTGACCACGCGCAGGGAGACGTCCGAGGCCTGGGCGTCGCCGTAGCGGACCCCGGTCAGCTCGGTGGCCTTGTCGATGACGGCCATGGAGGTGTCGATCTCGTACATGTTCTGCACGCCCTGCAGAATCATGGCGAGCCGCTCGAGGCCGAGGCCGGTGTCGATGTTCTTGCTCGGCAGATCCCCGAGGATCGGGTAGTCCTTGCCCGGGCCCTGGCCCCGCTCGTACTGCATGAAGACGAGGTTCCAGATCTCCACGTACCGCTCGTCGTTGACGGCGGGGCCGCCCTCGACGCCGAACTCGGGGCCACGGTCGTAGTTGATCTCGGAGCAGGGACCGCAGGGACCGGGGACGCCCATGTCCCAGAAGTTGTCCTTCTTGCCCAGGCGCTGGATGCGCTCGGCAGGCACGCCGACGACGTCGCGCCAGATCTGCTCGGCCTCGTCGTCGTCCTGGTAGACGGTGATCCACAGGCGCTCGGGGTCGAGGCCGTAACCGCCCTTGTCCCGGGCGCCGGTGAGCAGCTCCCAGGCGAGCTTGATGGCGCCTTCCTTGAAGTAGTCGCCGAAGGAGAAGTTGCCGCACATCTGGAAGAACGTGCCGTGGCGGGTGGTCCTGCCGACCTCTTCGATGTCGGGGGTGCGCACGCACTTCTGCACGCTGGTGGCGCGGTCGAAGGGCGGCTTGACCTCGCCCAGGAAGTAGGGCTTGAAGGGCACCATGCCGGCCGGGACGAGCAGCAGAGTCGGGTCGTCCGCGATGAGCGACGC
This sequence comes from Streptomyces pimonensis, assembly GCF_041380215.1. Lineage (NCBI taxonomy): Bacteria > Bacillati > Actinomycetota > Actinomycetes > Kitasatosporales > Streptomycetaceae > Streptomyces > Streptomyces pimonensis. The sequence continues at coordinate 44,233 of NZ_JAHWZY010000007.1, forward strand.
CGACGGGACGACGGTGTGCCCGCGCTCCTCGAAGAAGCTCAGCCAGCGGCGGCGGATCTCGGCCGACTCCATCAGTGGTCCTCATTCCGGTTGTACGGGTACGTCTGGTGCGTCGACCTCTGCGCCGGGCCCTCGACGTACTTGGGGCTGTTGCGGTTCTCGATGACGGCGTGGCTCCGGGGCGCGGGGAGTTCGCGGTCGACGGGGGCGTTGAGCCCGAGCGCGTCGCCCAGTTCGGCCTCGCGCCGGGCCATGTGGTCACGGACCTCGAGCGCGAAGTCGACCGCGCGGTCCTTGAGCCGGCCGCCGGCCTCGACCGCCTTGTTCGCCGCGGTGACGGCGAGGTGCTCGGGCGTCAGCTGCTTGATCTTGCGGTTGACCTTGGTGGTGGCCCACACTCCGGCGGCGACGCCGCTGGTGAACCAGAACGTTCGGCGGAACATCGCTGGGTCAGTCCCTCTTTCCCCGGGTCCGCTTGTCACGCCGCGCGCCCGGGACGGTGCGGCCCACGATCACGTCGCGCCTCGGCTCCTTGGCCTGGGCGTCGTCCTTGCGGCCACTGACGGCCCGGCGCACGCCGTAGCCGAAGGCGGCGACCTTGACCAGGGGGCCGCCGAAGGTGGAGGCCACGGTGGTCGACAGCGCGGAGGCGTTGGAGGTGACCTCCTGGACGTCGGAGGCGATCGCGTCGACCCGTTCGATCTGGGTCTGCGCGGAACGCACCGCCGCCGAGGCGTCCGCCAGCAGAGGGACGGCCTGGTCGGTCACGTCCGCCACGAGCCTGGTGGTCGCCCGGAGCGTCTGGGCCAGCCTCGCCAGCGCGACGGCGAGGAAGGAGACCAGGATCGCCCAGAACACGGCCACCAGGATTCCGGCCACCTCGCCACCGGACACTGTGTGCACCCGCTCCCTTGAAACGCGCCTGAACATCGAAAAGTCGTGGGTCGAGCCTATCGCGCCGGTGACGGGACTCCGTACCGGATTACCGTCCGCCACCGGTGGAGCCGCGGAGGGAGCGGGTCGAGCCCGCCGTCCCCCCGCCCAAAGGGGCGGGGGGACGGCGGGCTCGGGATACCGCGCGCCTGCTGGGGTCAGCGGGCGTAGTACTCGACGACGAGCTGCTCGTCGCAGATCACCGGGATCTCCTTGCGGTTCGGCTCACGGTCCAGGCGGAACGCCAGGGACTTGAGGTTCACCTGGAGGTAGCGCGGGATCTCGCCGTCGGGGGCGAAGCCGCCTTCACGGGCGATCGTGAAGAGGGTCTTCTCCTTGCTGCGGTCGCGGACCTGCACGACGTCGTCCGGGCGGACACGGAAGGAGGGCTTGTCCACCTTCTTGCCGTTGACCTGGATGTGGCCGTGGACGACCATCTGGCGGGCCTGGTAGATCGTGCGGGCGATGCCCGAACGCAGGACCAGCGCGTCGAGACGGCGCTCGAGCTCGATGATCAGGGCCTCACCGGTCTTGCCCTGCACCTTGGAGGCACGCTCGTAGGCGCGGACGAGCTGACGCTCGGAGAGGTCGTACTGCGCGCGCAGCCGCTGCTTCTCCAGCAGACGGACCTTGTAGTCCGAGTTCTGCTTGCGGCCACGGCCGTGCTCGCCCGGCGGGTAGGGGCGGGCCTCGAAGTACTTGACGGCCTTCGGGGTCAGCGCGATGCCGAGGGCACGCGACTTCTTGACCTTGGGGCGGGACTGGTTCGCCACTTGTCTTCCTTTTCCTTTTCGGCTGCCTCAGGGTTACGGGAGGTCGCATCCGCAGTCGGGGAATTCCCCTCAGGTCCGCGGGGGACCTGGTGGGCAGCCGCTCCCCTGGACTGGGCACATACGTGCAGCACACGAACGGCCCACCGACCGGTCCCGGGACTTACGGGGGGTGGTGGGCTGCCCGCGACACCTACGACGGTGCGCGACGCTCCTGGATCGAAGGATCCGGCTGGGTGTCCCGCCTGAGGCGCCGACCGGAGCCGGACACGGGACTCAGCACTCCGGGAGATTCTACAGGGTGGTCAGGACCGTCTCCGACCGAGGTGCTTCCTGGTCCACTCCACCGCGTCCGCGTACCGCGCCTCCGCGCCGTGCCGGGTGGGCTCGTAGTACGTGCGGTCCTTCAGGGCGTCCGGCGCGTACTGCTGTGCGGCGATGCCCTCGGGCAGGTCGTGCGGGTAGGTGTAGCCCTTCCCGTGCCCCAGCTTCGTCGCGCCCTTGTAGTGACTGTCCCGCAGGTGCGACGGCACCGGTCCGGCCAGTCCCTTGCGCACGTCGTCCAGGGCCGCGCCGATCGCCGTGGTGGCGGCGTTGGACTTGGGCGCGAGGGCGAGGGCGATGGTGGCGTGGCTGAGGGTGAGGGCGGCCTCGGGGAAGCCGATCATGGCGACGGCCTGGGCGGCGGCGACGGCGGTCGGCAGCGCGTTCGGGTCGGCGAGGCCGATGTCCTCGCTGGCGGAGATCATCAGGCGGCGGGCGATGAAGCGGGGGTCCTCACCGGCCTCGATCATGCGGGCCAGGTAGTGCAGGGCGGCGTCCACGTCGGAACCGCGGATGGACTTGATCAGGGCACTGGCGACGTCGTAGTGCTGGTCGCCGTCGCGGTCGTACTTCACCGCGGCCCGGTCGACCGTCTCCTCCAGCGTGGCCAGGGTGATCGCCGCCTCGCCCTTGTCCAGCGCGGCCCCGGCGGCGGCCTCCAGGGCGGTCAGCGCGCGGCGGGCGTCGCCGCCGGCGATGCGCAGGAGGTGGTCCTCGGTGTCCTCGGGGAGCGTGACGGCGCCCCTCAGGCCCCGTTCGTCGGCGAGGGCGCGCCTCAGCAGGTCCCGGACGTCGCCGTCGGTGAGCGGTTCCAGGGTGAGCAGCAGGGACCGGGAGAGCAGCGGGGAGATGACCGAGAAGTAGGGGTTCTCGGTGGTCGCGGCGATCAGGGTGACCCAGCGGTTCTCCACGGCCGGGAGCAGGGAGTCCTGCTGGGCCTTGCTGAAGCGGTGGATCTCGTCGAGGAAGAGGACGGTCTCCTGGCCGTACCCGCCGGAGGCGCGGCGGGCGCCGTCGATGACCGTGCGGACCTCCTTGACACCCGCGGTGATCGCCGACAGCTCGACGAAGCGCTTGTTGGTGGCCCTGGAGACGACGTAGGCCAGGGTCGTCTTGCCGGTGCCGGGCGGGCCCCAGAGGACGACCGAGGAGGGGCCCGCGGGGCCCGAGGCGCTTTCACCGACCAGTCTGCGCAGGGGGGAGCCCGGCTTCAGCAGATGCTGCTGGCCCACCACCTCGTCGAGGGTGCGCGGACGCATCCGGACCGCCAGGGGGCTGCCGGTCGGGTCCTTCTCCTGGCGTTCTTCTGCTGCGGCGGTGAACAGGTCGGGCTCCACGCTGAAACCCTAAAGCACCGCGCCGACAGCCCGCGGGCGGGCGATCAGCTGGTCCAGAAATCCCACCAGCGGGTCAGGACCAGCATGCCGATGATGCCGATGTGCAGGACCGGCATGACCCAGGTGAACTCGCCGAAGAAGCCCTTCAGCCAGCCCGGGGCGGGCAGGAAGCCCTGGCGGACGTTGAACGACGTCACGTACCAGAACATGATGATCGTGGCGACCCAGGCCAGGCAGCACCACAGGCACAGGGCGTTGATCCGGTACAGCGACTGGAACATCAGCCAGGCGCAGAAGACGGTGCCGAAGAGCGTGCCGGCGTTGAAGGTGAGCCAGTACCAGCGCGGGAAGCGGGCCCGGGCGAGCAGGCTCATGCCGACGCAGACGACGATGCCGTAGGTGACGAGGCCGAGCATCGGGTTGGGGAAGCCGAAGACGGAGGCCTGGTCGCTCTCCATGACGCTGCCGCAGGAGACGACGGGGTTGAGGCTGCACCCGGGGACGAACGTCTCCCCCCTGACCTTGGCCTCGAGCAGTTTGAACTTGTCGAGCGTGATCACCCACGCGGCGAGCACGCCGGCGGCTCCGGTGATCACCAGGAGCAGGGCGAACGCCCGGCTCGCGCCCTCCGTGCGCGGCACGGAGTCGGTGCGCCGCGGTGCGGCCGAGGGCTCGGGCTCCATGTCGACGTCCCTGACTGTCGTCTTGCTCATCACGCCGATTCCGTCACTGGGGAGTGTGGACCTGCTTCGGGCAGGGGCCATTGTGCCGTACGGAGCCGTGATTCGCCGTTGGGCGGGCATAAGGACGTACCGGTGCGCGCCCGTGGGCGTGCGGTTTCGGCCGGTGTCCGTGGGGCGGCCGTGCCTGCGCCCCACCCCCGATCACCCGGTCGAGCGAGACCGCCTGTACGCGTTGACGACGGAGGCGCCGGGGCCCTGCGCGGGCGCCCGGCGCCTCCGTCGGTACGGGGGTCAGCCGAGCCGTGACTCCAGCTCGGCCACGATCTCGTTGACGCCGACCGCCGTCTGCTCGCCGGACTCCATGTCCTTGAGCTGGACGACGCCCTCGGCGAGGTCGCGTTCGCCGGCCACGATGGTGTAGCGGGCGCCGCTGCGGTTGGCGTTCTTCATGGCGCCCTTGAGCCCCTTGCCGCCGTAGCTGAAGTCGGCGGCCACGCCGTTCTTGCGCAGCTCGGTGACCTTCGCGAACAGTACCCGGCGCGCCTCCTCGCCGAGCGGGACGGCGAACACGCTGGTGGCGGCGGGGAGCTCGAGCTCGACGCCCTCCGCCTCCAGGGCCAGCACGGTGCGGTCGACGCCCAGGGCCCAGCCGACGGACGGCAGCGCGGGACCGCCGATCATCTCGGACAGGCCGTCGTAGCGGCCGCCGCCGCCCACCGCGGACTGGGAGCCGAGACCGTCGTGGACGAACTCGAAGGTGGTGCGCGTGTAGTAGTCCAGGCCCCGCACCAGCCTGGGGTCGTCCTCGAAGGAGACGCCTGCCGCCGTGATCAGCTCGCGGACCTCCTCGTGGTAGGCCTTGCAGGCGTCGCAGAGGTAGTCGCGCAGCAGGGGCGCGCCGGTCAGCTGCTCCTGCACCGACTCCCGCTTGTCGTCCAGGACGCGCAGCGGGTTGATCTCCGCGCGGCGCAGCGTGTCCTCGTCCAGGTCGAGGCCGCGCAGGAAGTCCTGCAGTGCCGCCCGGTACACCGGGCGGCACTCCTGGTCGCCGAGGCTGTTGAGCAGGATGCGGAAGTCGCGCAGGCCCAGCGAGCGGTACGCCTGGTCGGCGAGGATGATCAGCTCGGCGTCCAGCGCCGGGTCCTCCGCGCCGATGGCCTCGGCGCCGACCTGGGAGAAGTGGCGGTAGCGGCCCTTCTGGGGGCGTTCGTAACGGTAGTAGGAGCCCGAGTACCAGAGCTTGACGGGGAGGTTGCCCACCTTGTGCAGGTTGGCCTCCAGGGCGGCGCGCAGCACGGAGGCGGTGCCCTCGGGGCGCAGGGCGAGCCGGTCGCCGCCCTTGGTCTCGAAGGCGTACATCTCCTTGGTCACGATGTCGGTGGACTCTCCGACACCACGCGCGAACAGCTCGACGTTCTCGAAGCCGGGCGTCTCGATGTAGCCGTAGCCGGAGCCCCGCAGCGGGGCGGCGATGGCCTCGCGGACGGCGAGGTACTTGGCGCTGTCCGGCGGGATCAGGTCGTACGTGCCCTTGGGGGCCTTGAAGGTGCTCACGGAAGTCTCTCGTCACATTCCTCGTCGGGGAGCCTCGGCGGCGCCGCGTCCTTGGCGGTCCGCCGCCACCTGCCGCAGGTAGGGGTTGGTGGCGCGCTCCTGGCCGATGGTCGTCTGGGGGCCGTGGCCGGACAGCACCACGGTCGAGTCGTCGAGCGGCAGGCACACGCGGGCCAGCGAGTCGAGCATCTCGGCCATGTCACCGCCGGGCAGGTCGGTGCGTCCGACGGAGCCGGCGAACAGCAGGTCGCCCGAGAACATGACCGGCGGGATGTCCGCCGCCTCGGGCAGGCCGAAGGTCACCGACCCCTTGGTATGGCCCGGCGCGTGCGCGACGGAGAACTCCAGACCCGCCAGTGCCAGCCGGGAACCGTCGGTGAGCTCCTTGACGTCGTCCGGCTCCCCCACCGTCAGCTCGCCCATCAGCGGCATGCCGATGGCGCGACCGATCCCCTTCTCGGGGTCGCTCATCATGTAGCGGTCCTCGGGGTGGATCCAGGCCGGCACGTCGTGCGCCCCGCACACGGGGACGACCGAGGCGACGTGGTCGATGTGGCCGTGGGTGAGGACGACGGCGACGGGCTTGAGGCGGTGCTTGCGGACCGCCTCCGCGACGCCTTCGGCGGCCTGGTGGCCGGGGTCGATGATCACGCACTCCTCACCGGCGGCGGGGGCGACGAGATAACAGTTCGTCCCCCAGGCCCCGGCGGGGAACCCGGCAATGAGCACGATCGTCCTTCGTTGTGTCGGTACGGGAGGCTTGCGACGGGGCTGCGCCCGTGGTCAGAGCCTACCGGCGCTGCCGATTCCTCAGCGAACCCATATACGGTACGGGGCACACGCAGGCGGTCGGCTCACCGCACGCACGCACGCGTACCGGCCGGCACACGAGACGCATGAGGAGAGAATCCGGTGGTCAGCCAGGAACAGCGGCGGCGTCAGCTCGCCCGGGAGAAGTTCTTGCGGCAGCAGCAGCGGCGCACCGAGGCGCGGCGGAAGTCGCGGATGCGCAACTCGGTGATCGCGTCCGTGCTCGGTGTGGTCCTCGTGGGCGGCGGCGCGCTGTACACGACCGGGGCGTTCGAGCAGGACGACAAGACCAACGCGAACGCGGAGGTCACGCCGAGCGCCGCGCCGACCAGCAAGGCTCCGGACCCGTGCGACAAGCCCGCCGAGGGCAAGGTCAAGTCGGAGACCTGGAAGAAGGAGCCGGCGATGTCCATCGACAAGTCGGCGAAGTACACCCTGAAGCTGGACACGACCTGTGGCGAGATCGACGTGGCGCTGAAGGCGTCGGCGGCCCCGCGCACGGTCAACTCGTTCAACTTCCTCGCGGGTAAAGGATACTTCGATCACACCACATGCCACCGGCTGACCGACACCGGCATCTTCGTGCTGCAGTGCGGCGACCCGAAGGGCACCGGATCGGGCGGCCCCGGCTACACGATTCCCGACGAGAACCTGAAGGACGAGAGCCTCAAGGGCAACGTGTACCCGGCGGGCACGGTCGCGATGGCCAACCAGTACAACGCGCAGACGCAGCAGGGGCGCGACAGTGGAGGCAGCCAGTTCTTCCTGGTCTACCAGGACAGTCAGCTGCCGCCCGACTACACACCGTTCGGCACGGTGTCCGACGCGGGGATGAAGGTGCTGAAGAAGATCGCGGACGCCGGCGCCCAGCCCATGGACCCCGCGACCGGGAACACCGCGCCCAACGCGACGGTCGTCATCGACAAGGCGACCGTCACCAAATCCTGACCCCCAACTGCGGAACTTCGGTCGCGCGGGATGCGGACAGGCATCCCGTCGGTCGCCTATGTTGGCCGTGACGAAACTGTGGACGATGCCCGGGGGAGCTTCGAGGCCCCCTCGGCGGCATCATGTGGAGGAGGCGCTGTGAGCAGCGACCCGTGGGGCCGCGTCGACGAGACGGGGACCGTGTACGTGCGTACGGCCGACGGCGAGAAGGTCGTCGGTTCCTGGCAGGCCGGCTCCCCCGAGGAGGCGTTGGCCTACTTCGAGCGCAAGTACGAGGGCCTGGTTGTCGAGATCGGCCTCCTCGAGAAGCGAGTGAAGACCACCGACCTGTCGTCCAAGGACGCCCGGGCCGCGATCGGGCACCTGCGCGAGCAGGTGGACGCGCACCACGCGGTCGGCGACCTGGACGCCCTCAGGGTCCGGCTGGACAAGCTCGTGGAGCTGGTGGAGGCGCGCCACGAGGAGCGCAAGGCACAGCGGGCCAAGCAGTCCGACGAGGCGCGTCACGCCAAGGAGGCGCTGGTCGCCGAGGCGGAGGAGCTGGCGCAGTCCGACCAGTGGCGGGCCGCCGGTGAGCGGCTGCGGTCCCTGGTGGACACCTGGAAGGGCCTGCCGCGGCTGGACCGCAAGTCGGACGACGAACTGTGGCACCGGTTCTCGCACGCGCGCTCGGCGTTCTCCAAGCGGCGCAAGCAGCACTTCGCGCAGCTGGACGCGCAGCGCGAGGAGGCCCGTCAGGTCAAGGAGCGGCTGGTCGCGGAGGCCGAGTCGCTGTCGAACTCGACGGACTGGGGGGCGACGGCCGCCCGCTACCGCGAGCTGATGACGGAGTGGAAGGCCGCGGGCCGCGCCCAGCGCGAGCACGAGGACGATCTGTGGAACCGCTTCCGCGGCGCCCAGGACGTCTTCTTCGCCGCCCGCAGTTCGGTCTTCGCCGAGCGGGACGCGGAGCAGACCGAGAACCTCAAACTCAAGGAGGAGCTGGCCGAGGAGGCCGAGAAGCTCCTGCCGATCACGGACCTGAAGGCCGCGCGGGCCGCGTTCCGCGGGATCAACGAGCGCTGGGAGGCCATCGGCCACGTGCCGCGGGACGCCCGCCCGAAGGTCGAGGGCCGGATGCACACCGTGGAGCGGGCCCTGCAGGAGGCCGAGGAGGCCGAGTGGCGCCGGACGAACCCGGAGGCACGCGCGCGTGCCGCGGGTCTGACCGGTCAGCTCCAGGCCGCCGTGGACAAGCTGAAGGGCCAGATCGAGCAGGCACGCGCACAGGGCAACACCGCCAGGGCGGAGAAGCTCGAGCGGGAGCTGGCGGGCCGTCAGGCCCTGCTGGACCAGGCGCTGAAGGGTCTGCAGGAGTTCGGCGGCTGACCCCTCGCACGTCGCACGGAGGGGGCTCCCGTACCTCGAGGTACGGGAGCCCCCTCCGTGCGACCGTCGTCCGCTACGTACGGTTGCGGGCCGAGGTGACCCGGTAGACGTCGTAGACGCCTTCCACGCCCCGTACGGCCTTCAGGACGTGGCCGAGGTGCTTCGGGTCGCCCATCTCGAAGGTGAAGCGGGAGGTGGCGACACGGTCGCGGGAGGTCTGGACGGCCGCGGACAGGATGTTGACGTGCTGGTCGGACAGCACGCGCGTGACGTCCGACAGCAGGCGGGACCGGTCCAGGGCCTCGACCTGGATGGCGACCAGGAAGACCGAGGACTGGGTGGGCGCCCATTCGACGTCGAGGATCCTCTCGGGCTCCCGGGACAGCGAATCGACGTTGACGCAGTCGCTGCGGTGCACCGATACGCCGCTGCCCCGGGTCACGAATCCGATGATCGGGTCGCCGGGCACCGGCGTACAGCAGCGGGCCAGCTTCACCCAGACGTCCTCGACGCCCTTGACGACGACACCGGGGTCGGCGCTGGAGCGGCGCTTGCGGCCGCGGGCCGGCGGGACCGACTCGTCGATCTCCTCGGTGGCGGCCTCCTCGCCGCCGAGGGCCTGGACGAGCTTCTGCACGATGTTCTGCGCGGAGACATGGCCCTCGCCGATCGCCGCGTACAGCGCGGAGATGTCCGAGTAGCGCATCTCGTGCGCCAGCGTGACCAGCGAGTCGCCGGTGAGGATGCGCTGGATCGGCAGGTTCTGCTTGCGCATCGCGCGGACGATGGAGTCCTTGCCCTGCTCGATGGCCTCGTCGCGGCGCTCCTTGGAGAACCAGGCACGGATCTTGTTGCGGGCGCGCGGCGACTTCACGAAGCCGAGCCAGTCGCGGGAGGGGCCGGCGCCGGCCGCCTTGGAGGTGAAGACCTCCACCAGGTCACCGTTGTCGAGGGTCGACTCCAGCGGGACGAGGCGGCCGTTGACCCGTGCCCCTATGGTGCGGTGGCCGACCTCGGTGTGGACCGCGTACGCGAAGTCCACCGGGGTGGCGCCGGCGGGCAGCGCTATGACGTCGCCCTTGGGGGTGAAGACGAAGACCTCGTTGCGGGACAGGTCGAAGCGCAGCGACTCCAGGAACTCGCCGGGGTCCTCGGTCTCCTTCTGCCAGTCCAGGAGCTGCCGCAGCCACGCCATGTCGTTGATGGCGTCCTTGTCCTTGCCGGAGGACCTGGGGGCGTCGGTGCGGATCTTGGAGGCGCCGGCGACGGCCTCCTGCTTGTACTTCCAGTGCGCGGCGATGCCGTACTCGGCGCGGCGGTGCATGTCGAAGGTGCGGATCTGCAGTTCGACGGGCTTGCCGCCGGGACCGATGACGGTCGTGTGCAGCGACTGGTACATGTTGAACTTGGGCATCGCGATGTAGTCCTTGAACCGGCCGGGGACCGGGTTCCATCGCGCGTGCACCGTGCCGAGGGCCGCGTAGCAGTCGCGGACGGTGTCCACGAGGACGCGGATGCCCACCAGGTCGTAGATCTCCGCGAAGTCGCGGCCGCGGACGATCATCTTCTGGTAGACGCTGTAGTAGTGCTTGGGGCGGCCGGTGACGGTGGCCTTGATACGGGCGGCGCGCAGGTCCTGCTGCACCTCGTCGGTGACGATGGCGAGGTACTCGTCGCGCTTGGGCGCGCGCTCGGCGACCAGGCGGACGATCTCGTCGTACATCTTGGGGTAGAGGATCGCGAAGGCGAGGTCCTCCAGCTCCCACTTGATGGTGTTCATGCCCAGGCGGTGGGCGAGCGGCGCGTAGATCTCCAGGGTCTCGCGCGCCTTCTTCTCCTGCTTCTCGCGCTTGAGGTAGCGCATGGTGCGCATGTTGTGCAGGCGGTCGGCGAGCTTGATGACCAGGACGCGCGGGTCCTTGGCCATGGCGACGACCATCTTGCGCACGGTCTCGGCCTGCGCGGCCTCGCCGAACTTGACCTTGTCCAGCTTGGTGACGCCGTCGACGAGCAGGGTGACCACGTCGCCGAAGTCGCGGCGCAGGTCCTCCAGGCCGTACTCGGTGTCCTCGACGGTGTCGTGCAGCAGTCCGGCCATCAGCGTGGCCGGGTCCATGCCCAGCTCGGCGAGGATGGTGGTGACGGCGAGCGGGTGCGTGATGTACGGGTCGCCGCTCTTGCGCTTCTGGCCGCGGTGCCAGCGTTCGGCGACCTGGTAGGCGCGCTCGATCTGGCGGAGCGTGGCGTTCTCGATCTTGGGGTCGTTGCTGCGGACGATCCGCAGCAACGGCTCGAGGACCGGGTTGTACGGGTTCGCGCGCTGCACGCCGAGCCGGGCGAGGCGGGCGCGGACGCGGTTGGAGGAGCCGGAGCGCGGCTGGCCGGTGTTGGGGCGGGCCGGGGGTGCGGAGCGCTCGGGAGGGGCCGGCTTGGGGCGCGGCTGCTCGGGCTTGTCGGCCGACGCGGACTGGGCGTGCTGGACCGGCCCACGTGTGTCGTTCTTCTCGTGGGGCGCGCTCGGCGCGGGCTTGGCCGTGGCCGCCGAGGCGGACTCGGGCTTGGCGGCGGTCAGGTGCTGGGCCTCGTCTGGCAAGAGGGCTCCTCGTGCGCGATCCGGGTCCCGCGGTCAGGCTCCGGAAACCCCATGGTAGCGATCCCGTGCCCGCGGATCGCCTGCGGGCGGGTGTGAGGACGGACTGCTCCTGGAACGCCCCAGGCGGGCACCGGATTCCTCCGGGCCCGCCCGAGCGGTGTTCCCCGTGTGCGGTTCGCGTGCGACACCGCTGGTCAGACCGTGAGCAGCGCCTCCAGCGGGGCGCCGGCCAGGGCCGGTTCCAGCCGGGCGCGGCCGCCGAGGAAGCCGAGCTCCATCAGCACGGCCAGGCCCGCCACCTCGGCGCCCGCCCGACGGATGAGCCGGACCGACGCCTCGGCGGTACCACCGGTGGCGAGGACGTCGTCGATCACCAGAACGCGGTCGGCGGCGGTCAGGTCCTCCGCGTGCACCTCGATCTCGGCGGAGCCGTACTCCAGGTCGTAGGCCTGGCTGAGGGTGGCTCCGGGGAGCTTGCCCGCCTTGCGCACGGGGATGAAGCCGAGCCCCGCGCGCACGGCGACCGGGGCGCCGAGGATGAACCCGCGGGCCTCCAGGCCGACGACCTTGGTGGCGCCGCTGGCGCGGGCGATGTCGGCGAGGGCGTCGCTGAGCGCGGCGAACGCCGCGGGGTCCGCCAGGAGCGGGGTGATGTCCTTGAACATCACACCCGGCTCCGGGTAGTCCGCCACGTCCCGGATGCGGCTGAGCAGCAGCTCCCTGATCCCGGTCATCGGCGCTTCCCGGTAGGACGGCCCCGGCCGCGGGCGCGGGTCGCCGACCGGTCGCGCGGGCCGACGACCGCGGGTGCGGCGTCATCGGGCTCGTCGCCGTGGTCCTCGCCGGTGACCGGGGTCTCCCGCGTCCCCTCCGTGCCCTGGGCGCGCTTGGCCAGGATCCGCTTCCTCAGCGACCTCACCGCCGGCTCGCGCTCCTTGAGGTCGGCGACGAGCGGGGTGGCGATGAAGATCGAGGAGTACGCGCCGGCGGCGAGACCGACGAACAGCGACAGCGAGATGTCGTTCAGCATGCCGGCGCCGAGGACACCGCCACCGATGAACAGCAGGCCCGCCACCGGCAGCAGCGCGACCACCGTGGTGTTGACGGAACGGACCAGGGTGCTGTTGATGGAACGGTTGGCGATCTCGCTGTACGTCCAGCGGGTCTGCTTGGTGATGTCCCTGGTCTGTTCCTTGAGGCTGTCGAAGACGACGACCGTGTCGTACAGCGAGTAACCGAGGATGGTCAGCAGACCGATCACCGTGCCCGGCGTGACCTCGAAGCCGACGAGGGCGTAGATGCCGACGGTGATGGTGATGTCGTGGATCAGGGCGACGAACGCGGCGAGCGCCATGCGCCACTCGAAGGCGATCGCCAGGTAGATCACGACCAGGATCATGAAGATGCCGAGGCCCTGCCATGCCTTGTTGGCGATCTGCTCGCCCCAGCTGGGACCGACCAGTTCGGCGTTGATCTGCTCACTGTCGAAATTGAGGTCCTCGGCGAGCGTCTCCTTGATCTTGTCCGACGCACTGGTGTCGATGCCCGAGATCTGGATGCGCATACTGCCGTCGCCGAGCTGCTGGACGATCGCGTCGTGACCGGAGGCGTCCTCCGCGTACTTTTCGGCCTGGGCGACCGAGACGCTCGTGTTCTTCGGGGTGGTGAAGGCCGCTCCGCCCTGGAACTCGATGCCCATGTGCAGGCCGCGCACCGCCAGGCCGAGGATGGCCGTGATGGTGATCAGGATGGAGACGCCGTACCAGATCTTGCGGTTCTTGACGAAGTCGTAGCCGACCTCGCCGTGGTGCAGTCGGGCGCCGAGGGTGCCGAGCTTCGACATCTCTCACGCCTCCTTCGTCTGGGCAGGGGCGGAGGGACGGCGGGTGCGGCGCAGGGGCGGCTTCGCGCCCAGTGCCTTCGGGTCGAGACCGGACCACTTGTGGCCGCTCGCGAAGAACTTCCGGCGGGCCATCAGCGTGAGCAGCGGTTTGGTGAAGAAGAACACCACCACGACGTCGAGCACGGTGGTCAGGCCGAGCGTGAACGCGAAGCCCTGGACCTTGCCGACGGTGACGACGAAGAGCACCGCGGCGGCGAGGAACGACACGAAGTCGGAGACCAGGATGGTTCGCCGGGCGCGCGGCCAGGCCCGCTCCACGGAGGGACGCAGGGTGCGGCCCTCGCGGATCTCGTCCCGGACCCGTTCGAAGAACACGATGAACGAGTCCGCCGTGATGCCGATCGCGACGATGGCGCCGCACACGGCCGGCAGGTTCAGCGCGAAGCCGATGGCCGGGCCGAGCAGCGACATGATCACGTAGGTGAGGGCGGCGGACACCAGCAGCGACAGGATCGCGATGAAGGACAGGCCGCGGTAGTAGACCAGCAGGTAGAGGACGACCAGGGCGATACCGATGGCACCGGCGATCAGGCCGGCCCTCAGCTGCTCACCGCCGAGCGCGGCGGTGACGGTGTTGACGCTGTCCTCCCGGAAGGTCAGCGGCAGGGCGCCGTAGGACAGCATGTTGGCGAGTTCCTGCGCCGACTGCTGGGTGAAGTTGCCGGAGATCTCGGCGTTGCCTCCGGTCAGGGCCTGGCTGACGTACGGATCGGAGACGACCTCGTTGTCCAGGACGATGGCGAACTGGTTCTGCGGGGACTGGTTCTGGGCGAGCTGGCCGGTGATGTCGGCGAACTTCTTGGCGCCCTCGTCCGTGAAGTCCATGGTGACCACCCAGCCGGCACCGGTCTGGGTGTTCAGGACGGCGCTGGCCTCGTCGACGTCCGTGCCGTCGACCGCGGCGGGGCCGAGGATGTACTTCTGCCACTGTCCCTGGGAGTTCTGGCCACAGGCGACGGTCGAGTCGCTGGACTTGGAACCGTCACCGGCCTTGGCGCGGACGCTCTCCTTGGTGCAGTCGAGCGCTGCGTACTGCGCCTGGAGCTTGCTGTCGGCGTCGCCGGAGGCGCCGCCGGCCGCGGACGCGGAGGGGCTCGCCTCGCCCTCGGCCGTGCCGCTCGGGGAGGCGGACGGCGTCTCGTCGGCCTTCAGCGCCTCGGTGACGGCACGGCCCTGGGTGGTGGCGCTCGACGACGGGGAGGCTCCGTCGGTCGCCTTCTCCGTGGCCTTGTCGGTCGCCTTGTCCTTGCCGGAGTCCTGCTCCGAGCCGTCGCCGGTCGCGCTGGGCGTGGGAGCGACGCCGCCACCGGCGAGTTCGGTGGCGATGACGGGGCGGAAGTAGAGCTTGGCGGTGGTGCCGACCTGTTCCCGGGCCTGATTGGAGTTCGTTCCCTTGGGAATGTTGACGATGATGTTGCGGGTGCCCTGCGTCTGGACCTCTGCCTCGGAGACACCCAGACCGTTGACGCGCCGCTCCATGATGGAGACCGCGGTGTCCATGTTGGTCTTGTTGATCGCGGACTCCTGGCCGGCCTCGGGAACCGCCGCCAGTGTGATGCTCGTACCACCGGCCAGGTCGATGCCGAGACGCGGAGTGGTGTGCCCGGATGCGAACATGCCGCCGGTGAGCGCCACGATGGCGATCAGGATCAGAGCCAGCGAGCGCCACGGCTTACTTGTGGCGCTCGCGTTCTGTCCCTTTTTGAGTGCTGCCACCTTCTCGTACTCCCTCTCGGGCCGCCTCGCTCCGGGTCGGGGAGCGGACGGCCATGACATGGTGTCGGGACTCCGTGCGAGCCGGACGTGTCCCGGGGCGCGCGGGCAGCCCCCGCGCGCCCCGGGACACGACTACTTCGCGTCGGAGTCGCCGTCGGACTTCTTCGACTGCGCGTCCGCCTTCGCCTCGCCGGCGGTGTCGGCGTCGGCCGGCTCGTCGGCCGCGTCCTTCTTGCCGAGGTCGACAGGCGTGTCGTCGGAGACGGCGGCAGCGTCGGAGGAGTCGTCGGTCTCGGTGAGGGAGGAGGCGTCGTCGGGAACGACGTCGGCGTCGGACTTCAGGTCGTGCTCGATGCCGTGGACGATGCGGTTGTACTCCTCGTCGGACAGGACGGCACCGATCGAGTTCTTGGCGAACAGCAGCTCCACACCCGGGCCGGCGTCGAGGAGGACCGTGTCCTCACCGACCTCCTTGACCGTGGCGTACATGCCCCCGATGGTGCGGACGCCGGAACCGGGCTGCATCTGGTTCCGCATGTCGATGGCCTGCTGCTGCTTCTTCTTGGCCGACCGGGTCATCAGGAACATGGCCCCGATGAGCACAATGAACGGGAGGAGGGTCACGAGACTCACGGGTCGGAACTTCCTTCACACGACCGCGATGGTGAACGGCCTGATGGTTGGGGGTATGTACCGCCGCCGACAAGGGCGGCATCGGCGGAGTCTAAGCGAGTCCGCGCGCAGGGAACAACGCTCAGCATCGCACCGGGGTTCCTGCCTGGACCGACGTACTCGCCGTCACGCCCCGAACAGGTCCCCTTGTCCGTTTCCGGAGGTCTGGGAGCGGGGCGGCGTGAGGCCGAGGTGCGCCCATGCCGCCGGGGTGGCCACCCTCCCACGCGGGGTGCGGGCGAGCAGCCCCTCCCGTACGAGGAAGGGTTCGGCCACCTCTTCCACCGTCTCGCGTTCCTCCCCGACCGCGACGGACAGCGTGGACAGCCCGACCGGTCCGCCGCCGAACAGCTTGAGCAGGGCCTCGAGGACGGCCCGGTCCAGCCGGTCCAGGCCCCGGGAGTCGACCTCGTAGACGGCGAGGGCCGCCGCGGCGATGTCCTGGGTGATCAGCCCGTCGGCCTTGACCTGCGCGTAGTCCCGGACGCGGCGCAGGAGGCGGTTGGCGATGCGGGGCGTGCCGCGGGACCGGCCGGCGATCTCCGCGGCGCCCTGCGGGTCGATCTCCACGTCGAGGAGGCTCGCCGAGCGGTGGACGACCCGCTCCAGCTCGGCCGGCTCGTAGAACTCCATGTGCGCGGTGAAGCCGAAGCGGTCGCGCAGCGGGGGCGGCAGCAGGCCGGCGCGAGTGGTGGCGCCGACCAGGGTGAAGGGGGGCAATTCGAGGGGGATGGCGGTGGCGCCGGGGCCCTTGCCGACGATCACGTCGACGCGGAAGTCCTCCATCGCCATGTAGAGCATCTCCTCGGCGGGCCGGGACATGCGGTGGATCTCGTCGAGGAAGAGGACCTCGCCCTCCTGGAGGGAGGAGAGGATCGCCGCCAGGTCGCCGGCGTGCTGGATGGCGGGGCCCGAGGTGATGCGGATGGGGGCTTCCATCTCGGCGGCGATGATCATCGAGAGGGTGGTCTTGCCGAGGCCGGGGGCTCCGGAGAGCAGCACGTGGTCGGCGGTGGCCCCCCGCGCACGTGCGGCGCGCAGCACGAGGTCGAGCTGCTCGCGGACCCTCTCCTGACCGATGAACTCGCCCAGCTCCTTGGGGCGCAGGGCGGCCTCGACGGCCTGGTCCTCGTGGTCGGCGGACGCACCGACGAGCCGCTCCTCGGCGGGGGTGTCGGTGGTGTCGTCCCAGTTCATGTGCGTGTGCCTCAGCTCTTCGTACGGGCCAGGGGGCGGCGGGGCTATCGGGCTCGGCTCAGCGTCTGCAGGGCCGCCTTCAGCAGCTGCCCCACCTGCGGGGCGCCCCCGGCGGCCTCCGCCTGGGGCGCCACGGCGGACACGGCCTCGTCGGCCTCGCGGGCCGCGTACCCGAGGCCGATCAGGGCGGCGTGCAGCTGGTCGCGCCAGCCGCCGGTGACCGGTGCGCCGACGGCGGGGGCGCCGAGCGGCTCGCCGAGGCGGTCCTTCAGCTCCAGGAGCAGCTTCTGGGCGCCCTTCCTGCCGATGCCGGGGACGGCGGTCAGCGCCTTCTCGTCCCCGGTGGAGACGGCTCTGCGCAGGGCGTCGGGGGTGTGCACGGCGAGCATCGCCTGGGCCAGCCGGGGGCCGACGCCGCTGGCGGTCTGGAGGAGCACGAAGACCTGGCGCTCGTCGTCGTCGGCGAAGCCGTACAAGGTCAGCGAGTCCTCGCGGACGACGAGGGAGGTGGCGAGTTTCGCGGGCTGTCCGACACGGAGCGTGGAGAGCGTGTTCGGCGTGCACTGGACAGCCATGCCGACCCCGCCGACCTCGACCACCGCGGTGTCGGGGGTGAGGGCGGCGACCGTGCCGCTGACGAAGGCGATCATGCCGTACGGCCTTTCGATGGGTGCGGGGCTCGGGGTGTGTGGGGGGTCCTCGGGGCGTGCCGGGCGACGGCCTGCTGGAGCCGGTTCTGCGCGGGGGCGCGCCAGATGTGGCAGATGGCGAGCGCGAGGGCGTCGGCGGCGTCCGCGGGCTTCGGCGGCGCGTCCAGCCGCAGCAGGCGGGTGACCATGGACCCGACCTGGGCCTTGTCCGCGCGGCCCGAGCCGGTGACGGCGGCCTTGACCTCGCTGGGCGTGTGCAGGGCGACGGGGATGCCGCGGCGGGAGGCGCACAGGATGGCGACGGCGCTGGCCTGGGCGGTGCCCATCACCGTACGCACGTTGTGCTGGCTGAAGACGCGCTCCACGGCGACGCACTCGGGCCGGTACTCGTCCAGCCACCGTTCGAGGCCCTGCTCGACGGCGACGAGGCGGTGGCCGAGGTCGGCGTCCGCCGGTGTGCGGACGATTCCCACGCCGAGCATGGTGAGCGGTCTGCCCGCGACGCCCTCGACGACGCCGACACCGCACCGGGTCAGCCCCGGGTCCACCCCCAGTACGCGCACGCGCCGCCCCTTTTCCCTCGATCACCTGTTTGTGCAGGCTATCGGGTCCCACTGACAAAGCGACGGGCCGACGGAAGTGTCCCGCCGGCCCGCTGAGCAGTGGACGCGTTACGCGTCGACCTTCTCCATGATCTCGTCGCTCACGTCGAAGTTGGCGAAGACGTTCTGCACGTCGTCGCTGTCCTCCAGCGCGTCGATGAGCTTGAAGATCTTCTTGGCGCCCTCCTCGTCCAGCTCGACCTGCATGGTCGGGACGAAGTTGGCCTCGGCGGAGTCGTAGTCGATCCCGGCGTCCTGCAGGGCGGTGCGCACGGCGACCAGGTCGGTGGCCTCGCTGAGCACCTCGAAGTTCTCGCCGAGGTCGTTGACCTCCTCGGCGCCCGCGTCCAGGACGGCGGCGAGGACGTCGTCCTCGGTCAGCTCGCCCTTGGGGACGATCACCACGCCCTTGCGGTTGAACAGGTAGGACACCGAGCCCGGGTCGGCCATGGAACCGCCGTTGCGGGTCATGGCGACGCGCACGTCCGAGGCGGCGCGGTTGCGGTTGTCGGTGAGGCACTCGATGAGCACCGCGACACCGTTCGGACCGTAGCCCTCGTACATGATCGTCTCGTAGTCGGCGCCGCCGGCCTCGAGACCGCCACCGCGCTTGATGGCGGAGTCGATGTTCTTGTTCGGCACCGACTGCTTCTTGGCCTTCTGGACGGCGTCGTAGAGCGTGGGGTTTCCGTCCAGATCGACGCCGCCCATACGCGCGGCGACCTCGATGTTCTTGATCAGCTTCGCGAAGAGCTTGCCGCGCTTGGCATCGATCACGGCCTTCTTGTGCTTCGTCGTGGCCCATTTAGAGTGGCCGGACATCTGCCTGTCTCCTTCGCGTAACCCATCTCTGCAACGAACGCAGGAATCCTACAAGGACTCGGCCGCCCGGTACGCGCGCACCATGTCGACGAAGAGGCCGTGCACACGGTGGTCGCCGGTCAGTTCCGGGTGGAACGACGTGGCCAGCGTGTCGCCCTGGCGGACGGCGACGATGTGGCCGCCGTGCACGGCGAGCACCTCGGCCCCGGCGCCGACGGACTCCACCCAGGGGGCGCGGATGAAGACGCCCTCCACGGGACCGCCCTCGACACCCCTGACGTCGACCGCGGCCTCGAAGGACTCGTTCTGCCGTCCGAAGGCGTTGCGGCGCACGATCATGTCGATGCCTCCGACGGTCTCCTGGCCCGAGCGCGGGTCGAGGATCTTGCCGGCCAGCATGATCATGCCCGCGCAGGTGCCGTAGACGGGCATGCCGTCGCGGACGCGTGCGCGCAGCGGCTCCATCAGGCCGAAGAGCACGGCCAGCTTGGAGATCGTGGTGGACTCCCCGCCCGGGATGACCAGACCGTCGACCTCGGCGAGTTCCTCGGGCCGCCTGACCGGCCCGGCCGCGGCGCCGGCCGCGGCCAGGGCGGTGAGGTGCTCCCGTACGTCGCCCTGGAGGGCCAGGACGCCTATGACAGGTGCTTCGGTCACGAGTGGGTCACCAGCCGCGGTTGGCGTAGCGCTCGGTCTCGGGGAGGGTGTCGCAGTTGATGCCGACCATGGCCTCGCCGAGGTTGCGGGACGCGTCCGCGATGACCTTCGGGTCGTCGTAGAAGGTGGTCGCCTTGACGATGGCTGCGGCGCGCTTGGCCGGGTCGCCCGACTTGAAGATGCCGGAGCCGACGAAGACGCCCTCGGCGCCGAGCTGGCGCATCAGCGCCGCGTCGGCCGGGGTGGCCACGCCGCCGGCGGAGAAGAGGACCACGGGGAGCTTGCCCAGCGCGGCCACCTCCTTGACCAGCTCGTACGGGGCGCGCAGCTCCTTGGCGGCGGCGTACAGCTCGTTGTTGTCGTAACCGCGCAGACGGGCGATCCCGTTCTTGATCTGGCGCAGGTGGCGTACGGCCTCGACGACGTTGCCGGTGCCGGCCTCGCCCTTGGAGCGGATCATGGCGGCGCCCTCGGCGATCCGGCGCAGGGCCTCGCCCAGGTTGGTGGCACCGCAGACGAACGGGGTGGTGAAGGCCCACTTGTCGGAGTGGTTGACCTCGTCGGCCGGGGTGAGGACCTCGGACTCGTCGATGTAGTCGACGCCGAGGGACTGCAGTACCTGGGCCTCGACGAAGTGGCCGATGCGGGACTTGGCCATCACGGGGATGGAGACCGCGTCGATGATCCCCTCGATCATGTCCGGGTCGGACATCCGGGCCACGCCGCCGTCCTTGCGGATGTCGGCCGGGACCCGCTCCAGGGCCATGACGGCGACGGCGCCCGCGTCCTCGGCGATCCTGGCCTGCTCCGGCGTGACGACGTCCATGATCACGCCGCCCTTGAGCTGTTCGGCCATGCCGCGCTTCACACGGGCGGTGCCGGTCTCGGGACCCTGGTTTTCGGAGAGCGTGCTGGACACGGATGACCTCGCTGGGGAAGGGGGTTTCTGCAGCATTGAGGAAACGTGAACGAAGCAGTCCACAGCAAGGGCCAATGCGAAGCCTGTGGATCGTTCTCGGATGAGGCGGTCTCGCGCGCGGAGCGGTCCGGGCCGTTACGCGGCCCGCTCGATCAGCGCGGCCGGCGGCTCGTCGTCCATCTCGAAGGCCATCGGGAAGGGCGCGTGTCCGGCCAGCCGGAACCAGCGCACCTTGTGGTGCCGTCGCAGCGCCCGTGCCGCCCGTACGGCGTCGTTGTGGAAGCGGCGGGCCATCGGCACCCTGCGCACCGCCTCGGCGAGCTCCAGGGCCGCCTCCTCCCCCCCGGGCGCCTCCCTGACCGCGTCCACCTGCTGCGCGTCTCCGAACACCGCGCGCAGTGCCTGGCTGAGCTCGCTCTCCGCGACCTCGCGCTGCTCCTCGGCCGCCTGCCGGGCGGCGTGCGCGGCCTCGTAGAGCACGATCGACGCGGCGGGGTCGAGCACTCCCGAGGTGGCCAGTTCCTGGGCCACGGAGGCACGACGCAGCAGTTGGGCGTCGAGCGCGGCCCGGGCGGCGTCGATCCGGGCGTGCAGCCGGTCCAGGCGTCCCGCCGTCCAGCTCAGGTAGAGGCCGACGGCGACGAGGGCGACGAGGATCCAGATGAGGGTTGCGGTCACGGGCGGCAAGGCTACCGGGGGCGCCTGCGAGGGCTGCGCCACCGGGCCCCTTGGGCCCTCAGTCCCTGGCCAGGCCCAGCCGGGCCCTCAGCCCCGTCGCGCGGTCGTCCGTCGCCACCGCCGCCGCGCCCGCCGTCACCGTCTCGTAGACCGACAGGATGTCCGCACCGACCGTCGACCAGTCGAAGCGGCGGACGTGGGCGCTGCCGCGTTCGCGGAGCTCCGCGCGGCGTTCCGGGTCCTCCAGGAGTCGTACCGCCGCCTGGGCGAGCGCGTCCGGGTCCTCGTTGGCGAACAGCTCGCCCGCCGCCCCCCGGTCGAGGACCTGGGCGAACGCGTCCAGGTCGGAGGCGAGCACCGGCGCGCCCGCCGACATCGCCTCGACCAGGATGATGCCGAAGCTCTCCCCGCCGGTGTTGGGTGCCACGTACAGGTCGACGCTGCGCAGGAGGCGGGCCTTGTCCTCGTCGCTGACCATGCCGAGGAACTCCACGCGCGGGCGCAACTCCCGGGGCAGCGACGCGACCGCCTCCTCCTGGTCGCCGCGCCCGGCGACCAGCAGCCGCGTCCGCGGCCGGGCGGCGAGGATCTTCGGCAGGGCCTTCATCAGCACCGGCAGGCCCTTGCGGGGCTCGTCGATCCGGCCGACGAAGCCGATGGTGTCGCCCTGCCACTCGGGCCGGGGTTCGGCCTCGGCGAAGAAGTCGACGTCGACGCCGTTGGGGATGACCACCGCGTCGCCGCCCAGGTGCTCGACGAGGGTGCGGCGGGCGTACTCGCTCACCGCGATCCGCGCGCTGATCTTCTCCAGGGCGGCCTGGAGGATCGCGTACGCGGCGATCATCGCGCGGGAGCGCGGGTTGGAGGTATGGAAGGTGGCGACGATCGGCCCCTCGGCCGCCCAGCAGGTCAGCAGGCCGAGCGAGGGCGAGGTCGGCTCGTGGATGTGGACGACGTCGAAGGCGCCCTCGTGCAGCCAGCGCCGTACCCGCGCGGCGGACAGGAAGCCGAAGTTGAGCCGGGCCACCGACCCGTTGTACGGCACCGGCACCGCGCGGCCGGCCGAGACGACGTACGGCGGCAGCGGGGTGTCGTCGTCGGCCGGGGCGAGGACGGACACCTCGTGGCCGAGCCGGACGAAGTACTCGGCCAGGTCACGGATGTGGAACTGGACGCCTCCCGGCACGTCCCAGGAGTACGGGCAGACGATGCCGATCCTCACGAGGTTCCCCTCCGGCCCCGCGCGGGGTCGAGGTCCTTCAGCCACAAGCGCTGCAGCATGTGCCAGTCCTCCGGATGGTCGGCGATCCCCGTGGCGAAGGCGTCGGCCAGCGCCTGTGTCATGACGGACGTCTTCTCGCGGCGCGTACCTGACGCGGGGACCTCGACCGGCGGGTGCACCCGGCCGCGCATCACCGGCGAGTCGTCGTACCAGAGGGTCGCCGGCAGCAGCCGGGCCCCGGTCTGCTGGGCGAGCAGGGCGGGTCCGGCCGGCATCCGGGCGGTCCCGCCGAAGAAGTCGACCTCGACGCCGGAGGAGGAGGACAGATCGCGGTCGGCGACCAGGCAGACCAGTCCGCCGTTGCGCAGCCGTCGGGCCAGGGTGCCGAAGGCGGAGCCGCCGCTGTGCGGGAGCACCTCCATGCCGAGGCCCTCGCGGTAGGCGACGAAACGGTCGTACAGCGTCTCCGGCTTCAGCCGCTCGGCGACGGTGGTGAACGGTACGCCCAGCTTCGTGGTGACCCAGGCGCCGGCGAGATCCCAGTTGGCGAGGTGCGGCAGCGCGACGACGACGCCCCTGCCGGCCGCCAGGGCGTCGGTCACGTGGTGGATGTCCTCGATGTCGACGCCGTCCGCGATGCGCTCGGCGCTCCAGGCGGGCAGCCGGAAGGACTCCATCCAGTAGCGCAGGTACGACCGCATGCCCGCGCGGGAGAGCTCGGCCAGCCGCTCCGGGCCCGCGTCCGGCACGACGCGCGCGTAGTTGCTCTCCAGTCGCAGCACGGCCTCGCCGCGTCTCCTCCACGCGAGGTCGGCGATGGTCCGGCCGAGACGGACGGCGACGGGCTCGGGGAGCTTCCTGACGGTACTCCAGCCGGCGCCGTACAGGGCGTCGGCCAGTCGCTCCCGGGCGCTCACTTCGCGGCCTCGCTGCCCCGGGCCTCCTGCCGCTCCGCGGCCTCCGCCTCGGCGGACTCGCGGCGCACGGTGACCACCCGCTGGATCAGCGTGACCAGACTGCCGACGGCGACGATCCACAGGGCGACCGGCAGCAGGTACTGGATGCCGGGCACACCGAACGCGTGCAGGCCCGCCAGGCCGGCCGCGACCAGCGAGACCACCAGCCGTTCGGCCCGTTCGACCAGCCCGTTGACGGCGACCGGCAGGCCGATCGACTCGCCGCGCGCCTTGGTGTACGACACCACCTGGCCGCTGGCCAGGCAGAAGATCGACACCGCGCACAGGACGATGTCGTCACCGCCCCCGGCGTACCAGAGGGCGAAGCCGCCGAAGACCGCTCCGTCGGCGACCCGGTCCAGGGTCGAGTCCAGGAAGGCGCCCCAGCGGCTGGAGCGGCCCAGCTGGCGTGCCATGTTGCCGTCGACCAGGTCGGAGAACACGAACAGCGTGATCACGACCGTGCCCCAGAAGAACTCGCCCAGGGGGTAGAAGACCAGCGCGCCCGCGACCACCCCCGCGGTGCCGATGAGCGTGACCGTGTCGGGGCTGACCCCCCGCCGGATGAGAAACGCGGCGAACGGTGTGAGGACACGCGTGAAGAATGCACGCGCGTACTTGTTCAGCATGGCCTTCCCGACGGTCGGTGGGGCCGCGCGGCCCCTGCTGGCCACCCGGCGGGCCCAATCGTAGCCACGCGCACGCGCGGGCGACCGCGGGGCACCCGTACATCCGTGCGAAGGACGGAATCCTGCCCGGCGGATCGCGCCGCGGACGCGGCGCCCGGCGCACCTCCCCGCCGCCGCCCGGGGGGCGTGGACGGCGTCCCTGCCGCGTCGTCGCCCGCCGTCCCCCACGTCCGGCTCCGCCCGGGCAGTGGGCTCCCCTGCGCGGGCCGCCCCGCTTCCCCGGGCGGGGGGACGCCCCCGCGAGCGGCGGAACGCCGGGATCACGGCCTTCGTATGGACGCACCGTGACGGGAGTGGAAAGCTCGAAGGACCGCGGGCGTCGCCGGAGCCGCACCGCACGCGGATTCCGCGGGTCCGCGCCCACAGCGACCTCACCGTGCACGGGAGGCAGGACCATGGGCGACAAGGCGTACACGCATCCCGGAGCCGCCGGCAGGGCGCAGGCGGCCGACCACCCCGCGTCCGTACGGAACGTGGTGCTGGTCGGCCCCTCCGGCTCGGGCAAGACGACTCTGGTGGAGGCTCTCGCGCTGACCGCGGGGGCGGTGAACCGGGCGGGCCGCGTGGAGGACGGCGGCACCGTCTCCGACCACGACGACATGGAGCACCGGCAGCAGCGCTCCGTGCAGCTCTCCCTGGTGCCCCTCGAATGGGACGGCATCAAGGTCAACCTGCTGGACACCCCCGGATACGCCGACTTCGTCGGGGAGCTCAGGGCCGGTCTGCGGGCGGCGGACGCGGCCCTCTTCGTCGTCTCGGCCTCGGACGGCGTGAACGGCTCGACCCGCATGCTGTGGGACGAGTGCGCGGCGGTCGGCATGCCGCGCGCCATCGTCGTCACGCACCTGGAGGCGGCCCGCGCGGACTTCGAGGAGATGACCCGCGTCTGCGCGGAGACGTTCGGCGGCGACGACCCCGACGCCGTGCTGCCCCTGTACCTGCCGCTGCACGGCCCGGAGGGACCCGACGGGCACGCTCCCGTGACGGGTCTGACCGGACTGCTGTCGCGGAAGCTGTTCGACTACTCCACCGGCGAACGCGAGGAGTCCGAACCCGCCGGGGACCGGCTGCCGCCGCTCGAGGAGGCCCGGGGCCGGCTCATCGAGGGGATCATCGCCGAGAGCGAGGACGAGACCCTCATGGACCGCTATCTCGGCGGCGAGCAGGTCGACGCCGAGACGCTGATCGGGGACCTGGAACGGGCGGTCGCGCGCGGGACGTTCTTCCCCGTCCTGGCCGCCGCGCCCGCCGCCGACGGCGCGCGCCGGGGACTCGGCACGGTCGAACTGCTGGACTTGATCACCCGTGGCTTCCCGACCCCGCTGGAGCACGGCGCCCCGAGCGTGACCACCCTCGACGGCAGGCCGCGCGAGCTGAAACCGTGCGACCCGGACGCCCCCCTGGTCGCGGAGGTCGTGAAGACCTCCTCCGACCCGTACGTCGGCCGGCTCTCCCTGGTCCGGCTCTTCTCCGGCACCCTGCGCGCCGACCAGACCGTGCACGTCTCCGGGCACGGGCTGACCGGCCGCGGTCATGAGGACCACGACGTCGACGAACGGATCGGCGCCCTGTCCACGCCGTTCGGCAAACAGCAGCGGCCCGTCTCCCACGTCGTCGCGGGCGACCTCGCGTGTGTGGCGAAGCTCAGCCGCGCGGAGACCGGGGACACCCTGTCCGCCAAGGACGACCCGCTCCTCGTGGAACCGTGGGACATGCCCGACCCGCTGCTGCCGCTGGCCATCCAGGCGCACAGCAAACCCGACGAGGACAAGCTCTCGCAGGGTCTGTCCCGGCTGGTGGCCGAGGACCCGACGATGCGGCTGGAACAGAACCAGGACACCCACCAGGTGGTGCTGTGGTGCCTGGGCGAGGCGCACGCGGACGTGGCCCTGGAACGGCTGCGCGGCCGCTACGGCGTCCAGGTCGACGTCGTGCCCCACCGCGTGTCGCTCAGGGAGACCTTCGGCGGCAAGGCGGCCGGGCGCGGCCGGCACGTCAAACAGTCCGGCGGACACGGACAGTTCGCCATCTGCGAGATCGAGGTGGAGCCGCTGCCGAACGGCTCGGGCGTCGAGTTCGTCGACAAGGTGGTCGGCGGCGCGGTGCCGCGCCAGTTCATCCCCTCCGTCGAGAAGGGCGTACGGGCCCAGGCCCTCAAGGGGGTCGCCGCAGGACATCCGCTCGTCGACGTGCGGGTGACCCTGCTGGACGGCAAGGCGCACTCGGTGGACTCCTCCGACGCCGCGTTCCAGACGGCCGGCGCGCTGGCCCTGCGGGAGGCGGCCTCGGAGGCGGGGATCCGTCTGCTGGAGCCGGTGGCCGAGGTGAGCGTCCTGGTCGGCGACGACTACGTCGGCCCCGTGATGAGCGACCTGTCCGGCCGGCGCGGCCGGGTGCTCGGCACCGAGCAGTCGCCCGGCGGACGCACCCTCGTCAGGGCCGAGGTCCCGGAGATCGAGATCGACCGGTACGCCGTCGACCTGCGCTCCCTCGCGCACGGCACCGCCCGGTTCAGCCGCCGGTACGCGCGGCACGAACCCATGCCGCCGCATGTGGCGAAGCGGGTCGGGGAAGAGGCGCGTGCCGCCTCGTAGCGGGCTCCGGGCGCCCCGGTGAGACCCCGTGGGCGCCCGCGTGCGCCTCTCGCACCGGGACGACTCCGGAGTGCTTCACTCCGTGGTGGCGGACGGCTTCGGCCGTCCGCCGACGGACGGCCGTGGGTGCGGATACGCTGAAGTCCTGATCAACAGGTGTGCACGGCAAGGAAGTCGGGAAGGCCGCAAGACGACAGTCGCGGCGATCGGGGGCGGGAATGACCGTTGAGAGCGGTTACGCGGACTTCTTCGGTCCGCAGGTGCCGCGCACGGGCGACGAGGGGCAGACGCCGACGTTCGCGCTGGCCTCGGCGGCCTACCGGGACAACGAGGCCGAGGAGATACTCAAGGCCAACAACGAGTGGCACAAGTCGGCCGTCAGCAAGCCCAGGATGAAGCTGTTCCGGCCGAATCTGGGCGAGGCGTTCTCCAGGGCGATCATCGACCGGATGCTCGGCTCCGGCCGCGCGCCGCTCATCCAGTCCTTCGGCATCCAGCCCCAGGTGGTGGTCGAGCACTCGTTGGCGGCGCACCGCATCCGCCGCGAGCGGGACAACTGGCTGAGCGCCGTCATGGTGCTGTGCGGACTGCTCTTCCTGCCCGGTCTGCTGGTGTGGCTGCTGGTCTTCCAGATCCGTACGACCATGGCCAGGCGGGAGGACAAGCGGGCCGGCGCGCTCGCCACCACCCTGTTGGTCGCGGTGGGTGCCCTCGCCGTGCTGTTCCTGGTCCGCATGCCGTTCGACGGGTTCTGGGGCTGGTACGCGCGCGCATCGGTGGTCGCCCCGGTGGTGGGCTGGTTCTGGGCCAAGCGGATCTGCGAGCGCACGGCGGGGGACCTGCGGGAGCGGTGGAGCAGCCTGCTCTCCGGCAGCAGCGTCGGCGCCAAGGTGCCCGAGGCGGTCCCCTCCAGCCCCGGTGAGACGGCGGCCGAGCAGCTGCGCCAGTCCCTGGCCCGGCTCAGCGCCGAACAGCAGTCCAACTCCGTCTTCTACGCCGGCCCCAAGGGCATACTCGGCATGGGCACGCGCTGGGGCAGCTGGCAGCTCGCCGAGGAACTGGTGCCCGCCGACGCGGACCGGGAGATCAACCCGTTCCGCAGCTGGGACGTCGTCAAGGCCGTCTACGACCGGCTGCGGATGCTGGAGCGCGGGCCGCTGCACACCGGAGGCTTCCCCAAGCCGTCGGTGAGGCACTGGATCGTCACGCCCATCGGGGAGAACGCCAACGCGGTCTCCCGGCCCGAGGGCACGGACGTCGAGGCGTACCAGGTCAAGCCGCACGCCATACAGGAGATCTGCAACAAGCAGCAGTTCGGCGCGGGCGACCGGCACTACCTGGGCGTGCAGTGGACGCTGTGGGACGGCCAGTTGGTGATCACCATGCTGATCACCGTGACGGTGCTGCACGAGACGCTGCGCATCGAGGTGACCGGGCACGCGCTGGGGCCGGTGCACTCGTTGTTCACCAGCGGGCCCGCGGCCAAGGAGAAGGAGGTCCAGAAGTCGATCAGGTTCTGGGAGACCCGGAAGGTGAAGCTCCCGCTGGTCGACGCGGACGAGGTGGTGCGCCTGGCCGCCAGGGCGCCGCTGACCTGGTATCCGCCGCTGCTGTACTGGCTGGGCGGCAAGCTGAGCCTGCCGGAGCCGTTCGGTCTGCGGCACGCGTGGGCGGACAAGCCGTGGCGGCACCGGTTCATGGCGGACGACGCGTTGCGGGCGGCCACGCCGGTGCTGCGGGCGGTGCACTCCGCGGCGATCAAGGTGCTGGCGGAGAACGGGGTGGACACGGAGAAGTTCGGGGCGCGGTCGTCGTTCCTCGGCACGGCGGTGCAGGACGCTTCGCCGCGGAAGGCCGACGTGTACGACGCGTAGGCCTCCGGCGGCCGGACGGCTGTGGGCGACGTCGCGGTGACGGGCACCGGGGGGAGCCCGTCACCCGTCGGCCCTGAACGGGCCTCGTCCCCGGACGCCGGACGGGGCTGGTCGATGCGGCCCCCGCCTGCACGCTCAGGCCGTCGGCCACGCCTCCGCGAGCATCTTGCGGGTGTCCGCCAGGAGCTGCGGCAGGACCTTCGTGTGGCCGACCACCGGCATGAAGTTCGTGTCGCCGCCCCAGCGCGGGACGATGTGCTGGTGCAGGTGGGCGGCGATGCCCGCGCCCGCGACCGTGCCCTGGTTCATGCCGATGTTGAAACCGTGCGCGCCCGACGCGGCCCGCAGTGCCGTCATCGCCTGCTTGGTGAACTCGGCGAGCTCCGCCGTCTCCTCCGCGGTGAGGTCCGTGTAGTCGGCCACGTGCCGGTACGGCACGGTCATCAGGTGGCCGCCCGTGTACGGGTAGAGGTTGAGCACCGCGTAGACCCGCTCGCCGCGTCGCAGGACCAGCCCGTCCTCGTCGGACTTGGCCGGAAGGGAGCAGAAGGGACAGCCGTCGTCGGCGCCCGGGCCGCTCGGCTTGTTCTCACCCTGGATGTACGCCATCCGGTGGGGCGTCCACAGACGCTGGAACGCGTCCTGCGTGCCCACTCCCCACTGCTGCTCCGGCTCACTCGTCATGCGTGCAGCATATGGCGTCACCGGAAGGACCGTGGAAAAGGCCCCCGGGACCGCTCCCGGGGGCTTCGGAACCGTCCGTGCGGTCAGACCTGCGTCCGCTCCTCGACGACCTTCGCGATCTTCGCGACGGCCTCGTCGACGGGGATGCCGTTCTCCTGGGAGCCGTCGCGGTAGCGGAAGGAGACCGCGCCGTTCGCCATGTCCTCGTCGCCCGCGATGACCATGAAGGGCACCTTCTGCTTCTGGGCGTTGCGGATCTTCTTCTGCATGCGGTCCGAGGAGGAGTCGACCTCGACGCGCAGCCCCTGCCTGCGGGCCGTGTCCGCGAACCTCTCCAGGTACTCGACGTGCGCGTCGCCGATCGGGATGCCGATCGCCTGGACCGGGGCGAGCCAGGCCGGGAACGCGCCCGCGTAGTGCTCGAGCAGCACCGCGAAGAACCGCTCGATCGAGCCGAACAGCGCGCGGTGGATCATGACCGGGCGGGTCTTGGAGCCGTCCGCGGCGGTGTACTCCAGGTCGAAGCGCTCGGGCAGGTTGAAGTCGAGCTGGATGGTCGACATCTGCCAGGTGCGGCCGATGGCGTCCTTGGCCTGGACGGAGATCTTCGGGCCGTAGAAGGCGGCGCCACCCGGGTCCGGCACCAGGGGCAGGCCCTGCTTCTCGGCGACCTGGCGCAGCGTCTCGGTGGCCTCTTCCCAGGCCTCGTCGGAGCCGACGAACTTCTCCGGGTCCTTGGTGGACAGCTCCAGGTAGAAGTCGGTCAGGCCGTAGTCGCGCAGCAGGTTCAGGACGAAGGTGAGGGTCTTGTCGAGCTCCTCGGACATCTGCTCGCGGGTGCAGTAGATGTGCGCGTCGTCCTGGGTGAAGCCGCGGGCCCGGGTCAGGCCGTGCACGACGCCCGACTTCTCGTACCGGTACACGGTGCCGAACTCGAACAGGCGCAGCGGCAGTTCACGGTACGACCGGCCGCGCGCGTCGAAGATCAGGTTGTGCATCGGGCAGTTCATGGGCTTGAGGTAGTAGTCCACGCCCTCGTCGAGCTGCATGGGCGGGTACATGCCGTCGGCGTACCAGTCCAGGTGGCCCGAGGTCTCGAAGAGCTTCCCCTTGGTCGCGTGCGGGGTGTAGACGAACTCGTAGCCCTCCTCCTCGTGGCGGCGGCGCGAGTAGTCCTCCATGACCCGGCGGATGATGCCGCCCTTGGGGTGGAAGACGGCGAGGCCGGAGCCGATCTGCTCCGGGATGGAGAACAGGTCCAGCTCGGAGCCGAGCTTGCGGTGATCGCGCTTCTCGGCCTCGGCGAGGAACTCCAGGTGCGCCTTCAGCTCGTCCTTCGACGGCCAGGCGGTGCCGTAGATGCGCTGGAGCATGGGGTTCTTCTCGCTGCCGCGCCAGTAGGCGGCGGCGTTGCGCATCAGCTTGAACGCCGGGATGTTCCGGGTGGTGGGCAGGTGGGGGCCCCGGCAGAGGTCCTTCCAGCACAGGTCACCGGTCTTGGCGTCCAGGTTGTCGTAGATCGTCAGCTCTCCGGCGCCGACCTCCACGTCCGCGCCGTCGTCGTGCGAGGCGGAGCCCTTGAGGCCGATCAGCTCCAGCTTGTACGGCTCGTCGGCGAGCTCCTCGCGGGCGGCTTCGTCGCTCACCACGCGGCGGGAGAAGCGCTGACCGCGCTTCTGGATCTCCTGCATCTTCTTCTCGATGGCCTTGAGATCCTCGGGCGTGAACGGCTTCTCCACGTCGAAGTCGTAGTAGAAGCCGTCCCGCACCGGCGGGCCGATGCCCAGCTTCGCCTCGGGGAACAGCTCCTGCACGGCCTGCGCCATGACGTGCGCGGTGGAGTGGCGCAGGACGTTGAGGCCGTCCTCGGAGGAGATCTCGACGCCCTCGACGGTCTCGCCGTCCTTCACCTCGTGCGCGAGGTCCTTCAGCTCGCCGTCCACGCGGGCGGCGACGACCGAGCGCTCGCCGGGGAAGAGGTCGGCGGCCGTGGTGCCCGTCGTCACCACGCGTTCTTCCCGCTCGGAATCGCGTTGGATGATCACACGGACGTCTGACACCGGTCTCTCCTGACTGAAGTGGGTCGCGGCGCCATACCGGAGCGCACGCATGAGGGCGATCGTACCGACCCGCCCCCTCCGCGGGCGAAACAGATACCCGCCTCAGTCCCCGGCGCAGGCCTCATCGAAGAAGTCGAGGTCCTCCCGGAGCGCCTTGAGCATCCGGTCCCGGTCGGCGTCGTCCACCTGCACGGGCACGACCCCGCCCGCGCCGGTGAGCCGGCGGAAGCCGCCCCGGCTCTCCAGCCGGCCGTCCACCCGTACCGGCAGTCCGACCAGGTGGGCGTGGCCGGCGATGTGGTAGGCGTCCTCGTCGAGGGCGACCCGGACGTGCGGGACGTCGGCGCCGGACAGCACCCGCAGCCGTACGGTGCCCGCGCCGCGCGGTCCCGACCTGCGCATCCGGACGACAGTGCCGGTGAGGCGCACCGGTACGGAGGGTTCGGCACACAGATAGCGGGCGCCGGCCTCGCGCAGGACGGGCAGGTCACCGGGCGAGAACCCGACGGGCTCGGCGGGGGCGGCGCGGCCCTCGGGGGCGCCGGCGGCCGGGGCCCAGTCGACGGCGATCCGGGCGCCCTCGGTGCCCTGGACGAGGGCGACGAGCGCCTCGGTGAGTTCATGGCTGACGCCGGCCTCGACGGCGGTGTCGAAGGCGTCCAGGCCGCCGGTGGCCCGCTGGTAGTCGACGGCCTCGCGGGCCGCGTGGAGGGCCTGGTGGAGGCGGACGGCGAGGGGGCGGCCGGTGGCGACGGGCAGATGCGCGGTGAGGCGGTGGCCGCCGGGGGCGGGGCCGACCAGGACGTCGGCCAGGGTCTCGGCGGCGGCGCGGCGGTGCCGGGCGCCGTAGTAGCCGGCCCGGGCCCGGGTGGCGAGCGCCCCGGCGAGCAGCATGCGGCGGGCGGCGGTGCGCAGCTGCTCCGCCGCCGTCCACGCGGTGGCCTCGCCGGGCCCGGCCGGTGCCTCCCGACACCAGTGGATCTCGTCGCTGGGCACGGCGAGGCCGAGCAGCACCGCGCGGGCGGACGGGGTGCCCGCGCGGGTGAGGGCCAGCAGGGCCTCGGCCAGCAGGTCGTCGCTGTCGGGGAAAGCACGGCTTTCGGGTACCAGCAGGCTGGTGGCGGCGCCGGCCGGACCGGGCGGCGTCCAGCGGCCGTAGCGGCCGGGGGCGCCGCCGCGGCGCTGCCAGCCGTGCCGGCGCAGCAGGGCGGCGAGTACGGCCGGGTCGACGTCGGCCGGGGCGGGCGGCGGGCCGTCCCAGGAACCGGCGGGGTACGGGCGTACCGGCCGCAGCGGCCGGCCGGCGGGGCGGTGCGTCATGGTTTCCCTCCGGTCCCGACCCGCGTCATGATCTCGCACAGCGCCCGGTCGTCGAAGATGCGTGAGGTGGGGATCCGTACGGTGGTGCGGCGCCGACCGGTGACCGGGTGTCCGGCGAGGTTGGTCCAGTAGCAGCAGTGCCGCAGGTCGAGCCGGTCGTGGCCGGCACGCAGCCAGTCGTCCCGGGCGCGCGGCACGATCATCACGACCAGGATCTTGTGCACCGAGACCGGGGTGCGGGCGAGCTTCTCCAGATGCGCGTTGTCGAGCGTGAAGGAGAAGGAGCGGCCCGGCGGGTCCGGGGGGAGCTGGTAGGTCGCCTTGAGCTGCACCTTGATGGTGACCTC
This sequence comes from Streptomyces pimonensis, assembly GCF_041380215.1. Classification (NCBI taxonomy): domain Bacteria; kingdom Bacillati; phylum Actinomycetota; class Actinomycetes; order Kitasatosporales; family Streptomycetaceae; genus Streptomyces; species Streptomyces pimonensis. Next base: position 77,115 of record NZ_JAHWZY010000007.1, read on the forward strand.
GTCGTCGACGGTGTGGCCGGGGGCGCTGTGGCTGACGTGCCAGTCGATGCCGTTGTCCGGGAACGGCTGGGAGAGCGAGCAGCCCGCGGCGGCCGCGACGGCGTGCAGATAGCCGACCTGCAGGGTCTCCATGCAGGCGGTGGTGGCGAGAGTGCCGCGAGCGGGTGGTGTGCGCTCGGGCAGCAGCCCGCCCCGTTCGGGCTGCGCGATGGCCATGGCCAACAGCCTTCCAGAACAAGTGCTTCCCCGCTGCGGGCCGCTGAACTGCTAAGACCCGTACTCCTGTTGTCTCCTTCCGGCGTACGGCGCAAACAGAGCGGGTATCACCGGTTCGGGCAGCGGACGGTGCGTCGACTGCCGATGGTGGACGAGGGGTTGTTGGGTATGGCGTGCTGGTACGAAGGGCCGTTGGCCGCTTTCGACACGGAGACGACAGGTGTGGACGTCGAGGCCGACCGGATCGTGTCGGCCGCCCTCGTCGTGCAGGACGCGCCGGGCGTCCGGCCGCGGGTGACCCGTTGGCTGGTGAATCCGGGGGTGCCGGTGCCGGCCGGGGCGACGGCGGTGCACGGACTGACGGACGATCACCTGCAGCGCAACGGCCGCTGGCCGGCGCCGGTGATGTACGAGATCGCGGAGGCGCTGGCGGAGCAGTCCGGGGTGGGCCGCCCGCTGGTGGTGATGAACGCGCCGTTCGATCTCACCCTGCTGGACCGTGAGCTGCGCCGGCACCGGGCGTCGTCGCTGGGCCGCTGGTTCGAGCGGACGCCGCTGCTGGTGCTGGACCCCCGGGTGCTGGACAAGCACCTGGACCGCTACCGCAAGGGCCGGCGCACGCTGACCGACCTGTGCGCGCACTACGGCGTCGAGCTGGAGGCGGCGCACGACGCGGCGGCGGACGCGGCGGCCGCGCTGGAGGTCGCCCGGGCGGTCGGGCGGCGTTTCGCGTCCCGGCTGGAACGGCTGTCCCCCGGCGAGCTGCACACCCTGCAGGCGGTGTGGCACGCGGCGCAGGCGCGGGGACTGCAGGCGTGGTTCGCGCGCACAGGCACGGACGAGGTGGTGGACCCGGCCTGGCCGCTGCGTCCGAACCTGCCGGCGGCGGCGTGAGAGCCGCCCTCCACCGAGATGCAAAAAGCCGGTCCGTCGGGTACGGACCGGCTTTCCCGGTGGGCGATACTGGGTTCGAACCAGTGACCTCTTCGGTGTGAACGAAGCGCTCTCCCACTGAGCTAATCGCCCGGGAACGCACTGAACAATACAGGTCCGGGAAGGGTTCCTTCAAACCGCTTCCAGGTGGGCGGCCAGGCCGCGCCGGCCGGCCCGCATCATCAGGACGTGGTTGGCGCGGAGGGCGGGCCGTCCCGGTACGGCGAGCAGGCGCAGCAGCGGCTTGCGGACGTCGACCTCCTGCTCGTAGTGGGCGAGGCAGCGGTGGTGCCCCAGGCGGGTGACGGTCCAGCGGGCCCAGCCGTCGATGTCGCCGGACAGGCCGGCCTCCAGGATCCCGGTCTCCGGGTCGCGCCGCCCCTCCCGCACGGTCGAGGTCAGGTCGTACGGCAGGAGGGAGCGGATCGTGACGATCCCACTGGTGTCGTCGAGCCGGGTGACGTCCCGTACCTGGGGCCACCACAGGGGATAGTCCTCGATCCGCTCCAGGACGCGGCAGACCACCGAGGCGGGCGCGGACAGGGTCCACAGGGTGCGGAAGCGGTGACGGTTCCAGTCCATGGACGTCGTGTTCCCGTCCGCGCCCGTGATGTGCCTACGGCATCCGGTCCCCCAGCAGCGCCAGGTTCTCGATGGCGGCGAGGCCGTAGAGCGCGGTGTCGTTGGTGGAGACCCAGGCGGCCTCGCGGCCGGCGACCAGGGCCGTCGGGCCGCTCACCTCCTCGGTCCTCCAGGGCGCCGACTCCTTGTAGCCGTCGGAGTCGTAGAACTTCTCCCACGCCCGCTTCGCCAGCTTCTCGTCGCCGGTCCGCACGGCGGCGTAGGCGTCGAGACGGGAGTGGCCCTGGAAGAGGATCAGGCTGCCGAAGTGGGAGCCGTAGCGCGCGGCCTGTTCCGTCCTGCTCGCGTTGAAGTAGCGGCAGTAGTCGTAGTACGCCTCGTTGAACTCCGGCATGTCGACGAGGTCGATGAGTTCGGCGCACAGTTCGCCCAGGCCGAAGACCGCCGACAGGTGGGAGACGCCCACCACGGGTTCGTCCGCGATCGCGAACCTCCCGGTGTCGAGGTCGTACAGACCGGTGCCCTGGACGAAGCCGTTGGGCTGGGCGGCGATGGTCTCCATGGTGGAGAGCACGCGGGCCCTGGCCTTCTCCCACTTGGGGCCCTTGCGTTCCCACTCGGTGAGCCAGGCGGAGACCAGTCCGCTCCAGTCGGTGCCGAAACCGATCGACAGGGCGTTGCGGTCCGGCGTGTACGGCTCGGTGCGGATCTTGCGGATGGGGTCGAGGACGAGGAAGGTCTCGTCGGAGTCGACGTTGGCGTGCATCAGGTCGCCGACGCGTTCGTCGGCGGTGAGGAAGTAGTAGTAGCGGCGGTAGGTGGTGTTGGCGATGCGCTGCTGCTTGGCGCTGTCGGCGAAGTGCTGGACGCCGTGCCGGGTGCCGAGGCCGGCCCACTTGCCGATGTGGTAGACGTCGACCTCGCCGGTGTGGCGGGTCATCGCCTCGGCGAAGCGGAAGATGTCGGCGCGACCGGAGCGCAGGTACGCGTACCAGAGCCACAGGTCGGGCGAGAGCTCGGAGTTGTCCCAGGCGTAGCCGCCGACGTCGTACCGCCACTGGTGCCGCACGGTGTCGTAGGTGTGCATGATGTCGCCGTAGTCCCAGAAGCCGTACCAGCGGCGCTGCTCCACCTGGTCCTTGTAGTAGGTGAAGAGGAAGTCGAGGTGGTCCTCGATCTTCGCCTTGGCCGGGGTGGAGCGGTCCGGTTCGGCGAACAGTCCCTTGCCGAAGACCCCGGCGCCGATCAGCTGCTTGGGCGGGGCGGCGAGCTGCGGGAGTACGCGGACGGCCTCGACCTGTTCGGCGAGCTTCTCGGCGCTCGGGGTGGACTCGTTGGCCCAGAAGAGGAGTTCGGAGGTGCGGGAGATGCCGTACGGGGTGCCGAACCCGGGCTCGTAGTCCTCGTAGGTGATGTTGAGGCCCTCGAGCTGTTCGGGGAAGGCGTCCTGGCCCATGCCGTCGTGGTAGAAGCGCAGGTCCATGGGCTGGGCCTCGGGCGACCAGAGCCAGAGGGTGACCTCGGCCTCGTCGGTGTGGGCGCCGCGGATGTCGAGCTGGGCGGGGTGCTTCTCCCAGAAGTCGCGCAGGCCGAAGGAGAGGCCGCCGGTGACGCCGCCGACGTAGCCGAAGCCGGAGGCGCGCCGGCCGCCGCCTGCGCCGATCCAGCCGTAGCCCTTCTTGGTGCGCTTGCGCAGGGTGAAGCCGTCGGCGGAGAGCTGGGAGAGGGTGTAGTCGCCCCATTCGGGGATGTACTGCAGGCGGGTGGTGACCCGCTGGTCCCAGGTGGCGGGGTCGGGGAGCTTCTCGCCGGCGAACTGGGCGGCCTGGACGGCGGCTCCCGGGTCACGGCGCAGTCCGGTGATGCCCTTGACGGCCTCGCGGAGCAGACCGGTACCCTCGCCGCCGAGGCGGATGTGCCGGTCGTAGGACGCGTCGCGCAGGGGGACGGTGAAGCGGACGCCGAGGCCGCGGATGAAGTCGCCGCTCGCCTTGCCGGGCTCCTGCTTCCCGTCGTAGGTGATGGTGTGCACCATGCGGAAGGAGTCGGCGCCGGCGTAGAAGTAGAGGCGGATGGAGAAGGGCAGCAGCTCGCGGTGGCCCTTGCGGTGCTTGCCGTCGATGCGGACGACCGCGCGGACGGGGCCCTCCTGCTCGACGGTGACCTCGGAGACGGCGCCGTCGAAGCGTTCGGTCCTGACGGTGGTCTGGTCGCCGTCCTCGTACTCGGGCTGGCGCAGGAGGACGAGGCGGCCGTCGCGGGCGATCTCGGTGGAGCCGCGGCGGACCGACTTGACGAGGGTGGCGCCGGACTTTCCGATCCGGGCGGTGATGACGCCGGTGGAGATGTCGACGGTGCCGCCGCGCTCGTCGACGGTGACCTTCCTCCCGGGGGACGCGGCGGGCGCCCCCGGGGTCAGGGTGAGTTCGCCGGAGCCTGAGCTCACGGCGTGCGCCGTCCACTTGAGGGATCCGTCGGGCCAGTAGGCGATCGGCCAGGACTGGACGGGGACGGACCTGCCGTCGGCATCGGTCAGTGCGAAGGTCTGGTCCTCCTGGTGGGCTCCCTTGGGCCAGGGCACGCCGACGGTGGAGCCGGGGGCCGCGCCGAGGCCGCCGTCCTCCAGCCAGTCGAGGGTGACCGGGTCGGCGCCGGCGGCTTCCGCCCGGGGCGCGGCGGCGGCGTTCTGCGTTCCCAGGGCCCAGCTGACCTGGGCGGCGGCTCCGGCGACGGCGGCCGCCTTGAGCAGGGACCTGCGGGGGATGGGGGACATGGCCTTTCCTTTCCATTGCGGAAGTGCACGGTAATGTCAAGGGCATGACAGACGAAGGTGCGGCGCCGAAGCGCCGGCCTCCGGAGAGGGGCACCGCCCGTCAGCGGTGCCGGTACCGTTCCTCCACGGCGACGGCCGCCGCCGCGACGGCCCCCAGGACGGGGACCGCCAGCGGCGGGACGAACCACGCGGACAGTGCCACGACGGCCAGCCCGCAGACGACCAGGAAGGATCCGGCGGGGTCGAGCACGGTACGCCGGCCGGCGTCCGCGAGCAGTGCCCGCCAGGTCGTGCCGGGCGCCCAGACGGCGGCCGCCCGCAGCAGGGCCACGGCGGCCCCGATCAGCGCGAAGACCCCGACGGCCCCGACGAGCGGCCCACCGGGGAGTCCGGCCCGCGCGGCCAGGACGTCCACCCACACCGCGGCGGCCACGACCCACCCGGCGAGCCCGACGGCCCATCCGCCGCGCACGGCGGTGCGGAAGTCCAGGGCGAACTCCCGCAGTCCGCCGCCCTGGTGGGTGGTACGACGCCTCAGGTGCCGGGCGCCGGCGGCGAACGCCGCGGGGTAGGTGACGATCCCGAGGCAGGCCACGGCGATCCACACGCCGGTGAGCAGGCACTCGGCGAAGACCGCGAAGCGCTCGCCGAACACGGACTCCCTGCGCGAGGTGCGCGCCTTCACACGTGCTTGCGCCACGGTGACCGCCTCAGCCCTTCAGTCCGGAGGTCGCCATGCCGTCGATGAGGTAGCGCTGGAAGGCCATGAAGAAGGCGATGACCGGCACCAGCGCCACCAGCGACATCGCGATCATGCTGCCGTAGTTGGAGATGCCCTCCTGGTCGCGGAACATCATCAGGCCGAGCGAGACGGTGTACTTCTCGGGGGTGTTGAGGTAGATCAGCGGCCCCATGAAGTCGTTCCAGGCGTTGATGAAGGTGAAGATCGCGCTGGTGATGATCGCGGGCCGGCTCAGCGGCAGCACGATCGACCAGTAGGTGCGCAGGTGCCCGCAGCCGTCGAGCTTGGCGGCCTCGTCCAGCTCCCTGGGCAGCCCGCGCATGAACTGCACCATCAGGAACACGAAGAAGGCTTCCGTGGCCAGGAACTTGCCCGCGACGAGCGGCACCAGGGTGTCGGTGAGCTCGAGGTTGCGGAAGAGGACGTACTGCGGGATGAGCAGCACATGGTACGGCAGCAGCAGCGTGCCGATCATCAGCGTGAAGAGCAGGTTCCGCCCTGCGAACCGGATCTTGGCGAAGGCGTACGCGGTCAGCGAGCTGGACAGCACGACACCGACCACGGCGAGGACCGCGTACACCAGCGAGTTCCAGAAGAAGCTGCCGATGGAGATGCCGGAGATGCCGTCGGCGAGCCCGGAGAAGTTCGCCCAGACCGGCGCGGTGGGCAGCAGGTCGAGGCTGGCGATGATGTCCTTGCTCGGCTTGAACGAGGCGCCGACCACCCAGATCACGGGATAGAGGACGACCGCGAGGACGAGGAGCGCGCCCACGTGCCAGGCGATCGATCCGACGCGCCGCCGCTCATGGGCGGTGGGCAGGGCAGGGCTGGTGGCACTGGTCACTTGGCGGCCTCCTCGTAGTGCACCCACTTCTTCTGCGACCAGAACAGGACCGCCGTCACGAGCGCCACCGCGATCACCAGCGTCCAGGCCATCGCGGAGGCGAAGCCCATCTGAGCCTCCTTGAAGCCCTTCTGGTAGAGGTAACAGGTGTAGACGAGCGTGGCGTCGGCGGGTCCGCACCGGGTGTCGGAGACGACGTAGGCGGAGCCGAACACCTGGAACGCGTGGATGGACTCCAGCAGCACGTTGAAGAACAGCACCGGGGAGATCATCGGCAGCGTGACGTTCCAGAACCTGCGCAGCGGTCCGGCGCCGTCCATCTCCGCGGCCTCGTACAGTTCCTGGGGGACCTGCTTGAGGCCGGCCAGGAAGATGACCATGGGGGCGCCGAACTGCCAGATGCTCAGGGCCACCAGGGCGTAGATCACGTAGTCCGGGTTGCCGATCCAGCCGCCCACGTCGAGACCGAAGATCTTCTGCGTACGGTCCACGACCGCGTCGTCGGAGAACAGCGCCCGCCACACGAAGCCGACGGAGACGCTGGCGCCGATGAGCGAGGGCATGTAGAACGCGGCCCGGTACAGGCCCTGCCCACGCCGCTTCTGCGCGAGCAGCAGCGCGACGCCGAGCGCGAGCAGCAGCTTCAGGGGGGTCGCCACGACGACGTACTTGAGGGTGACCTCGACCGACTTCTGCCAGCGCGGGTCCTGGAACATCGTCGTGAAGTTGTCCAGCCCCACCCACTGGGGCGGCGTGAACAGGTTGTAGCTGGTGAACGCGTAATACAGCGACGCGATCATCGGCCCTGCCGTGAGCAGCAGGAACCCCGCGATCCACGGCGACATGAAGAGATAGCCGGCGAGAGTCTCGCGGCGCCGCCCGCGCCGCCCGGCGGCGGGAGCGGCGGGCCGCTTCCCGGCCGGGCGCGCGGGTGCTTCCTTGACGAGCGTCATGGTGGTACGTCCCCTCAGCCGGCGAACGCGGCCTTGGCCTCGCTGAACAGTGCTTTGGCGGCGTCGGCCGGCTTGGCCTTGCCCTGGGCGACCTCGCCGCCGATGCGCAGGAACGCCGCCTCGATGACGTCGGCGCCCGACGGGTGCGGGGTGATCCTGCCGAGGACGCCGGCCGCCGCGACCTTCTCCTCGTACGCCTTGACGCCCTTGCTGTTGTCGTCGGTGGGCGTGAACGCCTCGTACTGCTCGGTGGTGGCGAGGATGCCGCGGTCGTAGCCCATGATCTTGCCGACCTCGGGGTCGTGGACCATGAAGTCGATGAACTGGGCGACCTCCTTGGGGTGCTCGGTCCCCGAGAAGCCGCTCAGCATCAGCGAACCGAGGTACTGGCCGGTGGCCTTGCCGTCCGTGGTGGGGATCGGCGCGAGCCCGTAGTCCGACTCCCCCTCGCCCTCGTAGCGGATGGAGAAGTTGTCCCAGGTGAACTCGGACGCCGCGAGGCCCGCCGAGAGCGCCGACTTGGGCTTGACCTGCTCGACCTTCTTCGGATCGGCGACGAGACCGGACTTCACGCGCTTGTAGCCGTCCTCCCACCACTGCGTCAGGTCGTCCTGGGTGAAGCCGAGGTCGGTGTCCGTGAAGAACGCCTTGCCGTTCTGGCGCAGGTAGAGGTCGTAGAGGTACATGATGCTGAAGTAGCCGGTGTCACCGGCGATCTTCAGCTTGTCCTGGATCGTCTGCAGCGCGTCGAAGTACTCGTCCCAGGTCCAGCCGAACCTCGCCTCCACCCCGGCCTTCTCGAAGGCCTTGAGGTCGATGACGAGCGACATGGTGTTGGCGCCGACGGGGACGGCGATCTGCTTGCCGTCCACCTGACCGTTCGCCAGGACGCCGTTGCGGAAGTTGTCCAGGCTCAGATTCCCCGCGTCCGCCTGCGACTTGAGGTCCAGCAGAACACCACGCTTGTCGTACTTACGCAGGAAGGCGACCGCGTTCTGGAAGACGTCCGGCGGATTCCCGCCGGAGGCCTGGGTCTGGAACTTTTCCCAGAACGCCTCGTAGTCGGTGAATTCGGGCTTGATCCTGATCTTCGGGAACTTCTTCTCGAAGAGCGCGATCGTCTTCTTGATGGCGATGGTGCGCGGCTCGCCGCCCCACCACGCGTAACGGAGCGTCACCGTCCCGTCTCCCGAGCCGCTGCCGCCACCGCAGGCGGTGGCGGTCGCCCCGAGCCCCGCGACGGCCAGCGAGGCCCCCGCCGCTTTGAGGATCGTCCGCCTCTCCACATTCCCACCCTGCTGCATATGAGCCTCCCCGCGACGTTCGCGTCCGCCTCATGAATCGTTTCAAGTAAGCGCTTGCTGGCACAAGTTACGGAGGGCCTACAGGCGCGTCAATGATTCGGACAGGAATTCATGGGCGCCGCGTCCCGGCAGCGGCGGCGGCCGCCTCGCCCTCAGATCCACGCCCGACCACAAACGGCCAGGTGGACGCCTCGCGGCCGACCGGCCGAACGCAGCGGGGCCGACCGGGACGGGCGCGACGGAAGGTCACGGTTGGATGAAGACGGCCGGGAACGGAACGTCCCGGACACACGGAAGGGCCCTCGCCGGACGATCACCCCGGCGCGGGCGCGCCGCACCGGCCGCACACGACGAGACGGCCCGGCTCACGAGTGGTGAGCCGGGCCGCCTGATGATCCGGTGGGCGATACTGGGTTCGAACCAGTGACCTCTTCGGTGTGAACGAAGCGCTCTCCCACTGAGCTAATCGCCCGGACGCAGGAAGAACATTACCCCATGTCAGGGGCGCCCGTGACCAGCGGGGGGACGACGCCCCGGCCCCCGCCGCGGATCACTGCTCCTTGATCTTCCAGGGCATCACGAGACCGAACTTCCACAGGTAGACCCCGGCCAGCACGACCACGATCACCAGGCCGATCGAGGTCAGGATGATGTTACGGCGCCGCACCTTGGGGTCCAGGGCACGCTGTGCCGCCTCGGTGACCTTGCGCTTGGTCCAGCGCAGCACCAGCTGGGCCCAGACGAACTCGGTCGCCCAGATCGCCATGCCGCCGAAGATCACGACCCAGCCCGGTCCGGGCAGCACCAGCATCGCGGCGCCGGCCATCACGACCGCGAGGCCGACGACGAAGACGCCGACCTGCCAGCTGACGTGCAGCACACGACGCGCCCTGACGAACTCCGGCGCACGCGATCCGAGCCCCCGCTCCTCACGGTCCCCGCTCTCGTCCACCGTCACCCCGTGGGCCGCCACCGCGATCTCGCCGGACTTGTCAATCCCCGTGTTCATACAGCCAAACACTACCCGAGCGAAACACATCACCGGAATGGGCGCAGAGCGCGAACGATCTTTCGGCCGGAAGGGTTACGTAAAACGACGCAAAACCCTCAGAGGGGTTTACAACGGCACCGTAGGTGGCATGTCGATTTGGCCGACGTGCGAATCCCCGAGCGCACACTGAGCGAAAGGCCCTGGCGCTTATGAACACCACGGTCAGCTGCGAGCTGCACCTGCGCCTCGTTGTGTCGAGCGAGTCCTCCCTGCCTGTCCCCGCAGGCCTGCGGTACGACACGGCCGACCCCTACGCCGTGCACGCCACCTTCCACACCGGAGCCGAGGAGACCGTCGAGTGGGTGTTCGCCCGCGACCTCCTCGCCGAGGGACTTCACCGCCCCACCGGCACCGGCGACGTCCGTGTCTGGCCGTCGCGCAGTCATGGTCAGGGCGTCGTCTGCATCGCCCTGAGCTCACCGGAGGGAGAGGCCCTGCTCGAGGCCCCCGCAAGGGCCCTGGAGTCCTTCCTGAAGCGCACCGACGCCGCTGTGCCTCCCGGCACGGAACACCGGCACTTCGATCTCGACCAGGAGCTCTCGCACATCCTGGCGGAAAGCTAGGCGAGGCTCGCGAAGCCGCCCGGCGCCGTCGACTCGGGGAGACGGCTCGGGCCCGGACGGCCGTACACGGCCCGTACACGACGGCGCCACACCGCGGGGTCCGCGGTGTGGCGCCGTCGTGCTGCGCGCACGCCGAACCGGTGTCGGCCGAACGAGTGGCCGGGAACGACCACCCGCGTCCGCGCGTCGCATTCGAAGCCATGTGCGGAGCGGGGGGTGCGGGGCGCACCGGAGCCACTACCATCGGCCAGCATCGGCGGGCGCCCGCCCGACCCCCAGGCCAGGGAGCGAACTGTGCTGATCACCCACGACACCCGGTGCGCACTCGACACCGTGGTGGATCTGGTGAACTCCGCGCCGGAGGACACGACACCCGAGGGGCTGCCGGACGTCGCGGCCCTCAAGGAGTTCGTGCGACAGCACAAGGTCAGCGAGGTCGGGGTGCTCACGGAGTTCGACCTGGCCGCGGTGCGCAGGATCCGCGGCCGGTTCGCGGCGGTCTTCGCCGCTCCGGACGCCCGCGCGGCCGCCGCGCTGATCAACGAGCTGATCGCGGCCGCGGGCACCACGCCCCGGCTCACCGACCACGACGGCTACGACTGGCACGTGCACTACTTCGCGCCCGGTGCCACCGTGGCCGACCACCTGGCCGCCGACTGCGGGATGGCGCTGGCGTTCTTCGTGGTCGCCGGGGAGCAGGAGCGGCTGCGACGCTGTGAGGCACCGGACTGCCGGCACGCCTTCGTCGATCTCTCACGCAACCGCTCGCGCCGCTACTGCGACAGCCGCACCTGCGGCAACCGTCTGCATGTGGCCGCCTACCGGGCGCGGCGCAAGGAGGCTGCGGGCTGACCTCCCGGGGCCGTCCCCCGGTCGGCGAGGCGGCTGGCCGATGCCGTGCCGACGCGGTCCCGACGGGTGACGCCGGGTACCGCGGGTACGGCTCACAGCCACAGCAGGTCGTGCAGGGCAGCCGTGAGCAGCAGACACCCGATCACCGCCAGGAAGATCATCAGCGGTGGCTGGGAAAGGGCGAAGAGGCATCCACGCGGCTCGTCCTGCTGCGGCGCGGCATCGCTCTGTGTCGTGTCCAGCATCTCGCGGCGATGATGGCGCATCGAGGGCACCCGACGCGATCAACACTCACGGAGTGAATGCGAGCTCGCCGATTCCGCGACCTACCGTTCGGGTTGTGACCGTTTCCGGGCACTCCTCGACGCCCTGTGACGTTTCCGCCGGTCGCGTGCGCTCAGCCGTGGTGCGTCGCCGTCATATGCCGTGCTTCTTGAGGATGGCCTCGATGTCGCTGAAGTCGTCCTCGCCCCGGGAGGCGGGGGCGGGACGGGCCGCCGGGCGGGATCCCTGCCCCAGGGAGGGCGCGGAGGCCCCGGGCGCCATCGCCTCCGGTCGCGCGTCGGCCCGCGCGGCCTTGCGGGTGCCGCCGCGCCGCCGCTCCACGGTGCGAGTGGTCGCGAACAACGCCCAGGACAGGCCGAGCAGTCCGAAGCCGGCCCAGGCCGTCGGGCTGAAGGCGGTGTCGGCCAGCCAGTCGACGACGCCGGTCATCACCAGCCCGAGGGGCACGAGCGCATAGGCGGCGATGCGGGCGGCCGCGAGGAAGCGTTTGCGGTAGGCCGCGATCGCCGCGATGCCCAGGCCTGCCGCGGAGACGGCGGAACAGACGGTCTCGGCAATCATCCGGTCCTCCAGGCAGGTGGGGCGCTCTGGCGCTTCGTCTCTTCCATCCTGCACCCGCAGGGCCCCGCCGGGCCATGTTCCGACCGGACATCAGGGACATCTCCGGGTCGTCGCTCCTCCGCAGGTGCCGGTGGGCGCCCACCGCGGACTCCGCCGCCGGACGGACCGGGAGACGGGTCCGCCCTCGGTCCCGGACCCGCCCCCGGAACGTCCTGCGCCCGATTGGGTGACAGGCGGCCCGGCTGGGAGACTGTGCCCATGAGTGACTCCTCCCCCGCCCGTCCCGCCGCCCCCGTCCTCGACGTCTGGTGCGAGCTGCAGTGTCCGGACTGCCGGAGCGCCCTCGACGACCTCCGCGCCCTGCGGGCCCGCTACGGCGACCGCCTGGAGCTGCGGCTGCGGCACTTCCCGCTGGAGAAGCACAAGCACTCGTTCGCCGCCGCCCAGGCCGCCGAGGAGGCACTGGAGCAGGGGCGGGGATGGCCGTACGTCGAGGCCGTGCTGGGGCGGGTCGAGGAACTGGATCTCCAAGGAGAGGCCTTCCTCGTCGAGATCGCCCGGGAACTCGGTCTGGACGCCGAGGAGTTCGACACCGCGCTGATCGACGGACGGCACATCCTGATCGTGGACACGGACCAGGCCGAGGGCAAGGCGATCGGAGTGACGGGCACCCCGACGTACGTCATCGGCGGTGAGCGCCTCGACGGCGGCAAGAGCCAGGAGGGGCTGCGCGAGCGCGTCGAGGAGATCGCGGACCGGCTGCTGGCCGAGCGGGAGGGCTGACCCCGGGGCCCGCGGGTCCCGCCCGCCCTCACAGGAGCGGCTTGTACAGCGAGTACCGCGTCGTGCCGTAGCCGAGCGAGTCGTAGAGCCGCTCGGCCGGGGCGTTCCCGGCGAACACGTTGAGCCCGATGGCCCGGTTGCCCGCGGCGACCGACTGGGCCTCGGCAAGCAGCATGAGCGCACGTCCGTGCCCCCGGCCGCGGTGGGCCGCGCCGGCCTCGACGTCGAAGACGTAGGCCCGCTCCCCGCGCACCGACAGCCACAGGGTGCCCACGGGCGTGCCCTCGTGCTCGAGGACGCTGAAGAGCATGCCCTCGGTGGCCCGGCCGTCGGGCAGCAGCACGGCGTGGTCGTTCGCCGCCTTGGCCCGGGCCTCGGCCTCCGGCACCCCGCGCCGGATCCAGTCCCCCGCGTAGTCCTCCTGGCCCTTGGCCGACCAGGGTCCGAACTCGCCCTCCGTCATGGGCCGGGCCACGGTGCCCTCCGGGAGCGTCGGCGGGGCGTCCGGGAGAGCCTTCTCCATGGCCCGGTTGCGCACGACGTAGCCGAGCGCCGTGGCGAGTCCGAGGGCGGCCCGGGCGTCGGCGGGGACCGTCACCTCGATACGGCGGCACCCCCAGCCGCGCGCCGCCTCCTCCGCGGCGAGCGCGGCCACCGTGCCCCGGCCGCGCCGGCGGTCCGGCTCCTCGATGCACAGGCTCATGATCCGGGCCACGGAGTCGCCGAAGACGGGATGGGTGCCGAGGTGGACCGTCCCGACGGGACGGCTGTTCACGCACACCTGGTAGCGGCGCGAACGCGTACCGTCGGGGTTCTGCTGAAGCGGCTCGACCGGCCGCAGGGTGGTGGTCATCGAGGGTGTTCTACCCGCCCGCCCGTCGCCCACCACCACCCTCGACCGAGAGCCCTACGGACCCGCCCCTCCCACCCGCCCGTCGCCCACCACCACCCTCGACCGAGAGCCCTACGGACCCGCCCCACCCACCCGCCCGTCGCCCCGGGTCAGCCGAATTCCGGGTCCGTCACGGGTCGAGGTCGGCCCCGGAGCGCTCGTCGAAGATCCGCATGGCCTTGGCGGTCACCGGGCCGGGGGTGCCGGGCAGTTCGCGGCCGTCGACGCGGTGCACGGCCTGGACGTCGCGCAGGGTGGAGGTGAGGAAGACCTCCTCTGCCCGTTCCAGGACGTCCAGCGGCAGGTCGGTCTCCTCGGCTCCGGTCCACTCGACGACGAGGGCGCGGGTGATCCCGGCGAGGCAGCCGGAGGCGAGCGGCGGGGTGTGGAGCTCGCCGTCGAGGACGACGAAGACGTTCGACCCGGTGCCCTCGCAGAGCTGTCCGACGGTGTTGCCGAACAGCGCCTCGGACGCGCCCCGCTCACGGGCGCGGGCGAGGGCGAGGACGTTCTCGGCGTACGAGGTGGTCTTCAGGCCGGTGAGCGCGCCGCGTTCGTTGCGCGTCCAGGGGGCCGTGACGACGGCGGTGGAGTCGGGGCGGCGGGTGGTCCCGCCGAGGGCGACCACGAGGGTCGGACCGCGGTCGCCGCGGTCGGAGCCGAGCGGGCCGTGACCGCCGGTGTAGGTGAGGCGCAGCCGGCCGAGCGGCATCGGGTTGGCCTCGAGGACGGCGGCGCAGGCACGGCGGACCTCGTCGAGGTCGGGGTCGGGCAGCCCGAGCCCGCGGGCCGACCGGGTCAGCCGGTCGAGGTGCCGGGTGAGCGCGAACGGACGTCCGTGCACGGCCTTCACCGTCTCGAAGATGCCGTCGCCCACGGTCAGTCCGTGATCGAGGACGGAGACGCGGGCGGACTCGATGTCCTGCAGCCCGCCGTCGAGCCAGATCTTCACCTCTGGGTCCCTTCCCTCATCTCGTACGTCCCCGACGCTACCGCGAGCAGCCGGGAGGCCTTCAGTTCGGTCTCCCGCCACTCCCCCTCTGGGTCGGAGCCCCAGGTGATCCCGGCGCCGGCGCCGAACCTCAGAACGGTGCCGCCGCCCGCGGCCCGGTCGATCCAGAAGGTGCGGATGCCCACCGCGAGCACACCGGTGCCGCGGTCCGCGTCGACCCAGCCGATACCGCCGCAGTACGGGCCGCGGGGCGCCGTCTCCAGCGCGTCGATGATCCGCAGCGCGCTGGACTTGGGCGCGCCGGTGACGGAGCCGGGCGGGAAGGCGGCGCCGAGCAGCTCGGGCCATCCCGCGCCGTCCCGCAGCTCGCCCCGCACGGTCGACACGAGGTGGACCAGCCCCGGGTGCTTCTCGACGGCGCACAGGTCGGGCACGGTCACCGTGCCGGTGCCGCAGACCTGTCCGACGTCGTTGCGGACCAGGTCGACGATCATCACGTTCTCGGCGTAGTCCTTCTCCAGCAGGTCGGCCTCGGTGCGCCCGGTGCCCTTGATCGGTCCGGACTCGACGACCCGGCCGTCCCGCCGCAGGAACAGTTCGGGCGAGGCGGTGGCGATCTCCACCCCGTGGCTGGGCAGACGAATCGTTCCGGCATACGGCGCCGGATTGCCCCGGGCGAGCAGCGCGGTGAGGGCGTCTACGTCGGCGTCGGAGGGCACCGGCGCGGACAGGACGCGGCAGAGGTTCGCCTGGTACACCTCTCCGGCGGCTATGTGGTCGCGGATACGACGTACGGCCGCCGTGTACGCGCCGCGGTCGAGCGAGGACGTCCAGTCGCCGGCCGCCGGCCCCCGCCAGGCCCCCGGCACGGGGGCGGGAACCGGCTGCTCCCGGACCTCCCGGAAGCGGGCGCAGGTCAGGCGGCCCTCGAAGTCTGCGGCGACGGCCCAGAACCCCGCGGAGTCCAGGGCGGCGGGATCGTCGGTGACGTCGAGGAGTCCGGTGGCGACGCGGTCGCCGAAACGGACGAGAGGGGGCAGGTCCAGCACGCGACGAGTCTATGGCGGGCGCCGTTCCGGCGGCCCGGGCACGTCCGCGGGCGGGCGCAGCGCAGCACGCTGCACAAACGGGTTTTTGTGCTGGCCCCGGAATCCGCTAGAGTTCAGTTCGTCGCCGGGAAGCGCAAGCCGACCGAAACGACAGGCGGACGTAGCTCAGTTGGTAGAGCGCAACCTTGCCAAGGTTGAGGTCGCGAGTTCGAGCCTCGTCGTCCGCTCGAAGGAAGAGGGGGCCTCCCGGTCCCCTGCACTCCTGGTGGAGTGGCCGAGAGGCGAGGCAACGGCCTGCAAAGCCGTCTACACGGGTTCAAATCCCGTCTCCACCTCCAAGGACGATTAGCTCAGCGGGAGAGCGCTTCCCTGACACGGAAGAGGTCACTGGTTCAATCCCAGTATCGTCCACTGGATCCCCGGATCCTGGATCTCCGGATCCCCCGCGCGATTAGCTCAGCGGGAGAGCGCTTCCCTGACACGGAAGAGGTCACTGGTTCAATCCCAGTATCGCGCACGCAGTGCCCACGATCCGCTCCATGGAGTGATCGTGGCCCCGAGGACGATTAGCTCAGCGGGAGAGCGCTTCCCTGACACGGAAGAGGTCACTGGTTCAATCCCAGTATCGTCCACAACCCCGAAGCCCCCGGTCGCCCGACCGGGGGCTTCGTCGTGCGTCCGTCAGCTGGAGAAGAGCATGCGCCCGAAGCTCTTCTGGCGGTGGTGACCGTGATGGCCGTGGGGAGCACCCCAGGCGGGAGCCGGCGCGGCCGGGTACGCCTGCGGGGCGGCCGGGTACGCCTGTGGGGCGGCCGGGTACGGCGGCGGGGCGGCCGGGGCCGGCGGCGCGGGCTGCGACCACTGGGCCTCCAGCCGGGTCAGCGACTCCAGCTCGCCGTAGTCGAGGAAGATGCCCCGGCACCCGCTGCACTGCTCGATCTGGACGCCGTTGCGGTTGTGGGTGTGCATCGGGGCACGGCACTTCGGACACTGCATGATCGGTTCAACTCCCGGCCGGTCGTTCCTGCTTCACATATCGCCAGAACAGACTCCGTCCGGCTGTGGATCGGTTGCACCCTGCTTCACGGAACTTCCGCTCCACCGGACGGGGCGGCGGGGCGGACGGAACCCATGCGCGCGCAGGCGTCGACCAGTGACTGCTCCACCTCGTCCAGGGGCCGCCCGGCCGCGACGGCCCTGGTGACGGCGCGGGCCGCGGTCTGGACCGTGAGGGCGCGGGCCGGGACGTCCAGCACGGTCCAGGGGTCACCTTCGGACGGTACGGCCGGACCGCCGGCCGCGCGGTAGGCGGTCAGGAAGCGGCGCCACTCGTCGGGGGCGAGCAGTCCGCAGGCGTACCAGGCCGCCGGACGGGCCAGGTCCCACGCCGGTGCGCCCGTGCCGAGGTCGTCGACGTCGATGAGCAGCCAGGGGCCGCCGCGCGCGGGGTGGCGTATGAGCTGACCGAGGTGGAAGTCGCCGTGACAGAGGGCGGTGACGGTGTCCGGCGCGGAGGCCTCGCCACGGGCCCAGGGCGGGAGGGCGGCCCAGGCGTGCCGTACGGCGGCGGTGGCGGGATGGCGGGGGGCGGCGCGGAGGAGGGCGACGGCATGGGCGGCCTTGGCGGGGCCGCGCATGGGGGGTACGGCGGTGGGGGCGGGGGTCCGGTGCAGGCGGGCGAGGAGGGTGGCCGCGGCTTCCCAGGGAGCGGCGTCCGGGTCGTCGGGGTCCACGGGAGTGCCGTACGGCCAGTGGGTGACGAGCCGTCCGTGCAGTTCGGCGGGGGTCGGGGCGAGCGGGGGGAGGAGGACGCCGGGGAGCCGGGCGGCCACGGTGAGGCGGAGGGCCAGCTCGGCGGCGTCGGCGCCGGGGGCGTGGGCCTTGGCGACGGTGCCGGCGTGCCGTACGACGGCGGCGTCCTCGCGGGCGGCGAGGGTGGCGGTGGTGCAGCGGCAGGTGTGGTGGTTCGGGTGGGCCGCCGCCCTGACGTGGGCGGTCAGGGCGGGGAGGAGGTCCGTGGTCACGGGGCGAGGGTAGCCGGGGGTGGGTTGCGCGGACCCGTGGGATCCACGCTCGCCCCCGGAACCGCGCGGGCAGGGCAATGCCGGCGCAGCTCCCCAGCTGCGCCGGCATTCTGCCGTCCGCCACGTCCCCGTCCCCACGGGGTCTCATGGGTGGATGTCCCCGCCCGGACCGCTCTTCCGGGCCTGGGGCCGCCGTTCAGCGCCCCAGCATCTCGCCCACGGACGACGCCTGTGTGGCCACCGTCTCCCACCCGTCGAAGACGAGGAGGAGCAGGACCGCCAGGGGCAGGGCCATCAGCGTCGCCACCAGCGGATGGCGACGCCCCTCGCCACGCTCCCGCGTGCGGATCAGTGTCCGCGGTGCCGTGTACGCCATGGTTCCTCTCCTGGCCGTTTCCGTTGTCGTCGACAGCGGCGGGCGTCTGACCTCGGGGGACGAGTACTGCACCCGCCGCTTGACCTCGAATCTAGGCGTCGGGGCCTCCCCCGGCGTCATGCCCTCGTACCGATTGCCGGGCCTCCCGGAGGATGAGCCCTTCCCCTCGGTGTACTCCCCTGGGTGGAGACGGGTCCCTGCATCTCAGGGACATCCCCGAAGGGCCGCCCGCTCTGCCCGGCTTTCTCCGAGCCGTCCTCCCGCGGCACCGGCTGCTCCACCAGCGCGAGCACCCGATTCGCCGTGAATCGGGCCGTCCGCACCACGGCCCCGGTTCGGGTGACTTCGCTCACTTCCACCACCCCTCGCCGCACCGCCGCCTCGACCCGGCGCCCCGCCCTGCTCGCCACCACCTCGTACGTGCGCGTCGTGTCCCCCGCGTCCACGACGATCTCCACACGGTCACCCTTCACGTGATCAATCCCCCTTCACCGTCGGGTGGTTGGGATCACCGTCCGCGCGAACCAGGTGTGCCCGCGCGTTCCCTGACCACCCTTCGAGTCTCCCACCCCCCACTGACAATCCACCGCTCCGAGAGGGCGCGGCCTCTGCGCACGGGCGGCCGTGGAAACGTAAGCTGTGGCACGTCACAGGACCGGGCAGCGGGGATGAACATGGCGATGATGCGCCTGAGGCGCGAGGACCCGCGCGTCGTCGGCTCTTTCAGGCTCCACCGACGACTCGGCGCGGGCGGGATGGGCGTGGTCTACCTGGGCTCCGACAAGAAGGGACAGCGGGTCGCGCTGAAGGTCATCCGGCCCGACCTGGCCGAGGACCAGGAGTTCCGCTCGCGGTTCGCGCGCGAGGTCTCGGCGGCCCGCCGCATCCGCGGCGGCTGTACGGCCCGGCTGGTGGCCGCGGACCTCGACGCGGACCGTCCCTGGTTCGCCACGCAGTACGTGCCGGGGCCCTCGCTGCACGACAAGGTCGCCGACGAGGGGCCGCTCAACGCGGCCGACGTCGCCGCCGTCGGCGCGGCCCTCTCCGAAGGGCTGGTCGCCGTGCACGAGGCCGGTGTGGTGCACCGGGACCTCAAGCCGTCCAACATCCTGCTGTCCCCGAAGGGGCCGCGGATCATCGACTTCGGCATCGCGTGGGCGACCGGCGCGTCGACGCTCACGCACGTCGGCACGGCGGTCGGCTCGCCCGGCTTCCTCGCCCCGGAGCAGGTGCGCGGCGCGGCCGTCACCCCGGCCACGGACGTGTTCTCGCTGGGCGCCACGCTCGCGTACGCGGCGATGGGCGACTCGCCCTTCGGGCACGGCAGTTCCGAGGTGATGCTGTACCGCGTGGTGCACGAGGAGGCCCAGCTGCACGGTGTCCCGGACGCCCTGGCCCCGCTCGTCCGCGCGTGCCTGGCGAAGGACCCGGAGGAACGGCCCAGCACGCTCCAGCTGTCGCTGCGGCTCAAGGAGATCGCCGCGCGGGAGGCCCAGGGGCTCGCCGACGTGCGCCCGCCTGCCCCGCGCGGCGCCGAGACGGAGCGGCCCACCGGACGCCTCGCGGACACCTACCCGGAGCGGGCGCGGCGCCGGCAGGACGGCCAGGGGACCCCGCCGCCACGCGGACGCGGTCCCGCGCCCAGGAACAGAGGTTCGTCTCCCGGGCGGAGCACCCAGGGCGTGCCCCCTTCGCGCGGCGGCTCCGCGCGCGACAGCTCCCCGCGCGGAGGCACGCCGTCCCGGTCCGGGCCGCGCCCCACGTCGGCGTCCCGGAACACCACGCGGTCCGGCACCGGTGCCCGTCGCCCGGCGCCCCGGACGACCGGGACCGGTCTGCGACCGGCCAATCCGCGCCTGCTCAGGCAGCGGCTGTTCGTGTTCGTCGTCGTGACGCTGTTCGTCGCGCTCGGCATCGCGCTGGTGCAGGGGTGCCAGGGCTCCGGGTGAGTGCCCGGCAGCGGCGGGGACTCACCCGGCCCGCCGCGTCCGGAGCCGCTACTCCCGCGAACGCCCCGTGGCCACCGCGTAGAAGGCGACCGCCGCCGCGGCCCCCACGTTGAGGGAGTCGACGCCGTGCGACATCGGGATGCGGACCCGTTCGTCGGCGGCGGCCAGGGCCCGGTCGGACAGACCGGCTCCTTCCGCGCCCAGCATCAGGGCCACCCGGTCCATACGGTGCGGCGCCACCTCGTCCAGGGTCCGGGCCTTCTCGCCGGGAGTGAGGGCGAGCAGCTCGAACCCGGCCTCGCGCACCGTCTCCAGTCCCCCGGGCCAGGTGTCGACACGGGCGTACGGCACGGAGAAGACCGCGCCCATGGAGACCTTGACGCTGCGGCGGTAGAGGGGATCGGCGCAGTCCGGGGAGAGCAGGACGGCGTCCATTCCGAGGGCCGCCGCGGAGCGGAAGATCGCGCCGACGTTGGTGTGGTCGTTGACCGACTCCATGACGACGACGCGGTGGGCGGTCCGGAGCACGTCGGCCGCCGCGGGCAGCGGTGTGCGCTGCATGGAGGCGAGCGCGCCGCGGTGCACGTGGTATCCGGTGACCTGTTCGGCGAGCGCGGGGTCGACGACGTACACCGGGGCGGTGGCCCGGTCGATGACGTCGTGCATGACGTCGACCCACTTCGCGGACAGCAGCATCGACCGCATCGCGTAGCCCGCTTCCCCGGCGCGCCTGATGACCTTCTCGCCCTCGGCGATGAACAGTCCCTCGGCGGGTTCGCGGCGGCGGCGCAGTTCCACGTCGGTCAGGCCGGTGTAGTCGTGCAGCCGCGGGTCGGCGGGGTCGTCGACGGTGATGGGTTCGGCCATGTCACGCCGTCC
The DNA here is from genome assembly GCF_041380215.1 of Streptomyces pimonensis. Taxonomy (NCBI): domain Bacteria; kingdom Bacillati; phylum Actinomycetota; class Actinomycetes; order Kitasatosporales; family Streptomycetaceae; genus Streptomyces; species Streptomyces pimonensis. The sequence goes on from NZ_JAHWZY010000007.1 coordinate 97,678, forward strand.
CGCGTGGGCCCACGGCGACGACCTCGCCGATGACGATGACGGCCGGCGGCTTGACCCCCTGGGCGGCGGCCGTTTCGGCGACCGTGGCGAGGGTGGCGTCGACCCGGCGCTGGGCGGCCGTGGTGCCCTCCTGGACGAGGGCGACCGGGGTGTCCGGGGACTTGCCGTTGGCGACCAGGGTCTCCGCGATCCGGCCGATCTTGTCGACGCCCATGAGCACGACGAGGGTGCCGGTCAGCTTCGCCAGTGACGGCCAGTCGACCAGGGAGCGCTCGTCGTCGGGGGCGACGTGACCACTGACCACGGTGAACTCGTGCGCCACACCGCGGTGGGTGACGGGGATGCCGGCCGCGCCCGGGACCGAGATGGAGCTGGAGATGCCAGGGACGACGGTGCAGGGGATGCCCGCCTCGGCGAGCGCGTGGAGCTCCTCCATGCCGCGGCCGAAGACGTACGGGTCGCCGCCCTTGAGCCGGACCACCGACCTGCCCTGCTTGGCGTGCTCGACCAGCGCGTTGTTGATGGCCTCCTGGGCCATGAAACGGCCGTAGGGGATCTTCGCCGCGTCGATCACCTCGACGTGCGGCGGGAGTTCGGCGAGCAGGTCCCGCGGGCCGAGCCGGTCGGCGATGACGACGTCGGCCTCGGCGAGCAGGCGGCGGCCGCGCACGGTGATCAGATCCGGGTCGCCGGGGCCGCCGCCGACGAGTGCGACGCCGGGGGTGCGGGTGCGGTGGTGCGGGGCGACGAGGGTGCCGTCGCGCAGTCCCTCGACCACGGCGTCGCGGATGGCGGCGGTGTGGCGGGGGTCGCGGCCGCGCGCCTCCGTCGTGAGGACGGCCACCGTGACGCCCTCGCTGGTGCCCGTGGCCGGGGTCCACGCCGTCGCCGCGTCGGCGTCGTCCGAGCGGACGCACCACACGCGGTGCGCCTCCGCCTCGGCGGAGGCGCGGGTGTTCGCCTCGGTGTCGCTGGTGGCGATGAGGGCGTACCAGGCGGTCGCGAGGTCGCCCTCGGTGTAGGGGCGCCGGTGCCAGGTGATCTCGCCGGCCTCCGCCATGGCCTCCACGGAGGGAGTGGCCTCGGGGGAGACGAGGTGGATGTCGGCGCCGGCCGCGATCAGGGCGGGGAGGCGGCGCTGGGCGACCTGGCCGCCGCCGAGGACGACGACCCGGCGGCCGGTGAGGCGGAGGCCTACGGGGTAGGCGGGGTGTTCGGCCATCAGGTGAGGCTCCTCGGACAAGCGGTGGGTCAGCGGGCACGCTGCGGCTTCGGAGCGGGCCTGACGTGGGGATTTTAAGCGCGCGTCCGGAGGGGCCGGGGTGGGTGGGGTGTTTTCCCCGCCCCTTCCCGGAACCGGGGCGCTGCCCGGCGGCCCCGCACGTGCGGGTGGGTGGACGGCTGTGCCCGCCCGTTTCGCTCTGCGGAACGATCGTCCACAGCCGTCCAGGCTACTTCTCGGTCACCCCGGCCGAATCGAAGGTCGCCACCTCGTGCATGGCTCGGGCCGTGCTCTGGACCAGCGGGAGCGCCAGGAGCGCGCCCGTGCCCTCGCCGAGGCGGAGGTCGAGGTCGACCAGGGGGCGCAGGCCCAGTTTGTTGAGGGCGGCGACGTGACCGGGCTCGGCGCTGCGGTGACCCGCGATGCAGGCGGCCAGGACCTCGGGGGCGATGGCCCGGGCCACCAGGGCGGCGGCGCCGGCGCTGACGCCGTCCAGGATCACCGGCGTACGCAGCGACGCGCCGCCGAGGAGCAGGCCGACCATGGCGGCGTGCTCGAAGCCGCCGACGGCGGCCAGGACGCCGACGGGATCGGCCGGGTCCGGCTGGTGGAGTTCGAGGGCGCGGCGCACGACCTCGGTCTTGCGGGCGAGGGTCTCGTCGTTGATGCCGGTGCCGCGGCCGGTGACCTCGGCCGGGTCGGCGCCGGTGAAGACGGAGATGAGGGCGGCGGACGCGGTGGTGTTCGCGATGCCCATCTCGCCGGTGAGGAGGGCCTTGTTGCCGGCCGCGACCAGGTCGCGGGCGGTCTCGATGCCGACCTCGATGGCCTTCTTGGCCTCCTCGCGGGTCATCGCGGGCCCGGTGGTCATGTCGGACGTGCCGGCGCGGATCTTGCGCGGCAGCAGTCCGGGGGTGGCCGGGAGGTCGGAGGAGACGCCCACGTCGACGACGCAGACCTCGGCGCCGACCTGGGCGGCGAAGGCGTTGCAGACCGCCCCCCCGCCGAGGAAGTTGGCCACCATCTGGGCGGTGACCTCCTGCGGCCAGGGGGTGACGCCCTGGGCGTGCACCCCGTGGTCGCCGGCGAAGATCGCGACGGCCGCGGGCTCCGGGACGGGCGGCGGGCACTGGCGGGACAGGCCGGAGAGCTGGGCGGAGATGATCTCCAGCATGCCGAGCGCCCCGGCCGGCTTGGTCATGCGCTTCTGACGCTCCCACGCCTCGCCGAGCGCCTTGGCGTCCAGCGGGCGGATCTGTGCGACGGTCTCGGCGAGCAGGTCGTGGGGGTCCTCTCCGGGCAGGGCGCGACGGCCGTACGTCTCCTCGTGCACGACCCAGGACAGCGGGCGGCGCTTGGACCAGCCGGCCTGCATCAGCTCGGGCTCGTCCGGGAACTCGTCGACGTAGCCCACGCACAGGTAGGCGACGACCTCCAGGTGCTCGGGGAGCCCCAGCGCGCGGACCATCTCGCGCTCGTCGAAGAAGCTGACCCAGCCGACGCCGAGGCCCTCGGCGCGGGCGGCGAGCCAGAGGTTCTCCACGGCGAGCGCGGAGGAGTACGGCGCCATCCGGGGCTGGGTGTGGCGGCCGAGGGTGTGACGGCCGCCGCGGGTCGGGTCGGCGGTGACGACGATGTTCACGGGTGTGTCGAGGATGGCCTCGATCTTCAGTTCCTTGAACTGCTTCGCCCGGCCCTTGGGCAGGGACTTGGCGTAGGCGTCGCGCTGGCGCATGGCCAGTTCGTGCATGCTGCGCCGGGTCTCGGCGGAGCGGATGACGACGAAGTCCCAGGGCTGCGAGTGGCCGACGGAGGGCGCGGTGTGGGCGGCCTCCAGGACGCGGAGCAGCACCTCGTGCGGGATGGGGTCGCTGCGGAAGCCGTTGCGGATGTCCCGGCGCTCGCGCATGACCTTCAGCACGGCCTCGCGCTCGGCGTCGTCGTAGCCGGGGGCGGCCGGACCGGCGGGCTGCGCGGCTTCCGTGTCCACGCCGGCGCCCCGGGTGTCGAGGTCGTCCGGGTTCTGCGCGGGTTCGGCGTCCGCCTCGCGGGGTCCTCCCCCGGCGGGGACGGCCACGCCCTGGGGCGGGGTCGGCGCGAGGTGGGGGGTGGTGGGCACGGCGCCGTCCACGGGGACGGACTCCCCCGCGGGCCGGTCCGGCTCGGGCTCCGGGGGGACGGCTGCGGCCAGGGGGGTGGCGGGGGCCTGCTGGGAGCCCTGGACCGGGGTCGCGTCGGGCTCGGGCTCGGGCACGGCCGTGCCGGTCACGGGAACGGCGTCGGCCGCCCCGCCGCCGGTATGGGGTGCCTCCGGTCCGGCGGCGGCCGGGGCCTCGGGGGTGAGTGCCTCCGCGAGGACTTCGTCGCCCGTCGCCCCGGAAGCGGGGGGCGCGGCTTCGCCCGCGGTGCCGTCCGCCTCCGCGGCGGGAGCACCGGGGAGTACGGCGGTGTCGGCCCCCGGCGCGGGAACGTCCGGGGAGGCACCGGACGTCCGGACGGGCTCCGGAGCGAGAGCCTCCGCGTCCGGCGCCGGAACGACCTGGACTGCCTCGGGCTCTTCGGCGGTCCCCGTGCCGACCGCCTCGGCAGCCTGCGGCACGACGCCCTCGCCGTCCGACACCTGACCGGACTGCGGGACCTCGGCAGCCTGCGGCACGACGCCCTCGCCGTCCGACACCTGACCGGACTGCGGGACCTCGACAGCCTGCGGCACAACACCCTCGCCGTCCGACACCTGACCGGACTGCGGGACCTCGACAGCCTGCGGCACAACACCCTCGCCGTCCGACACCTGACCGGACTGCGGGACCTCGACAGCCTGCGGCACGGGCTCCGACGCCGCGGCCTGCGGCTCGGACGGCTGAACAGCCTGCGGGGCCCCGGCCTCCTGGAGGTGCTCCGGAGCAACGGCCACCGCGCCCGGTGCCTGGGCGCCTTGCGCCGGCACGGCCGGCTCCGCGTCCGCAGCTTCAACGGTCTGCGGCGCCGCGGGGGCGAGGCCCGGCACCCCGGCACCGTGGGAAGCGTCCGTCCCCGGGGCGTACCCGGAAACGGCAGCCTGCACGACCCCGGCGGTCTGAGCGGAGTCCGGCACGGCGAACGGAGGCCGACCGGCCTGCGGCGCCTCGGCCGCCTGGGTGTGCTCCGGTGCCGTGGGCTCGACGGGCGGCGCTTCGGCGGTCTGCGGCGCTTCCGCTTCCGCTTCCCGGACATGCTCCGGAGCCGCGGCCTCGGCGGATGCTGTGGGCGCGGGTCCGGGCGCCTGGGCGGTCTGCGGCGCCTCGGTTCCCTGCACGGGCTCGGCGGCAGGTGTACCGGGCAGCCCGTGATCCGCGGCCGGGACCGGGACGGGCCCCTGTTCCCCGCCCTCTGCCGAAACGCTCGGCACCGCCTCGCTGCCGCCGGCGGCAGCCACGGCGGCGACAGCGGCACCCTCGGTGTCCTGTTGCACCGCTCCCGCCTCCGTGGCGACGCGGGTCACGACCGCCTGGGCCGCATCCACCGGATCCGGAGCGGGAACAACCGTTTCCGCGGCCACCGCGGGCTGCGCGCCCCAGGGCGCCGCGGCCTGCGGCGCCGCCGCCTCCCGCGCGTGCGGGACGTCGAGGTACTCCGGGCCGAGGGACGGCGGACCGGCCTGGCGGACCGGCACGTCGGCGGGACCGCGGTCGGCCAGGGAGCGCACCGGACCGGCGTTGACACGGGGGATGGGCGGGCCGAGGTGCAGCGGGCGGCGCGGCGCGGGCGGCTCGGGGAGCCGGACGCCGCCGAGGTCGACCGAGCCGCTGTCGCGGCCGGCCGTCTCGTGCGGACCCGGCTGGTGCACGGTCTCGACGACCGGCTCGGGCGCGGGCGGGGCGATCTCGTTGCCCCAGGCGCTCTGGGCGCCGGGCAGCAGCAAATCCTCTTCCTCGGCGGGGCTGTCGGAGAGGTAGGTGTACGCGTCGGGCGCGGGGACGCCCGGCTGCTCCACCATGCCTGCGTTCTCCGGCAGTCCCTCGCCCGGGACCTGGCCGGTGTCGGTCATGCGTACCCCTCGCCCATCGGTTAGTGCTCCTACGACCAGCTCACCCGGAACGGCGCACCGACCGCCCCACTCTGAAGAACGAGCGTGCGTCCCCAGCGGCACGAACAGCCCGTCCGAGAAGGGCGACAAAGCCCTTCACCGTCATTCTCGCGGCCGTAGGGCCGTCGCGTCAGCTTGATCGGCGACGGTTCCGCTGTGGACTGCGCCACGTTGCGCGTCCTCCGGTTCCCGCCGTACCACGACCCACCCCAAAACGGGCGCGTTTTCCGGACATTGGCTGACGAAGCGCCGGGTGCCCGGGTGCGGTACAACGATCGGCCAGCCTACCTCGCATGGTCGGACAATCCGATCACGGGGACGGCGATCGGCTCAGTCGTCGCGCGCGGGCAGCACCCCGCTGAGCAGGAACGCGACGCTCCGTTCCTTCTCCGTCCAGGCACTCGTGTCGAGTTCGACGGACTGCAGCAGGGCGCACTCGACCCGGTAGCCGTGCTCGGCCAGGTTCCGGCCGATGAGTTCGGCCCCGTCGCGGGTGGCGGCGTGCGTGACGATGCGCTGCGGACGGCGGTCGGCGACCGCGGAGACGACGCCCGCTCCCCCTCCGCCGACCCGGACGACGTCCGGCTCGGGGAGGTCCTCCAGGACGTGCGGGGCGGTGCCGTGCACGATCTGGAGCTGGACCCCGTGCCGACGGGCGGTGGACTCGGTGCGGGTGCAGGCGCGCGGATCGCTGTCGACGGCGATGACGGCGGCGCCCGCGCGGGCCGCCTCGGTGGCGAAGGCTCCGCTTCCGCAGCCGATGTCCCAGACGAGGTCACCGATCCGCGGCCCGAGCCGGGCGAGTTGGGAGACGCGCAGCGGTTCCCGCTCGCCCTCGCCGAGGTCGGCACCGCACTCCTCGGCCGGCAGCGACCAGCCGCGGGGGCCGGCGGAGGGGTCGCGTCCGGCGAGCCAGCCGCCGGACTCACCGGCGGCGGCCCGGCCGCCGACGACGATGACGACGTTGGGGTCGCGCCAGGTGTGGTCGGCGGCCTTGTCGGAGGTGACGACGCTGACCCGCTCGCGCTCGGTGCCGAGTTCCTCGCAGATGACGAAGGTGCGGTGGACGCCCTCCATCAGCAGGCCCAGCTCGGCGGGACCGGCCCCGGGCGAGGTGAGAACCGCCACCTTGGGGTGGGCCCGGCACACGTTCACCGCGCGTCGCAGAGTACGCGGGTGCGCGACGACCACGTGGGCGTCGTCCCAGGGCATCCCGGCACGGGCGAAGGCGGAGGCGACGGAGGAGACGCCGGGGACGACCTCGACCTCGAGGCCGAACTCGGGTGCGCGCAGGGACCGTACGACACCGAAGAAGCCGGGGTCGCCGTCGGCGAGGACGACCGCGGTGCCGCGGTGGGCTGCGATACGGCGGGCGGCGAGGGCGACGGAGCCGAGCCGGATGCGCTCGGCGCCGGGAGGCACCTCGGGCAGTGCCAGGTGGTGGGCGGCGCCGGCCACCAGTGTGGCGGCGCCCAGCGCGGCGCGGGCCGCGGTCGTCAGCGGCGAACCGTCCCAGCCGATCACCGTGACCCGGTCGGCCATCGTCGTCAGTCTCCTGAGGTTTGCGCAGGTCGTCGTCGGCTGTCCCGCCGCGGGGCGGGCTCCGTGAGACTACCTGGTGCGGTCACCGATCACACCGTCGGTGCCCGGTCCGGAGGTCAGTTCCAGTCCGTGTACTGGGTGAATCCGCCGGTGTCGGCGAGTCGTCCGTCCGCGCCCTCGATGTCCTCGGGCAGCAGGCTCCACACGATGAAGTCGGTGCGTACGTCGCTCCAGCCGCCGCCTTCGACGCGGACGTGGGCTATGCAGGCGTTGCGCAGTACGCCCTCGCTGATGCAGCCGATCCTCTGGGCGACCTGCTGCGAGGCGGTGTTGGCGGCGGCGGTGCGCAGTTCGACGCGTTCGAACTTCTGGTCGCCGAAGAGCCACTGTGCGGTGGCCAGCGCGGCCTCGGAGGCGTAGCCCTCACCGCGCGCCCAGGGGGCGACGATGTAGGACATCTCGGTGGAGCGTACGTGCCAGTTGGTCCTGGTGAGCTGGATGAGGCCGACCAGGCGCTGGGTGAGGAACTCGGTGACGGCGAGGGCCAGTCCGTTGCCGGCCGAGCGTTCGGCGGGGGCGTACTCGGTGATCCAGGTGCGCGCGGTCTCTTCGGTGAAGGGCCGGGGGACGTCGGTCCAGGCGGCGACCTGCTCGTCGTTCATCATCTCGGCGAGGGCGGGGACGTCGTCCGTGTCGAGGGGACGCAGCACCAACCGCTCCGTGCTGATGGAGATGTTGGGGAAGGTGCTCGCCATGCGCCGCTCCGTAACCTGAGAGACCGTCGGGTGCTGCTGAACTGCCCAGCATGCAGCATGAAAGCACTGAACCGCACCACGGGGTCCTCCCCCACTGCCCGAGCGGCGTGGGGGTGCCTCCACCGTGCAGCGGAGTGGACCCCGTGGGTGGCGCGGGACCGGATCAGAAGGAGGCGAGGACGGAACCGGCGTACTTGTCCTCGATGAACTTCTTCACCTCGGGGGAGGTGAGGAGCTCCGCGAGCTTCTTCACGCGCGGGTCGTCCTCCTGGCCCTCCTTTACGGCGAGGAGGTTGTTGTTCGGGTTGCCCTCGGCGGTCTCCAGGAGGAGGGCGTCCTTCGCGGGCTTGAGGTCGGCCTCGATGGCGTAGTTGCCGTTGACCACCGCGGCGTCGACGTCGTCCAGGGAGCGCGGGGTCTGGGCCGCCTCCAGCTCCTTGAACGTGAGCTTCTTCGGGTTCTCGGTGATGTCGGCGGGGGTCGCCGCGGTGCCGACGCCGTCCTTGAGGGTGAGGAGCCCGTTGGCGGCGAGCAACTGCAGGGCGCGGCCCTCGTTGACGGTGTCGTTCGGGATGGCGACCGTCGCGCCGCTCTTCAGCTCGTCGGCCTTCTTCACCTTGTGCGAGTAGAGGCCGAGCGGCTCCAGGTGCACGTCGACGACGGACACGATGTGGGTGCCGTTCTTCTTGTTGAAGTCGTCGAGGTACGGCTGGGTCTGGAAGAAGTTGGCGCCGACGGAGCCGTCCTCGGTCGCCGTGTTCGGCGTGACGTAGTCGGTGAACTCCTTGACCTCGAGGTCGAGGCCGGCCTTCTCGGCGAGGTTGTCCTTGACGTAGGTGAGGATCTCGGCGTGCGGCACGGGGCTCGCGGCGACGACCAGCGGGCCGGAGGTGTCGGAGGCGTCGCCCTTGTCCGAGCCGCAGGCGGTGAGCCCGAGGGTGAGGGCTCCGGTGGCGAGGACGGCAGTGGTGATCTTGGTGGTGTTACGCACGAAAAGTGCCTTTCCATGGGTGGTGCGGCCCCGTGTCGGGTGGTACGGGGAGCCTTCGGAGGTCACGCGACCTTGCTGATGTCGGCCGCGGCGGGCTCCTCGGCCCTGAGGAACCGGAGCCTGGGCGAGGGGCCGGAGCGGCCGCCCCGGCTGTGCAGGGCGCGGGCCGCGTAGTCGCCGGCGAACTGGATGAGCGAGATGACCACGGCGAGGATCGCGACGGTGATCCACATCAGGCCGGTCTCGAAGCGCTGGTAGCCGTAGCGGACGGCGAGGTCGCCGAGCCCGCCGCCGCCGACGGTGCCGGCCATGGCCGAGTAGCCGATGAGGGCGATGACCGTGGTGGTGGTGCTGGCGATCAGCGAGGGCAGCGCCTCGGGGACGAGGACCTTGCGGACGATCGTCCAGGTGTTGCCGCCCATGGCCTGCACGGCCTCGACGAGCCCGTGGTCCACTTCGCGTACGGCCGTCTCGACGAGGCGGGCGAAGAAGGGGATGCCGCCGATGGCGAGCGGCACGATCGCGGCCTCGCTGCCGATGGTCGTGCCGGTGATCCAACGGGTGAAGTCCATCAGGGCGACCATGAGGATGATGAACGGCAGCGAGCGGCCGATGTTCACGACCTGCCCGATGACCTTGTTCACCAGGGTGTTCTGGAGCAGCCCGCCCTTGTCGGTGAGGACGAGCAGGATGCCCAGCGGGAGGCCGCCGACGACGGCGATCAGGGTGGACCAGCCGACCATGACCAGCGTCTCGGTACAGGCCTGTTCGAGCAGCGGCTGCATCTCGGACCAGGTCACTTGGCCCCCTCCTTCACCAGCACGGGCTGTTCCCGGTCCACGACGTCGATCTGAAGGCCCTGTTCGCGCAGGAAGCCGACGGGTACGACGTTGTCCTCGTAGCGGCCGGGCAGCTCGATGCGCATCCGGCCGACCTGGAGGCCGCCGACGGTGTCGATGGCGGCGCCGAGGATCGATATGTCGATGTTGTAGGTACGCGAGAGCTGGGAGATGACCGGCTGGGTCGCGCTGTCGCCGTGGAAGGTGACGTCGAGGACGGTGCGGTCGTCGCCGGAGGCCTCGCCGCCGACCGGGAACAGCGCGGAGGCCAGTTCGGAGCCGGGGGTCGCGAGGAGTTCGGTGACCGTGCCGGACTCGACGATGCGGCCGTTCTCCATGAGGGCGGCCGAGTCGCAGATCGACTTGACGACGTCCATCTCGTGGGTGATCAGCAGGACGGTGAGGCCGAGCCGGCGGTTCAGGTCGCGCAGGAGGTGCAGGATCGAGCGGGTGGTCTCCGGGTCGAGGGCGCTGGTGGCCTCGTCGGAGAGCAGCACCTTGGGGTCGCCGGTGAGGGCTCGGGCGATGCCGACGCGCTGCTTCTGGCCGCCGGAGAGCTGGGCGGGATAGGCCTTGGCCTTGTCGGCGAGACCGACCAGGTCGAGCAGTTCCAGCGCCTTGCGGGACCGTTCCCTCCCCGACTTCCCGAGGATCTCCAGCGGAAGTTCGACGTTGTCCTGCACGGTGCGCGAGGACAGCAGGTTGAAGTGCTGGAAGACCATGCCGATGCGGCTGCGCGCCTGCCGCAGCTCCCTGCCGGCCCGGGGGCCGCGGCCGGCGAGCGCGGTGAGGTCCCGGCCGGCCACGGTCACGGTGCCCGAAGTGGGGCGTTCCAGCAGGTTGACGCAGCGGATGAGGGAGGACTTGCCGGCGCCGGACTGGCCGATGACGCCGTAGACCTCGCCCTCGCGGACGTGCAGGTCGACGCCGTCCAGGGCGGTGACCTCGCGGCCGCGTGAGCGGTAGACCTTGGTGAGGCCCGTGGTGGTGATCACGTGGGTATCCGTCACTGTCGAGTGCGCGGCACGTCGTGGGCGCCGGGCACGAGGCATTCTGGGTCGAAAGCAGCAGGGCGGCACGGGTCTCGCGGCATGGCGGAGGATTCCGTGGAGAAACGTGCGCGCGGGGGCGTGGCTCGGTCGCGCGTGCGGGGCGTCCGGGCGGACACGAGCCGGCTCTCGCTTCGGGGCGCGAGGCTCAGGTGGTGCGGGGGCCCTCTAGAAGGCGCACATTCGGCACTGGCACATACAACGAGCACCGGGCGTCGGGGGCGCCTCGGTCGCAGGGATGCGGTCGCTCGTCGTGGTCATACGATCAGTAAAGCAGACGTTCGGTCCTGACCGGACACGACTGTCCGCATTCTGGACAGCCGTGGACAGCGGCGGTACGGCGGCGGGCGCACGTCAGGGACGTACGGAGATCTCCACTCCCCTGTCCGTGACCAGTGCGGACAGGGCCGAGAGGTCCTCGACGACGAGGTCGGCGGTCAGCTCGTGGGACCGGTGGGTTGTGGCCAAGGCCACGGTGGCCATGCCGGCGGCACGACCGGCCTGGAGTCCGGCCGGGGCGTCCTCGAAGACGACGCAGTGCGCCGGGTCGACGCCGAGGGTGCGGGCGGCGAGGAGGTAGGGCTCGGGATCGGGCTTGCCGCGGGTGATGTCGTCGGCGGCGATCAGGGTCTTGGGCAGGATGCCGACGGCTTCGAGGCGGGCCTCGGCGAGGCGCCGGGTGGCGGAGGTGACCACGGCCCAGCGCTCGGCGGGCAGCGCGGCGAGGAAGTCCGCGGTCCCGGGCAGCAGCCGCACACCGCCGCCCGGCACGTCCTCCACCTCCAGGTCCTCGATCCGTGCGACGGCCTCCGGCACGACATGGGCGGGCAGCAGATCGGCGGCTATCTCCGCGGCCGGCCGCCCGTGCAGCTCGACCCGGCCGAACTGCTCGGCCGTGATCCCGTACTCGACGGCCCACCGTGTCCAGCAGCGGTTCACGGAGTCGAGGGAGGAGACGAGGGTTCCGTCGTTGTCGAACAGCAGGGCCTGCGCGTGGATGGTCATGCCGTCGACCCTACGGGGCCACCGCCGTGGACCCGCCCGGAGCACGGCCCGTCCGCTCGGGGCCGCCCCGGATCCGGCGTCCGACGCGGACGGCCGCACGGACCCCGGCGAGGGCGGTCGCACGGACCCGGCGAGGGCGGTCGCCGCCGGCCCGGACGCTCCCGGGGGCGGGGGCACCGGGGGTTCTCCGGCGTAATAAAGTCGCTGACATGCTTGATGTCCTGACGGTGGCGACCGGTGCCGCCGCGTTGCTGCTCGGCGCCTGGTGCGGATGGGCCGCCTACCGTGACCAGCCGACGAAGGACTGGCACTTCATCGGGATGGCCGTGGTCACGCTGCTGGCGCTGGTGCAGCTGATCGTCGGGATCGTGCAGCTGGCCCGGGGCGAGAAGCCGGAGCAGGGCACGACGATCTTCGTGGCGTATCTGCTCGGCGCGTTCGCGTGCGTCCCGGCGGCCGGCTTCATGTCGCTGGGCGAGCGCTCCCGCTGGGGATCGCTGACGGTCGCCGCGAGCGGCGTCGTGCTGGCCGTGCTCGAGGTGCGGCTCTATGACATCTGGAGAGGCTGAGATGGCCGCGACGCGGGAGAAGACGCAGCACGAACCGCACCGGACGCGGCTGATCGGCGGGCCGGGGCTGCTGCTGGTGTGGCTGTACGGGGTGATGGTCGTCGGCGCGGTGTCGCGCTCCGCCTACCAGATCGCCACCGAGTTCGACCGGGCGCCGCTCGCCTACTCGCTGTCGGCGGCGGCCGGCGTGGTCTACGGCTTCATCACCTACACCCTGGTGCGCGGCGGGGAGACGGCCCGCAGGGCGGCGCTGGCGTGCTGCGCCGCCGAGCTCGTGGGCGTACTGACCGTGGGGACCTGGACGCTGGTGGAGCCGTCCGCCTTCCCCGACGCCACCGTGTGGTCGGACTACGGGATGGGGTACCTCTTCATCCCGGTGCTGCTGCCCCTGACGGCCGTGTACTGGCTGCGCAGGGCGCGGCCGGGGCAGCGGCCCGCGGCCTGATCAGGCGGTCGTCGCGTAGGCCTGCGCCTGCTTCTCCAGGACGATCACCGGTACGCCGTCGGCGCCCTGGGAGGTGCCCACCCGCTGGTAGCCGACCTTGCTGTACAGCCGCAGATTGCTCTCGCTGCGGTGCCCGGCGTGCAGGCGGAAGGTCCGGGCGCCGCGCTCGCCGGCCAGGGCGGACTCCGCGGCCCGCAGGAGACGCGCGCCGATGCCGTGTCCCTGGAGGCGGGGGTGGACGCAGAGCTTGCCGATCGCGGCGGCGCCCTCCTCGGTGATCCTGCCGTGCACCGAGCCGACGATCTCGTCGCCGAGGCGGGCGACGAAGACGCAGTCGGCGGCGACCTCCTCGCGGACCGAGTCGAGGGTCTGGACGAGCGGGTCGATGCGGTAGTTGCCGTAGAGCGCCGCCTCGCTCTGGAAGCACAGGTACTGCAACCTGAAGATCTGCTCCGCGTCCTGCCCGGCCGCCGCAGAGATGGTCACGCTCATGCCCATGTGCGCATGCCTCCCGCTCACCTGATCACCTGTCGTCCCTCACTCCTATCCCCGTCCTCAGCGCGCCGCAACCTCCTGTGTGAGCAAACGACGCAGACATCCCAGGCATCTGGAGCGTTCCGGGCCAAGAGCACCCTGTGAGATACCCAACTCCCCTGCGATCTCCCGGTATGTCAGGTCGTGCGGGGACAGCAGAGCCTCCATCAGCTCCGGGCAGCGGCCGGGCAGCCGTCGCACGGCGTCCCGCAGGGTACGGCGGCGGGCGGCGGCGAGCGCGAGACGTTCGGGGCCTGGGCGGCCGGTGTCGGCGGGGTCACCGGTCCACGAGGTTTCCCGGCAGGCCCTGCGACGGGTACGGCGGGCCTCCGCACGGACGGCCCGGCGGAGCCAGTCCGGGAGGTCTGACGGCGGGCCGCAGGTGTCGAGACGCTCCAGGAGGCGGAGCCACACCGCCTGTTCCAGGTCTGCCGGTTCGGCCCCGGAGCCGAGCGCCTCGGCGGCGGCCTCCGCGCCGAGCAGCGGACGCAGGAAGACGATCAGCTCGTACGCCGCGACCGGCTCGTGTGTCATACGTGCAACGACTCGGCCGCCCCGGGCAGGGTTCCGGGACGGCCCGAAATCCCCCCTGCCGGGGCGGATCGGATCAGTCGTTGACGAAGTCCTCGCGGGCCAGCAGTCCGGTGTCCGGGTGGTCGGTGAAGACACCGTCGATGCCGGTGGCGAAGTACGCCCGGTAGGCGCCGAAGACGTCGCCGTAGGCGTCGGGGTCGGCGCCCTTGCGGAAGTCGGCGGGCAGGAAGGGGTTCTCGTTGCGCAAGGTGTAGGGGTGCAGGATCAGGCCCGCCCGGTGCGCGTCGCGCACCAGGGTCGTCGGCTCGGTGAGCCGGCCGGCCGCGTCGCGCGGGATGACCAGGTCGAGGGTGGGGCCGATGCCCTGGGCGTAGCCGGCGATCTCGCGCAGGCCCCTGCGGGTGACGAGGTCGGCGACGGTGCGCGGGTCACCCGTCTCGACGAAGTCCCAGGGGCGGGTGGTGGCGCCGGAGAGGAGGACGACGAGAGGGTTGTCGACCAGCTTGTTCAGGCGCTCGATGCTGGTCGGCTCGAAGGACTGGAGGATGACCGGCGCGTTCTTGCCGTCCTTGCCGTGCCGGCGCAGCAACTTGGCGACCCGCTCCTCCAGGCCCAGTCCCAGCGTGCGGAAGTAGGTGGGGTGCTTGAGCTCGGGGTAGATCCAGACCTGCTTGCCGCGCTTGCGGGTCTGCTCCTCCTGCCAGCGCAGCACCTCCTCGAAGGTGGGGATCTCCCAGCGGCCGTCGTAGAGGGTGTTGTGCGGGCGGTTGGCGGGGATGCGCTCGACGGCGCGCAGCCGCTTCAGCTCGGCGAGGGTGAAGTCCTCGGTGAACCAGCCGGTGACGGAGGCGCCGTCCAGTGTCTTGGTGGTCCGCCGTCCGGCGAACTCGGGGTGGTCGGCGACGTCCGTGGTGCCGCCGATCTCCGGCTCGTGCCGGCAGACGAGGTGACCGTCCTTGGTGGGCACGAGGTCGCCGGCCTCGACGATGTCCGCGCCCATGTCGAGGGCGAGCTGGTAGGCGCCGAGGGTGTGCTCGGGCCGGTGACCGCTGGCCCCGCGGTGGCCGATGATCGTCGGGACGGGCAGGCTCTTCAGCCCCCGGCCGCCGCCGTGCCGGGCGTCGGCGGCTCTCGCGGTACCGCCCAGCGCCAGAACCGATCCGGAGGCGCCGAGCACCGCCGCGCCGAGGAGGGCCCGCCGTCCGGTTCCGCCCGCCTGCTCGTTCGACTCCCGCGTTCCCATGAGGACCCTCCTGCTGTCTGCTCGTCCGGTGCGGGGCGATCGTAGGTGCGCGTGGATGACGCACGGGAAGCCCCGGGCCGAACACACGGATGATGTTGCGTGACACGCCCTCCTCATGCGGATGGCGTACACCTGTCGTATTCCGGCGGGGATGTGACGGCTCGTCCGGTTGGGCCGGACGGAGTGGGGCACGCGTGCGGTGTGCGGGTCCGGGCGACATCCGTCACAGCGCGACCGCCGTGTCGCGCGCCGGCCGCGGGCGGGCCACCCCAGGTGAACCCTGGTCAAGAGTGGGTAAGACCTCGGTGAACTCCGCCCGGCCCGGTGTGCGCAACCCCCCGGCCCGCGAGTAATGTCCTCACCTGCACAGACTCGTACGGCATGAACCGACGTCCGTTCCCCACCGGAGGGCCCGTTGTCCCGCTTCGCGCTCATCAAGGCAGTGCTCGGTCCGATCATGCGCCTGATGTTCCGCCCACAGGTGGAGGGCGCGGAGAACATCCCGGGCGACGGTCCCGTCATCCTGGCCGGCAACCACCTGACGTTCATCGACTCGATGATCCTGCCGCTCGTCTGCGACCGTCAGGTCGTCTTCATCGGCAAGGACGAGTACGTCACCGGCAAGGGCCTCAAGGGCCGGCTGATGGCGTGGTTCTTCACCGGCGTCGGCATGGTCCCGGTCGACCGCGACGGCGGCCGGGGCGGGGTGGCGGCGCTGATGACCGGACGCCGGGTGCTGGAGGAGGGCAGGATCTTCGGCATCTACCCGGAGGGCACCCGCTCCCCCGACGGCCGGCTGTACCGGGGCCGCACCGGCATCGCCCGGCTCACCCTGATGACCGGCGCGCCCGTCGTGCCGTTCGCCATGATCGGTACGGACAAGCTCCAGCCGGGCGGCGCGGGTCTGCCCCGGCCGGGCAAGGTGACGGTCCGTTTCGGTGAGGCGATGGAGTTCTCCCGGTACGACGGCATGGACCGTGACCGGTACGTGCTGCGTGCGGTCACCGACTCGGTGATGACCGAGGTGATGCGGCTGTCCGGGCAGGAGTACGTCGACATGTACGCCAGCAAGGCGAAGGCGGCGTAAGCGCCGGGCGCCGGCCTGGACGGGGTTGCGGTCGTACCGCGGGTGCGGGTGGGTGGCTGGTCGCGCCCACGCGGCGGAGCCGCACAGGGCAACAGCCCCGCACCCCTCGAGTCGGCCCCCTGCCGCTCACTCCCCCGAGGCGCCGTCGTCCAGCCGTTGGTCCCGGGACATGAACCATGATGCCGCCGCTGCCGGCAGGACCGCCGCTCTTGCGCCCGCCGCCAGGGTGAGGCAGTCGACGAAGGCCTGGCGGGCCGCTTCCAGCATGGGCTCGGCGGTGTGGGCGGGCAGTGCGGACGCCGCTTCCACCGCGCCGCCCAGTGACTCGTGCGCCTCGGCCGGGGTGCCCGCCGGGCCCGTGAAACCGCGGTGGACGCCGGTCACGACGGAGCCGGGTACGGCGATGCCGAGGGCCGCGCCGAGCTCGTACGCCGTCTCGGAGACGGCGGAGGCCGCGCCCGCCTGTTCCTCGGGCACACTGGAGAGGATCACGTCGGCGGTCACCGTGCGGGAGAGACCGGCACCCAGGCCGACCATCAGCAGCGCCGCCCCGAGCGGGGGTGGCCGGTGGACTGTCCGATCACCGTCAGCGCGGCCAGGGCGAGGCCGACGGCCGCCGGTCCCCGGCGACGACCGAGCGCACCGAGTGGCGCCGGGCGGCCCGGTCGGCGACCAGTCCGGCCGCCACCGCGCCGGTCGCGGCGGGGAGTTCGGCCAGTCCCGCCTCGAACGGGCGGCTGCCCTGCACGAGTTGCAGGTGCTGCGAGAGGAGGAAGACCAGCCCGGACAGGCCGAGGACGGTCAGCGGATCGGCGAGCACGGCCCCGCTGAACCCGCGGTGACGGAAGAGCCGCATGCCCAGCAGCGGGACGGGCAGGGTGAGCCGACGGCGTACGAAGCCGTACAGGGCGCCCGCGCCCAGCAGCCCAGCAGCCCGGCGGCCAGGGCGGACCGGGTGAAGCCGCGGCTCGCGGTCTCCCTCACCGCGTACACGACGCCGATCGTCCCGGCCAGGGACAGGGCGGCGGCTCGATCCCGGCGACCAGGCGGCGCACGGCGTCGGCGGCCGGTCCCTCGTCGGGCCGGGCCGCGGTCGGGGCGGCCCCGCACTCGGCGACCCCGAGCGCCTCCAGCGCCCGGACCGGCGCGTCCCGCCCGGCGAACTGACGGTGCAGCGTGGCACGGCTGACCCCCCGCGGCCTTGGCCACCTCGTCCATGGTCGCGGTGGATCCGCGGGTCGGCAGGGCGGCGGCGCTGCGCAGCACATGGTCACGATCGACAGCCATGAGACGACAGCACCCCACATGAGACACAGATGTCCCATCCGAGGCGTACGTGTCTCATGGCCGCCGCGTGAGGAGAAGCCGCCGCTCAGTGCCAGGGCAGCTGTCCGCGCCGTTCCCAGTAGGTTCCCGGCTCCTCGGCCAGGGTGGCGAGGCGGGACAGCTGGTCGTCGGTGAGATCGACGGCGGCGGCGTGCAGGTTGGAGACGAGTTGGGCGGTGGTGGCCGCGCCGGAGAGGACCACGCCGGCCCACGGCTGCCGCAGGACCGCCGCGAGGGCGACGGCGTCGCAGCCGAGGCCGGTCTCCTCGGCGACGGTCCGCAGCGCCTCCGGGGCGTTCGCGGCGGCGAGCCGGCCGTTGGCCATGCCCTCCTTGACGATCACGGTGAGCCCGGTGTCACGGGCCTCGGCGAGCGCGGGCCCGGCGGAGGTCTCCAGGACGTTGTACGTCGACTGGACGGTACGGAAGAGGGGCTCACCGTCGACCGTGACAGCGAGGGCGGCGCGGATGGCGTCGGCCTGGGCGGGGCCGCTGGTGGAGAAGCCGACGGTGAGGCCCTCGCCCGCCGCCTCCGCGAGCCGGGCGTGCAGCTCCTTGTCGGTGAGGGCGGGGCTCTCGGGGGTCACCGAGTGGATCTGGTAGAGGTCGAGCCGGTCCCCGAGCAGCGCCTCGGTCTCGACGCGCTGACGCTCGTACGCCGTGAGGGAGTGGTCCTTGACCTCGTGCCGCTCGGCGTCGGTGGACCAGTCGGCGGTGTAGGCGTAGCCCCACTTGCTGCCGATGACGACGTCGTCGACGTCGGGACGGGCCTTCAGCCAGTCGGCGAGGAACTCCTCGGAGCGGCCGTAGGAGCGGGCGGCGTCGAAGTAGCGGACGCCCTGGGCGTAGGCGGCGTCGAGGAGCTCGTGCGTGCGGGTGCGCAGCGTCTCGACGCTGCGGTCCTCTCCGAGGTCGTCGTCCCGGCCGAGGTTGATGTAGCCGGGGCGGCCGACGGCGGCGAGGCCGAGGCCGAGGTGGCAGGTGGGGGTCGTCGCTGTCGCCAGTCGGGCGAAGGGCATCGCGGGCTCCGTCGGTCGGGTCCGGTTTCGGCGTTCCGACCAACGTAACCCGCGGTGCCCTTTCGCTCCGCCCGGGGAAGCGTGCACCGAAGAACCCGGGACCTGCCGCGCATCGGCCGGCGCGAGTGGTTCGCGGTTGTTCGCGCAGCTTCCCGCGCCCCCGGGAACCGCCCCCGCGGGGGCCGGCTCAGTTCTGCCGCCTCGCGTTCGCCCAGGCGTGCTGGGCCGCCACGTTCGCCTTCACTTCCGCCAGCTGGACCGCGACCGCGCTCGGGGCCGTGCCGCCCCGGCCGCTGCGGGAGGCGAGGGCGCCCGGGACGTTCAGGACCGACCGCACCTGCGGGGTGAGGTGGGCGGAGATCCCGGCGAACTGTTCGTCGGTCAGTTCGTCCAGCTCCTTGCCCTCGGACTCGGCGACCTTGACGCACTCGCCGGCCACCTCGTGGGCGACGCGGAACGGGACGCCCTGCTTGACCAGCCACTCGGCGATGTCGGTGGCGAGGGAGAAGCCGGCCGGCGCCAGCTCCTCCATGCGCTCGCGGTGCACGGTGAGGGTGGCCATCATGCCGGTGAAGGCCGGGAGCAGGACCTCCAGCTGGTCGATGGAGTCGAAGACCGGTTCCTTGTCCTCCTGGAGGTCGCGGTTGTACGCGAGGGGCAACGCCTTGAGGGTGGCCATCAGGCCGGTCAGGTTGCCGATCAGCCGGCCGGACTTGCCGCGCGCCAGCTCGGCGATGTCCGGGTTCTTCTTCTGCGGCATGATCGAGGAGCCGGTGGAGAAGGCGTCGTGCAGGGTCACGAAGGAGAACTCCTTCGTGTTCCAGATGATGATCTCCTCGGCGATCCGGGAGACGTTCACGCCGATCATCGCGGTGATGAAGGCGAACTCGGCGACGAAGTCCCGGGAGGCGGTGCCGTCGATGGAGTTGGCCGCGCTGCCGTGCTCGAAGCCGAGGTCCTCGGCGACGGCCTCCGGGTCCAGGCCCAGGGAGGAACCGGCGAGCGCGCCCGAGCCGTACGGGGACACGGCCGTGCGCTCGTCCCACTGGCGCAGCCGCTCGGCGTCCCGGGACAGCGCCTGGACGTGGGCGAGGACGTGGTGGGCGAAGAGCACCGGCTGGGCGTGCTGGAGGTGGGTGCGGCCGGGCATGGCCACGTCCGGGTGGGCCTCGGCGAGGCCGGTCAGCGCGTCCTGGAGGTCGGCGATCAGACCGCCGATGGTGCGGGCGTGGTCCCGCAGGTACATGCGGAAGAGGGTCGCCACCTGGTCGTTGCGGGACCGGCCGGCGCGCAGCTTGCCGCCGAGGTCGGGGCCGAGGCGCTCCAGCAGGCCGCGCTCCAGGGCGGTGTGCACGTCCTCGTCGGCGATGGTGCCCGTGAAGGAGCCGCCGGCGACGTCCGCCTCCAGCCGGTCGAGGCCCGCGATCATCCGGGTCAGCTCGTCCTCGGTGAGCAGCCCCGCCGCGTGCAGCACGCGGGCGTGGGCACGCGATCCGGCGATGTCGTAGGGCGCGAGCCGCCAGTCGAAGTGGACGGACGCGGACAGCTTCGCCAGGGCCTCGGCGGGACCGTCGGCGAAACGGCCGCCCCAGAGCCGGACGTCACCGTTGTTGCTGCTCACTTGGGTGCTCCTCGAGGGTTCCGGATGTGCCGCCGCCTCCCCACGGTCGAGTGAGGAGGCGGCTGTCAGGCCAGTGCGTGGGAGGGCCGTCGGCCGGTCACGCCAGGTCGCGCTTGGCGGCGATCTTCGACGACAGGCTGTAGATGTCGATGAAGCCCTTGGCCGCCGCCTGGTCGAAGGTGTCGCCCGTGTCGTAGGTGGCGAGGTTGAAGTCGTACAGCGACGACTCCGAGCGCCGACCGGTGACGACGGCGCGGCCGCCGTGCAGGGTCATCCGGATGTCGCCGTTGACGTGCTGGTTGGCCTCGGCGATGAAGCCGTCCAGGGCGCGCTTCAGCGGGGAGAACCACTGGCCGTCGTAGACGAGTTCGCCCCAGCGCTGCTCGACCTGCCGCTTGTAGCGGGCGAGTTCGCGCTCGACGGTGACGTTCTCCAGCTCCTGATGGGCGGTGATCAGGGCGATCGCGCCGGGGGCCTCGTAGACCTCGCGGGACTTGATGCCGACGAGGCGGTCCTCGACCATGTCGATCCGGCCGATGCCCTGGGCACCGGCGCGCTCGTTGAGCTGCTGGATGGCCTGGAGCACGGTGACGGGCTTGCCGTCGAGGGCGACCGGCACACCCTCCTTGAAGGTGATGACGACCTCGTCGGGCTCGCGCGCCACGGCCGGGTTCTGCGTGTACTCGTAGACGTCCTCGATCGGCGCGTTCCAGATGTCCTCGAGGAAGCCGGTCTCGACGGCGCGCCCGAAGACGTTCTGGTCGATGGAGTACGGGGACTTCTTGGTGGTCGCGATCGGCAGACCCTTGGCCTCGCAGAAGGCGATGGCCTTGTCGCGGGTCATGGCGTAGTCGCGGACCGGGGCGATGCACTTCAGGTCGGGGGCGAGGGCGACGATGCCGGCCTCGAAGCGGACCTGGTCGTTGCCCTTGCCGGTGCAGCCGTGGGCGACGGTGGTGGCGCCGTGCTTCTGCGCGGCGGCGACGAGGTGCTTGACGATCGTCGGCCGGGACAGCGCGGAGACCAGCGGGTAGCGGTCCATGTAGAGGGCGTTGGCCTTGATCGCCGGAAGGCAGTACTCCTCGGCGAACTCGTCCTTGGCGTCCGCGACCTCGGCCTCGACGGCACCGCAGGCGAGGGCGCGCTTGCGGATCACGTCCAGGTCCTCGCCACCCTGGCCGACGTCGACCGCAACGGCGATGACCTCGGCGCCCGTCTCCTCGGCGATCCAGCCGATGGCGACGGAGGTGTCCAGACCGCCTGAGTAGGCGAGTACGACGCGCTCGGTCACGGGTTTCTCCTCACAGTGCATTCGCTGATATGCATGAGTATGCAGCAGTCCGCATGAATCGTCAATCCGGCGGCGAAACCGCGGCCGGGTTGGACACCGGGAACCGTTCTCGCGCACTCGTCACCGGACGCAGGCGTCGTGTCGGACCGATCGAGACATCACGACGGACGACACCCGTGACACCCCGGCCCGAGTGAGGCATCCACATGCCCAGGGCCCTTCGAAGGACGACAAGCGCCGCGTCGGCTTCGTCGGCGGCGGCGCCGCGGTGGCGTCGGCCGGCGCGGCGATCACCGGCCCCGCCCTCGCCGGCAGGTCGTCCGGGGACGGCGGCGACGCGACCGCCCGCACGCCGACGGGACCGGGCCCGATCCCCTGCCCCGAGGTGGCCCCCGAGCCTCCCGCCCCCGCGCAGGCCGAGGCCGGACGCGACCTCGTCGGCCTCGACAAGCAGATCACCGAGGCCGACGAGCGCCCGGCCGGCACCGCCGGACAGGGGGCGGACCCGGCTTCGTCCGGAACGCCGTCCTCGGCCCCCTCGAGGACGAGCGCGACGCCGCCGTCGACCGCATCGCCACCGCCATCGGCCGCACCGCCGAACGCCCCTGCGGGCCGGACTCCCCGGCCGCCCGCACACCCATCCCGTGAGGTGACAGGCGCCGTGGCCGCCCCGTACAAGCGCCGGCCGGGGCGGCCACGGTCTCTCCCGGTGTCCGACCGCCGGGCAATTCCTTAGACAGGCGAAAGATCTGGCCCCATAATCGGTGGCCATGGGAAAGATCCATGAGCGCATAGACGGCCGCCTCCGCACCTTCATCGAGGAACAGCCGGTCTTCTTCACCGCCACCGCCCCGCTGTCCGCCGACGGCACGGTCAACCTCTCGCCCAAGGGGCTCAGGGGGTCCTTCGCGGTCCTCGACGAGCTCACCGTCGCCTACCTCGACTTCGCCGGCTCCAACGCCGAGACCATCGCCCATCTGCGCGAGAACGGCCGGATCACCCTGATGTGGTGCGCCTTCCAGGGGCCGCCGAACATCGTGCGCGTGCACGGCCGCGGCGAGCCCGTCTTCCGGGACGACCCCCGCTTCGGGGAGCTGCTCACCCGTTTCCCCGACATCGACCCCTCCGCCCACGGACTGCGCGCCGTCATCCTCGTGACGGCCGAACTGATCCGGGACACCTGCGGATACGCCGTGCCCTTCATGGCGTACGAGAGCGACCGGGACCTGCACGGGAAGCGGTTCGCGCGGGAGGACGACGCCTCGCTCGACGCGTACTTCACGAAGAAGGAGCACATCGCGACCAGCCTGGACGGACTGCCCGGGCTGCCGTTGCCACTGCCCCCCTCCACCGTCTGACCGCGGCGAGGTGCTGCTGGTGGCGGGCGGGGGGACCACCCCGATGCGGGCGCTGTTCGAGACGCCGCCCGGCGCCTCGGGCGACATCACGCTGCTGTACCGGGCCGACAGCACGCAGGACCTGGCGCTGTGGGGCGAGCCGGCCGAGATCGCCGACGAGCGGGGCGCCCGGCTGATGTACGCGGTGAACGGGCCCGGACGGGGAACGCCCCGGCATCTCGGCGGAGACCCTGCTACGGAAGATCCCGGACATCGGCCGCCACGACGTGTTCATGTGCGGTCCGCCCGGGTTCTCGCAGTCGGTGTACGAGGCTCTGCGCGGCGCCGGAGTCCCCGCGCGTCGTGTCCATCACGAGTCGTTCGAGATCGGTTCCCTCAGGGACGCGGGGAACCGCGCGACCGGCCACGGACGGTCCGCGGCCGGCGAATCCGCCGCCCCGTCCCTTCAGTGCCCGTTCTGGGCCAGGCGCAGCAAGTGGTCGGCCAGGGCCTGGCCCCCCGTCGGCTCCCTGCTGATCAGCAGCAGCGTGTCGTCGCCGGCGATCGTGCCGAGGATGTCGTGCAGTTCCGCCTGGTCGATCGCCGAGGCGAGGAACTGCGCGGCGCCCGGCGGAGTGCGCAGGACGACGAGGTTCGCGGAGGCCTCCGCGGAGATCAGCAGCTCCTGGGAGAGCCGCCGCATCCGCTCCTCCTTCGCGGACCCGCCCAGCGGCGCCCGGGGGGTGCGGAAACCCCCCTCGCTCGGCACCGCGTAGATCAGGTCGCCGTCGGTGTTGCGGATCTTCACCGCGTTCAGCTCGTCCAGGTCGCGGGAGAGCGTCGCCTGGGTGACGCTCAGCCCGTCGTCGGCGAGCAGCTTCGCCAGCTGGCTCTGCGACCGCACCGGCTGCCGGTTGAGGATGTCCACGATCCGGCGGTGGCGTGCGGTGCGCGTCTGCGGCACGGCAGGCCCGGCGTGCTGGCCCTGGTCGTCCTGCTCCTGGCTCATCGTCGTCTCATTCTCCGGATCGTCCTTCCCCGCCCGCCGTGCCGGCCTGGTCCAGGATGCCGGGCAGCGCCCCGAGGAAGGTGTCCACCACGTCGTCCCCGAGGTTCAGCGGCGGCATCAGCCGTACGACATCGGGGGCGGGCGCGTTCACGAGGAACCCGGCGTCCTGAGCCGCCTGTTGCACCTGGGGTGCGAGCGGCTCGGTGAGCACGATACCCAGGAGGAGGCCCGCGCCCCGGACACGGTCGATCAAGGCGTGGCCGGACCCCTCGATTCCGTCGCGGAGTTTTTCGCCCTGCCGCTTGACGTTCTCCAGCAGTCCCTCGTTCTCGATGGTGTCGAGAACGGCGAGTCCGGCGGCGCAGGCGACCGGGTTGCCACCGAAGGTCGTGCCGTGGTGGCCGGGCCGCAACAGGTCGGCCGCGCGCCCGAAGGCGACGGTGGCGCCGAGCGGCAGCCCGCCGCCGAGCCCCTTCGCCAGCGTGACGACGTCCGGCAGGACGCCCTCGTGCGCCTGGTACTCGAACCAGTTGCCGGTGCGGCCGACACCGGTCTGCACCTCGTCCAGCACGAGCAGCGCCCCCGTGGCCGCCGTGATCGCACGGGCCGCCTTGAGATAGCCGGACGGAGGCACCACGACCCCGTTCTCGCCCTGGATCGGCTCGATGACCACCAGCGCGGTGTCCTCGGTGACCGCCGCGGCCAGCGCCTGGGCGTCGCCGTACGGGACGTGCGTGACGTCACCGGGCAGCGGCAGGAACGGCTCGCGCTTGGCGGGCTGGCCGGTGAGGGCGAGCGCGCCCATGGTGCGGCCGTGGAAGCCGCCGTCGGTGGCGACCGTGTGCCGTCGTCCGGTCAGCCGGCCGATCTTGAACGCGGCCTCGTTCGCCTCCGCCCCCGAGTTGCAGAAGTAGACCTTGCCCTCGCGGCCGAAGAGCTGCACGAGCCGTTCGGCGAGCGCGACGGGCGGCTGTGCGACGAACAGGTTGGAGACGTGGCCGAGGGAGGCGATCTGCCGGCTCACGGCCTCGACGACCGCCGGGTGTGCGTGGCCGAGCGCGTTGACGGCGATGCCGCCCACGAAGTCGGCGTACTCCTTGCCGTCGGCGTCCCACACCCGCGCGCCCGCACCGCGCACCAACGGCAGTCGCGGAGTGCCGTAGTTGTTCATCAGCGCGCCCTGCCACCGCGCGGTCAGTTCCGCGTTGCTCACGACTCCCCCTGTTCGTCGGGCACGACCATCGTGCCGATACCCTCGTCCGTGAAGATCTCCAGCAGGATCGAGTGCTGGACCCGGCCGTCGATGACCCGGGCGGTGGTCACACCGTTGCGCACGGCGTGCAGACAGCCCTCCATCTTCGGCACCATGCCGGAGGACAGCTCCGGCAGGAGTTTCTCGAGCTGGGACGCGGTGAGCCGGCTGATCACCTCGTCGGAGTTCGGCCAGTCCTCGTAGAGTCCCTCGACGTCCGTGAGGACCATGAGTGTCTCGGCACCCAGTGCAGCAGCGAGTGCCGCAGCCGCCGTATCAGCATTGACGTTGTAGACATGGTGGTCGTCCTGGCTCCGGGCGATCGACGAGACGACTGGGATGCGGCCGTCGGCGAGCAGGGCCTCGATCGCGCCCGTGTCGATCTCGGTGATCTCGCCCACCCGCCCGATGTCGACCGACTCGCCGTCGATCTCGGGCAGGTGCTTGGTGGCGGTGAGGGTGTGCGCGTCCTCGCCGGTGAGGCCGACGGCGAACGGGCCGTGCCGGTTGAGCAGCCCGACCAGCTCCCGCTGCACCTGTCCGGCGAGCACCATGCGCACGACGTCCATGGCGTCCTCGGTGGTGACGCGCAGGCCGGCCTTGAACTCGCTGACGATGCCGTGCCGGTCGAGCGCGCGGCTGATCTGCGGGCCGCCGCCGTGCACGACGACGGGCTTGAGGCCGGCGTACCGCAGGAAGACGATGTCCTGGGCGAAGGCGGCCTTGAGGTCCTCGTCCACCATGGCGTTGCCGCCGAACTTGACGACGACCGTCCTGCCGTGGTGCCGGGCCAGCCAGGGCAACGCCTCGACGAGGATCTGGGCCTTGGGGAGCGCGGTGTGCTTACGCGTGCTGCTCATGACGAGTAGGCGCTGTTCTCGTGGACGTAGTCGGCGGTGAGGTCGTTGGTCCAGATGGTGGCGGTGGCGTCGCCGGCCGCGAGGTCGGCGACGACGTGGACCTCCCGGTAGCGCATGTCGACCAGTTCGCGGTCCTCGCCGACGCCGCCGTTCTTGCAGACCCACACGCCGTTGATGGCGACGTTGAGCCGGTCGGGCTCGAAGGCGGCCTTCGTGGTGCCGATGGCGGAGAGGACACGGCCCCAGTTGGGGTCCTCGCCGTGGATGGCGCACTTGAGGAGGTTGTTGCGGGCGATGGAGCGGCCCACCTCGACGGCGTCGTCCTCGGTCGCGGCGCCCACGACCTCCACCTTGATGTCCTTGCTGGCGCCCTCGGCGTCGCGGATGAGCTGCTGCCCCAGGTCGTCGCAGACGGACCGTACGGCCTCGGCGAACTCCTCGTACCCGGGAGTGATCCCGGAGGCGCCGGAGGCGAGCAGCAGCACGGTGTCGTTGGTGGACATGCAGCCGTCGGAGTCGACCCGGTCGAAGGTGACCCGGGTGGCGCCCCGCAGCGCCCTGTCGAGCACGTCGGAGGCGAGGTCGGCGTCGGTGGTGAGGACGACGAGCATGGTGGCGAGGCCGGGGGCGAGCATGCCGGCGCCCTTGGCCATGCCGCCGACGGTCCAGCCGCCCCTCGTCACGACGGAGGTCTTGTGGACGGTGTCGGTGGTCTTGATGGCGATGGCGGCCTTCTCACCGCCGTGCTCGGACAGCCGGCCGGCGGCCGTCTCCACGCCCGGGAGCAGCTTGTCCATGGGCAGCAGTACGCCGATGAGTCCCGTCGAGCAGACGGCGACCTCGCCCGCTCCCGTCCCCAGCACCTCGGCGGCCTTCTCGGCGGTCGCGTGGGTGTCCTGGAAACCCTTCGGCCCCGTACAGGCGTTGGCTCCACCGGAGTTGAGGACGACGGCGGACAGCTTCCCGCTCTTCAGCACCTGCTCGGACCAGAGCACGGGCGCCGCCTTGACGCGGTTGGAGGTGAAGACGCCGGCTGCGGCCCGGCGGGGGCCGTTGTTGACCACGAGGGCCAGGTCGGGGTTGCCGTTCTCCTTGATCCCGGCGGCGATGCCCGCCGCCGTGAATCCCTGTGCTGCCGTCACACTCACGGCGCAACTCCGATCGTCGTCAGTCCGGTGGTCTCGTCGAGACCCAGGGCGAGGTTCATACTCTGGACGGCACCGCCCGCGGTGCCCTTGGTCAGGTTGTCGATGGCGCTGATCGCGATGATCCGGTCCGCGGCGGTGTCGTACGCGACCTGGACCTGAACGGCGTTGGAACCGTGGACGGACGCGGTCGCGGGCCACCGGCCCTCGGGCAGGAGGTGGACGAAGGGCTCGTCGGCGAAGGCCTTCTCGTAGGCGGCGCGCACGGACCCGGCGGTGACGCCGGGCTTCGCCTTCGCGGTGCAGGTGGCGAGGATGCCGCGCGGCATCGGCGCGAGGGTCGGCGTGAAGGAGACGGTGACCCGCTCGCCGGCCACCGCGCTGAGGTTCTGGATCATCTCGGGGGTGTGCCGGTGCCCGCCGCCCACGCCGTACGGCGACATGGATCCCATGACCTCGCTGCCGAGCAGGTGCGGTTTGGGCGCCTTGCCCGCGCCGGAGGTGCCGGAGGCGGCGACGATCACCGCCTCGGACTCGGCGAGACCGGCGGCGTACGCCGGGAAGAGAGCGAGGGAGACCGCGGTGGGGTAGCAACCGGGCACCGCGACGCGCTTGGACCCCTCCAGCGCGGCGCGGGCACCCGGAAGTTCGGGCAGGCCGTAGGGCCAGGCGCCGGCATGCGGGGAGCCGTAGAACGCCTCCCAGTCGGCGGCGTCCCTCAGCCGGAAGTCGGCGCCCATGTCGATCACGAGCACCTCCTCGCCGAGCTGTTCTGCGACGGCGGCGGACTGGCCGTGCGGCAGGGCCAGGAACACGACGTCGTGCCCGGCGAGCACCTCGGCGGTGGTCTCCTGGAGCGCGCGGTCGGCCAGCGGCAGCAGGTGGGGCTGGAGCGCGCCGAGCCGCTGACCCGCGTTGGAGTTGCCGGTCAGGGCACCGATCTCGACCTCGGGGTGGGCCAGGAGCAGGCGCAGGACCTCTCCGCCCGCGTATCCGCTCGCCCCGGCCACTGCCGTACGTACCGCCATGTCCACCCTCCTCTAGATGGCATGACTATACGTTTCTCCGCACGTTTATGCAATCTATGCGGACTCCGCCCTCGTCGGCGTGGTCCCCGCCGTCGGAAGCATGATCCACCGGGAGACCACGAAGGTCACCGGGATCGCGGCCAGCGAGGCGAGCAGCGGGGCGAAGCGGCTGCCGACGTGCAGCAGGTCGACGAGCGCATAGACGCCCACGGTCGTGACCAGGAAATTCGCGGCGTTGGTCAGCGGGAAAATCAGGAACTTCCGCCAGGTGGGCCGCGTCCGGTAGGTGAACTTGGCGTTGAGGAAAAAGGATCCGGTCATGCTGAGCAGGGTCGCGAGGATATGGGCGACGAGATAAGGGAAACGGGTCAGGAGCAACAGGTAGGGGACGTAATAGGTGGCCGTGTTCACGACGCCGATCACGGCGAAGACGATGATCTGCCTCCGCGTCTGCCTGCGCATCAGGGAACGAGGTCCTTCGTCGTGCCGCACGGTGCGTGATCGTCGGCAGGTTCCGCGTTGGACGCCTGCACCAGGAAGTGCGGGCGCCGCTTGACCTCGTAGTAGATCCGGCCGGTGTACTCCCCGATCACCCCGAGCATGATCATCTGCACTCCGGCGAGGGCGGTGACGACGGTGATGATCGTGACGTAACCGGGGGTCTGCACCCCGTTGACGAGCGCGGCGCCCACGATCCACGCGGTGTAGAGCCCGGCGCACAGCAACAGGCCCATACCCAGGTGGAGGGCGGCGCGCAGGGGCCTGTCGTTGAAGGAGAGCAGGCCGTCGAGGCCGTAGTTGAGCAGCCGGCGCAGCGTCCAGGAGCTGCTGCCGTGCTCGCGTACGGCGTTCTCGTACTCGAAGGTGGTGCTGGGGAATCCGACCCAGGCGAACAGGCCCTTGGAGAAGCGGTTGTACTCGGTGAGGTCCAGGACCGCGTCCGTCACGCGCCGGGACAACAGCCGGAAGTCGCCGACGCCGTCCACGAGTTCGACGTCGACGAGACGGTTGACGAGCCGGTAGTACAGGCGGGCGGTGAGGGTGCGGGTGACCCGGTCGCCGCTCCTGGTGCGCCGGGCGATGACCTGGTCGTAGCCCTGCGCGTGCAGGTCGACCATGCGGGTGATCAGTTCCGGCGGGTGCTGGAGGTCGGCGTCCATGACGATCACGGAGTCCCCCTTGGCGTGGCGCAGGCCGGCGAGCAGGGCGGCCTCCTTGCCGAAGTTGCGGCTGAAGGAGACGTACCGCACGCGCGGATCACGGTCGGCCAGTTGCCTCAGGACGGCGAGGGTGCGGTCGCGGCTGCCGTCGTCGACGTACACGAACTCCATGTCGTGGCCGAGCGGCAGGAGTTCGTCGGCGACCTTCTGGACCTCGTCGTGAAACCGTTCGAGGACGTCTTCCTCGTTGTAGCAGGGTGCGACGATCGATATGAGCATGGTTCTCCCCCTGGACGTCAGGTGGCGCGGGTCAGGCGCTCGTGCGGTGGTGTGGTCGTCGGCGGTGCCGTGGTGCGCCGCCGGCGGACGGCGGTGAGGGTGCCGAGCAGGATCAGCGCCAGGAGCGAGGCGCCCCCGACGGCCCCGCCCAGCCGCAGACCGGGCGGGTGGAAGGTGCAGGTGACACTGGTCGCGGAACCGTCGAGGGGTACGGCGATCAGGCCGTAGTACTCCTTGGCGGGTACGGCGGGGGCGTCGCCCGCGGCACAG
Source organism: Streptomyces pimonensis (assembly GCF_041380215.1). Taxonomy (NCBI): domain Bacteria; kingdom Bacillati; phylum Actinomycetota; class Actinomycetes; order Kitasatosporales; family Streptomycetaceae; genus Streptomyces; species Streptomyces pimonensis. The sequence goes on from NZ_JAHWZY010000007.1 coordinate 127,155, forward strand.
CGCCACCCGGCGATCCGGGGAGCCGCGAGCACCGCGGTCCCGGTGCTGCCGGCGGGCAGTACGGCCCGCACGGTGCCGTCGGAGACGCTCACCTCCGTGGCGCCGGTGGAGCGGAGCCGGCCGACGGCGGTGCGCAGCCGGGCACCGTCCAGGCAGCCGACCGCACCGTCCGGGACGACACCGGTGCGGTTCGGAAGCAGTTCGATCCGCAGGCGCCCGGAGGCCGGGACGGTGCCGAGCGGCTCCATGGCTGCGATCTTGGTGCCGGGGTCGGACCGGAACCGTCCGGGCGGGCCGTCGGCCCCGGTCAGCCGGGCGGTGCCCGAGAAGTGCGGCACCCACAGGTGCACCTCGCTGCCGGCCGGGCACCGGGCGGTGATCGTCGGCCTGCCCGCGGCGGTCCCGGCGGACGGGACGCCGATCTTCAGGCCCGGCCGCACACCGGTGCTGCGCTGCGGCTGCTTCCCGGAAGCGGTGCGCACGGTGAGGCGGGGCACGGTGTAGACGGGGGTGCCCAGCAGCAGTTCCTGGTTGCGGTACGGCGACGGCCCGAACGCGGAGACGTCCGTGCGCCCGTGAGCGGGGCCGTCGGACGGCCGGACCGTGACCAGGGGCGGCACGACCCGCCTGGACACGCTCACCCCTCTGCCGTCCTGCGGGAACCAGTTCTGGTGCGGGTCCGGCGGAGAGTGCACGCGCGCGCCGACGGAGAAGATCACGTCCGTGACGGCGTTGTCCAGGCTCTGGAGGTTGCGGCCCCGGGAGGTGTAGCCGCCACCGAGGGCGACGAGGGTGCGGCTGAGGACGTCGGAGGTCAGGCTGCTGTAGTACTGGGCGCCCTGGCCGCCGACCAGCAGCGGGTCGTTGGCGACGGTCTGCTCACGGCCGGGGTCGGTGCGGTAGCGGGGCCAGCCGTCGGCGGCGGCGATCACCTCCGCCTGCGCCCGCTGCCGGGCTCCCCAGGGCGCGTAGTCGTCGAGCCGGTCCAGCCGCATGTGCTCGGCCGCGGCGGCGGTGGCGGTGGTCTCACCGAGCTGCCCGCCGAGGAGCAGCGCCACGGCGAGACCCGCCGGCACCGCACGCCACCGGCCGTCGCCGGGCGGCTCGCCCGCGGCGAGGGCCTTGCGGCCCGCGGCCACGTGGCTGAGCAGGGCCAGCCCGCCCAGCGCGCCCACGGCGGCGAGCAGCAGCACCGGCCAGGTGGAGGAGCGCACCAGATCGCTCCGGCTCGCGACGGCGACGACCAGCACGAGCAGCGTGCCCGCGGCGCCCAGCGTTCGTCCGCCGGGCGGGCCGTAGGAGAGCGTGTGCCATGCGGCGATCACGATCAGCGCGCACAGCACGAAGGTCTGGCGGTACGGGCTGCCCTGCGGCGTGGCGAAGGCGTGCCACAGCAGGTGGGTGGGGCCCCACTGCAACGACAGCGCCACCGCGAGCACGAGCAGCGTCCACCCGGTGCGCACCCGTCGGGGAGCGGCTCGGTGGAAGGGCAGGGCGAGGGCGAGCACCAGCGCCGTGAGGCCCGTGTAGACGGCCGGTGTGCCGAAGCTGTACGTCGCCGGCAGCAGGCGGGCCAGCAGGTCCTCCGTCGGGACCGGCGCGAACTGCCGGACCCGGCCCGGGTAGGCGTGCTCGGTGCCGAAGTAGATCACCGTGATCAGCGGTGCGGCCAGGCCGACTCCGAGGGCGACGGTGACGGCCGCCCGGCCGGCCGCTGCGAGCCGCCGCCGACGCGGCAGGCCGGAGAGCCACAGCCGGAGCAGCAGGACCAGACCAGCGGCGAGGGTGGCCATGTAGGCGGTGTAGAAGTTGGCGATCCAGGCGAGCGCGACGACGAGCACCCCGAGCAGTCGCCGCTGTCCGGTCAGCGTCCATTCGCCGACCAGGCACAGCAGCGGCAGAGCGAGCAGCCCGTCGAGCCACATCGGGTTGTACGAGGCGTCCGCCACGGTCCAGCCGCACAGGGCGTACGCCGCGCCCAGCAGACCCGCCGCCCACCAGCGGCCCGGGCGCAGCCGCAGCAGCAGCCAGGCCATCGCGGCGCCGGCGCAGGCCACCTTCAGCAGGGTGACCACGTACACGGCGAGGTCGATCCCGTCGCGCGGGAAGAGCGCCACGAGCAGGGCGAAGGGGCTGCTGAGGTAGGTGCCGAGATCGGGCAGGAAGCTCGCGCCCAACCCGGACTGCCAGTTGACGAGGGGACCGCCGTCGGCCCGGCCGTGCAGCAGGTCCCACAGATGGGCGTGGAACGGCACGTACTGGTTGCCCAGGTCGTTGACGTTCCGGGTGTGCGGGCCGAAGGGGTAGCTGCGGGTGACGGCGCCGGCGGCGCAGAGCACCGTGACGGTGACGGCGGCCGCGAGCAGGGCGGCACGGGCCTTCGGTTCCGGAGCGGGAACCGGTGTCACGAACCTGCCCCTGCCCGCGGAGACGGCTGGAGGCAGGGTCGAGCTTTCCATTTTCAGCAGGCTCCCGAGGAAATTCGGGGCACTGGCGCCCCGTCCGTCTGTTCGCTGCCTTAGACGTACCGCGATTCCGGTTGGTTGTGTCGTACCGAAAAATGAGGAAGTGAACCCCGAATGGCCCGGCGGGTCTTTTCACGGCGAGGCGTCGCGCAATTCGGAATAAGGAATATCGAGTAGGTGGCCGGAAGGTTAACGGTCTTCGCGGGTGGGCGCGGGGACCTGCGCGCTCGGCCCGGGACGGCCCGCACACGGCGAACGGCGGGTGACGAACGGCGCGGGCCGCTGTCCCTCGGACAGCGGCCCGCTCGGCTCTTGCCCCTACCTCTGCCTGATCCGCAGGAAGGTGACGGAGTTCGCCGGGAAGGTGTACGTGAACTTGTCGGACACGCCCCGGAGGGTGGAGGTCACCGGGGCGACCGGGGTGTCCGTCTCCGTGTTGACCGCGTCCGCGTCGGCGGCCAGGGTGGTCACACGGGCCCTGGAGGAGACCCGCGCGCCGCCGAGGTCGATCGCCGTGCGGGCCTCGGACGGCTGGGCGTTGACGACCTTGACGATCAGGTCGCCGGTGCGGGCGTCCTCGGTGACCACCTGGCGGAACGGCTCGGCCGGCTTGTCGTCGGTGAAGCCGCCCCACTCCTGACCGTCGAGGTAGAGGGTCACCTGGCGGCCCCGTACCTTGATGTCGATGTCGTAGGAGCGGCCCGTCTCGATCGATCCGGCCCTGGAGATCAGCGTCGACTTGCCGCCGTCCGAGGCCTGCTCGACGGCGGACCGGGTGTTGTTCCAGCCGCCGAGGTTCCACCAGTAGTAGTTGCCGGTGTCCTTGACGCCGAAGGCGACGAGGAAGCCCTCCTTGCCGGCCTTCTTGGTGGCCCTCACGTGCAGGTCGTAGTCCTTCCAGGCCGGGTCACCGGCCGTGACCAGGGTGTTCTCGGCAGCTTCGTCGGTCTGCAGGTACTGGCCGTCCTGGACGCTCCAGCTGCCGCCACCACTGTGGGTCCACTTCGAGGCGTCACCGGAGAAGTCGTCGCTCAGCAGGGACGTACCGTCGGCGGAGGTCACCCGCACGTCGTCGTACGCCGCGCTCGTCGCCCACGTCGACAGGCCGACGGCTCCCGTGATGGGGCCGCTGACGTCCGGCGTGGTGCTCGCCTCCGACGGGACCACACGGTCGCCGACGTTGGTCATGAACAGCTTCTGCACCTCATAGCCGGCCGAGCCCCAGGAGGCGCGGTTGTTGAACCAGATCATGTCCGGACGCCACTGGACGTAGTCCTCGTTGGCGAGCAGCGGCGCGTACGAAGCCAGTTCGACGATGTCGGCGTTGCGCTCCAGTCCGGTCATGAACGCGGCTTCGGCGAGGCCGTTCTTCCAGGCGTTGTCCTGGGAGGCGTACTCGCCGAGGAAGACCTTGGGACCGTTCCTGTCGTAGGAGTCGTAGCGGTCGTTGTTCTGCAGGAACCACTGCGGGCTGTTGTAGTAGTGCTCGTCGACCATGTCGACGTCGCCCTCGCGGTTGAGCTGCCAGGCGGTGTCGAAGGTCGTACCGGAGTCGTCGGGGCCCGAGTTGGAGATGACGGTGATGTCCGGGTACTTCGCCTCGACGGCCGCCCGGAACTGCTGGAAGCGGGCGAAGAACTCGCGCGGCAGGTTCTCCTCGTTGCCGACCCCGATGTGGGTGAGGCCGAAGGGCTCGGGGTGGCCCATCCCGGCGCGGACCCTGCCCCAGGTGGAGGTGGCCGGACCGTTGGCGAACTCGATCAGGTCCAGGGTGTCCTGGATGTGCCGCTTCAGCAGTGCGGGATCCTCGGTGGCCCTGTTCTGGCCGCAGCCGGTGACCAGCGCGGGGACGACGGGCAGCGGCATCGCGCCGACGTCCTCGGCGAAGCGGAAGTACTCGTAGTAACCGAGGCCGTAACTCTGGTTGTAGCCCCAGAAGTTGGCGTTGGTGGCGCGCTCCTCGACCGGGCCGACGGTGTCCTTCCACTGGTAGGAACGCCTGCGCTGCCAGCCGGAGGCCTCGCTGTAGTCCTCCATGGAGCCGGTGTTGACCAGGCAGCCGCCGGGGAAGCGGACGAAGCCCGGCTCCAGGGCGGCGATCCTCTCGGCGAGGTCCTTGCGCAGGCCGTTGGGCTGGTTCTTGTAGGTGTCGCGCGGGAACAGCGACACCATGTCGAGGGCCGCGGTGCCGGAGGAGGCGACGGTGAGGCGGCCGCGGTTGCTGGTGCGGGACGCGGTGAACGTGGCCGTGTACTTGGCCCAGTCGCCCTTGACGGCCACCCTGCGGGCCTTCGCGAGCTCACCGACGGCGTCCTTCAGCGTGACGGTGAGGGTGCCGGCGCTCCGGGTGCGGGCCCACACGGAGAAGTCGTACCGCTCCCCCTCCTCCACGCGGATGCCGGTGTTGTAGCCGGAGTTCGTAACCGACGAACCGGCACCCAGGGCGAGGTAGTTGCGGTTGCGCTCGTTGAGCCGGCCGTCGTCGTTCACCACCTCGGCCGTACCGCCCACCGTCCAGGAGGTCAGGGGCGCGTAGGAGGCGTTGTCGGCGGTGGAGTACTCGAAGGACCGGTTCTGTACGAGCTCGGCGTACAGACCGCCGTCGGCGGCCCGGTTGATGTCCTCGAAGAAGACGCCGTACATCGTGTCGGCGATCTCCGCACCCTCGCCCTGCGGGTCGACGGTGATCGTGTAGTCCGGGGCGTCCCCGGCGTGCGCGGGGACCGGGACGAGGGTGGTGGCCGTCAGGAGCGCGGTGGCGGTGAGACCGAGTCTGAGGCGGGTGCGGCTGCGTGCGGTGCGTGACATGGATACCCAGCGGCTCTCTCTAGGAGTGGGACGGCTCTAGGAGTGTTCGACATATCGACCATTGGTCAGCACTTCGAACGGCAAGATAGGGAGGAGACAGGAGCACGTCAATGGTTCGCGCAACGACGGACACCACACGGGAACGAGGCGGGATGGGCGAGTTCTGGCCGGTGCCCGACGCGCTGGGCTACCTGAGCGGCCGCTGGTGGGCGAAGCGGACCGTGCGGGACCTGGCGAGCGGCGAGGAGGGGCGCTTCGAGGGGGTGGTCCTTTTCGGCCCGCTGGAGGGCGGCGGTCTGCTGCAGCACGAGTCCGGCGACTTCACCTGGCGGGGCGTCACCCGGCCCGCCGAGCGGACCCTGCGCTTCCTGCCCGGGCCGGGCGGCACGGCGGACGTACGGTTCGCGGACGGGCGACCCTTCCACGACCTGGACCTGACCACGGGACGGTACGTCGCCGACCACCCCTGCTCGGCCGACCTCTACCGGGGCGAGTTCACCGTCCGGGACGCGGACCACTGGCGAACGGTCTGGCGGGTGCGCGGTCCCGCGAAGGACCTGGAACTCACCACCGGCTACGCGCGCGCGGCCTGAGCGGACGCCCCCTCGATGCGCAGGCTCAGCGGCCCGCCCGCCCGGCCGGCGACGCCGATCGCCGACAGCGAGCGGACGTCGATGTTCCAGTACGTGGCGGGCGGGGCCCTGGGCACGTACACCAGGGCCGCGCGGATCACCGACGGCCCGGCGACGGCGACGACCCCGCAGCCGTCCTCGACCCGCCGGGTGTCGAGCCGACCGCCGACCCGGCCGATGAAGGCCGGCAGCGGCTCCCCGCCGTACGGGGTGGACCGCGGGCCGGCGAGCCAGGCGTCCACGGCCCCTGGTTCCCGGGCCATCGCCTCCCCCGGGGGCAGCCCGCGCCAGCGGTCCATGTCGCAGTCACGCAGGGCGGGTTGTACCAGCGGCGCGTAGCCGGGACCCTCCCCGGTGGCGCGGCTGCGCGGGGCCGGGGAGCAGGAGCGCAGATCGGCCGCGGCGAGCGGCAGCAGCTCGTGCGCGACCCGTTGCACCTCGCTCCAGCCGGCCCGGTCCAGCGGCCGGTCGCCCTCGAAGCGTTCGGCGAGCACCGAGGAGCTTCCCGCGGCGGCGACGAACGTGGCCCGAAGCGCCATGCGGCGATCGTGAGCCGCCGCGGTGCACGGGTCAAGGGGGGACGCCGAGGCGTCACTCACGGTGCGTCCGCTCCTGCCGGCCGGCCGGAACGTGCCGGACGCGGGCTCCGGAACGCGCCGTCATCCTTCGACGAGCGCCATCCAGTGGTCGGGCCGCTCCAGCGGCCGGAACCCGAGCCCGGCGTAGACGCCGTGCGCGTCGTGCGTGGCCAGCACGATCCGCTTCAGCCCGCAGGGCCGCAGCTCCTCCCGCACGGTCGCGACCAGCGCCGTGCCGACGCCCTTGCCGCGCACCGACGGGTCCACGTACACGTCGCACAGCCAGGCGAAGGTCGCCCGGTCGGTGATGACCCGGGCGTACGCCATCTGCTCCCCCGAGAGCGTGTCGTAGACGCCGAAGTTGAGCGACCCCTCGATCGCCCGGTCCTGCTTCTCTCGGGAGCGGCCCAGCGCCCAGTAGGCGTCGGTGGACAGCCACCGGTGCACGCGTTCGGCGTCGATCCGGGCGGGGTCGGTGGAGGTCTCGTAGCCCTCGGGCAGGCGCGGGGTGTCGGTCATGGCCGGATGCTCGCAGGTCGGGCGGGGCGGCGTCGAACCGTTATCCCCCGGCCCCCAGCACCTCGTCGCAGGCCGCGCGCAGGCGCCGCACCCCCTCGGTGATCTCCCCGGCGCCGGCCACCGCCGCGAAGCTCAGGCGGAGGTGGCCGGCCGGGGGTTCGGCGCTGAAGTAGGGGCGACCGGGAGTGACGGCGACGCCCGCGCGCAGGGCGGCGGCGGTCAGGGCGGACTCCGCCGCGCCGGCGGGCAACCGCGGCCACAGGTGGTAGCCGCCGGACGGGACGTGCGGCAGGACGAGTTCGGGCAGGTGCAGGCGGAGCGCGGCGGTCATCGTGTCCCTGCGGGCCCGCAGCGCGGCCGAGATCGCGCGCAGATGGCGCGGCCAGGCGGGCGAGCCGACGAGTTCCAGCGTGGCTTCCTGGAGGGGCCGGGGCACGAAGAAGGTGTCGACGATCTGGATGGCCCGCAGCCGCTCGAGGACCGGGCCGTGCGCGGCGAGCGCGCCCACCCGGAAGCTGGGCGAGGTCGCCTTGGTCAGCGAGCAGACGTGGACCACCACGCCGTCGGGGTCGTCGGCGGCGAGCGGACGCGGCAGCGGGCCCGCGTCCTCGTGCACCAGCCGCCGTACGAAGTCGTCCTCGACCACGAAGGCCCCGGCCTCGCGGGCGATGCGCAGCACCTCGCCGCGCCGGTCGGGGGCGAGCACGGCGCCGGTGGGGTTCTGGAACAGCGGCTGGCAGACGAGGACCCGGGCGCCGGTCGCCCGGAACGCGTCCGCGAGCAGCGCGGGCCGTACGCCGTCCGCGTCCACCGGGACGGGCACCGGGCGCAGTCCCGCCGCGCGGGCGATGGCCAGCATGCCCGGATAGGTGGGCGACTCGACGAGGACGGGGGCGCCCGGCGGGGCGAGCGCGCGCAGGGCGGTGGTCAGCGCGGACTGCCCGCCCGAGGCCACCAGCACGCCCGCCGCCGTCACCGGACCGCCGATGCTGCGCGCGAACCACTCCCGCAGCTCCGGCAGCCCTTCCACGGGCGGTCGTCCCCAGGCGCCCGGCCGGCGCCCGGCCCGGGACAGCGCCGCCGCCATGGCCCGCTCCGGTTGCAGGGAGGGGTGCAGATAGCCGCCGTTGAACTCGATCACGCCGGGCGGGGGCGCGGCCAGCGAGACCAGCACGCCGGAGGCGTCCACCGAGCGCGGTACGAGGTCGGCGGCGCCGTCGGCGCTGAGGGCGACCTCCTGCCAGGAGGTGTCCCCGGCGGGCGCGGCCGTCGCCCGGGGCCGGGCGCGGAAGGCGCCGGCACCCGGCCGGGTGACCACCAGGCCCTCGGCGGCGAGCCGCGCCAGCGCCCGGGAGACGGTCACCGGACTCACCCGGAACCGCTCCACCAGAGCCCGACTGGAAGGGAGCTTTCCGCCGGGAGAGTAGCGGTCCAGCTCCCTCCGCAGCTGTTCCACCAGTTCACCGACGCTGCTACGCTCATGCATGAGAGCACAGAGTAGCGCTACCGCCGCGCCTCCGATAGCAGTCACCGCCCCCCGCGACCGCCGCGGCTTCGGCACCCTCCAGGCCGCCCTCGGCGTGGTCGCCTTCTCCCTCACCTTCCCGGCCACCGCCTGGGGTCTCGAAGGCTTCGGGCCCTGGTCCCTGGTGGCCGTGCGCAGTGTGCTCGCGGCGCTGATCGCCGGCGGCTGTCTGCTCGCGCTGCGGGTGCCGCCGCCGGCCCGGAAGCACTGGTCCGGGCTCGCCGTGGTCGGCGCCGGTGTGGTGCTCGGCTTCCCGATGCTGACCACCCTCGCGCTGCAGACCTCGACCACCGCGCACGCGGCCGTCGTGGTGGGCCTGCTCCCGCTGACCACGGCGCTGCTGTCCGCCCTGCGGGTCGGCTCCCGGCCCTCGCGCACCTTCTGGGCGGCGGCCCTCGCGGGAGCGGCGGCGGTGCTGGCGTTCACCGTGCAGCAGAGCGGCGGTGCGCTGGCCACGGCCGACCTGTACCTCTTCGGGGCGCTCCTGGTGTGCGCGGCCGGCTACACCGAGGGCGGCAGGCTGGCCCGGGTGATGCCGGGCTGGCAGGTGATCGGCTGGGCGCTGGTCCTCTGCCTGCCGCTCACCCTGCCCGTCGCCGCGGTCGCGCTGACCGCCGAGCCCGTCCGGCTGACCGCGCACAGCGTGACCGGCCTGCTGTGGGTGGCGGCGGGTTCGCAGTTCCTCGGGCTGATCGTCTGGTACCGGGGCATGGCGGCCATCGGCATCCCCAAGGCCAGCCAGTTGCAGTTGGCCCAGCCGCTGCTCACACTGGTGTGGTCGGTGCTGCTGCTGAACGAGCACCTGACGGCGGCCGCCCCGCTGACGGCCGCGGCCGTGCTCGTGTGCATCGCCGTCACCCAGCGGGCACGCGGTTGAGAGGAGGCCCGATGCGCGCAACCGAGGGCGACCAGCTTGTCCAGCACGGCAGGGTGGTCGGCCAGCACGACAAGGTCGGCGAGATCGTCGAAGTGCTCGGCCCGAAGGGCGATCCGCCCTACCGGGTCCGCTTCGAGGACGGACATGAAGGCGTGTGCTCGCCCGGCCCCGACACCGAGATCCGGCACAGGGCGACACGACAGCACTAGGTCAGCGCGGGGGCTCGGCCGGCTGCCGGTAGTGGTCGGCGACCACCCGCGCCATCGCCCCGACTGGGTCCGCCGTCACCTCGCGGGCGGCGAAGAAGACATGCCCGCGCACCTCCGGGTGCTCGGCGGCCGACGTGAGGTGGCGGGACAGCTCGGCCGGGTCCCGCCAGGCCGCGGGCTGGGCCGGATCGCCCGCCTTGTAGAGGGCCTCCCCCGCGTACAGCAGGGTCCCGGAGCCCCTGACGGCCTCGGCCCACCAGGAGAGCAGCTTCGCGTAGTCGGCGGCGGCGAAGCCGATGTTCCAGTACAGCTGCGGGCAGATGTAGTCGATCCAGTTCTCCCGGGCCCACCGGCGGGTGTCGGCGTGCAGGTCGTCGTACGTCTGCACGCCCGCGCGGGTGTCGGAGCCCCGCTCGTCCACGTCTGCGTTGCGCCACACGCCGAAGGGGCTGATGCCGAAGCGGGTGCCGGGCCGGATCTCCTTGATCCCGGCGGCCGTCTCGCGCACCAGCAGGTCGACGTTGTCCCGCCGCCAGGCCGCCCGGTCGGGGAAGCCGCCGCCGTGGGTGTCGTAGGCGAGGTCGTCGTCGAAGGTCTGGCCGGCCACCGGGTACGGGTAGAAGTAGTCGTCGAAGTGGACCGCGTCGACGGGGTAGCGGCGCACCGCGTCGAGCACCGCCTCCCGTACCAGGGCGCGGACCTCGGGCAGCCCCGGGTTGTAGTAGAGCTTCCCGCCGTACGGGACGGTCCAGCCGGGGTTGCGGCGGGCGGGGTGGGAGGCGGCGAGCCGGCCGGGATCGGTGTGCAGGGCCACGCGGTACGGGTTGAACCAGGCGTGCAGCTCCAGACCGCGGGCGTGGGCCTCCGCGACGGCCGTGCCGAGCGGGTCCCAGCCCGGAGGGGTGCCCTGGGTGCCGGTGAGGTACTGCGACCACGGCTCGTACGGCGAGGGCCACAGCGCGTCGGCGGTGGGCCGCACCTGGAAGATCACCGTGTTGAGGCGGTGGCGGACGGCCGCGTCGAGGTGGGCGAGCAGTTCGGCGCGCTGCCGCGCGACGCTCAGCCCCGGCCGGGAGGGCCAGTCCCGGTTGGTGACGGTGGCCACCCACACACCCCGCGTCTCGCCGGTCGTCGCGGCCGGCACCGCGCGCCGCCGCGGCGCGGCGGACGCCCGCGGCACCATCGCCGGCGCGGCCAGCGCCGCCGTCGCGAACATCCTGCGTGACACCCGCCCCATGACGCCCCCCTGAACACCGGCGGACCGCCCGGCCGGGCACGGTCCTGCGCCCAGGATGCCCCACCCCTGCGATCGATCATCAATACTTCGGAGTAACGTGCACGGACGGAGCAGGACCCGGGACCCGGCGACCTGCCACAGCCGTAAGCAGTAGCGAAGGGAACGATGTGACCGACATCGAACGCGTCGGAGTGGTGGGCTGCGGTCAGATGGGTGCGGGGATCGCCGAGGTGTGCGCCCGGGCCGGACTGGACGTCAGGGTCGCCGAGACCACCGGCGAGGCCCTGGAGATCGGCCGTACCCGGCTGTTCAACTCCCTGTCGAAGGCGGCCGAGCGCGGCAAGATCTCCGAGGAGGAGCTGACGGCCACACAGGACCGGCTGAGCTTCACCACGGACCTCGGCGAGTTCGCCGACCGTGATCTGGTGATCGAGGCCGTGGTCGAGAACGAGCAGGTCAAGACCGAGATCTTCCAGGTCCTCGACCAGGTGGTGACCCGGCCGGACGCGATCCTGGCCTCCAACACCTCCTCCATCCCGCTGGTGAAGCTGGCGGTCGCCACCTCGCGGCCCGACCACGTCATCGGCATCCACTTCTTCAACCCGGCCCCGGTGCAGAAGCTGGTCGAGCTGATCCCGGCGCTCACCACCTCCGAGGGCACGCTGAGCCGCGCCCAGGCCTTCACCGAGAAACTGCTGGGCAAGCACGCGATCCGCGCCCAGGACCGCTCCGGTTTCGTGGTGAACGCGCTGCTGATCCCGTACCTGCTCTCCGCGATCCGGATGTTCGAGTCGGGCATCGCCAGCCGCGAGGACATCGACAACGGCATGGAGATGGGCTGCGCCCACCCGATGGGTCCGCTGAAGCTGTCCGACCTGATCGGCCTGGACACGGTGGCCTCGGTGGCGTACTCGATGTACGAGGAGTACAAGGAGCCGCTGTACGCCGCTCCCCCGCTGCTCCAGCGGATGGTCGACGCGGGCCGGCTGGGCCGCAAGACGGGCTCGGGGTTCTACACCTACGGATGACACCGCGGCCGTGGGCCCGACCCGGTGGTTCCGGGTCGGGCCCACAGTCGTTCCCGCCGGGTCGACGGCTGTGCGGAACCGCGTCGTTCCCTGGACTGCCTCTGTCCCCCTACGATGCTCCTTCGTCACCTTCGTCCGACTTCTCGACCTCCTTCGTGAAGGAGACGATCAGACGCTTCATGGCGTCGGCGTCCCTGTGGTCGGAACCGTAGGCCTGCATTCCGGTGTAGAGCTCCTGCCCGCACTTCTCGTCGACGCAATCCTCCGTCTTGCCGAACGCCTGCCAGTCGGAGTACACGTCGGCGTCGAGGGTGGCGATGCTGCTCATCTGCCGCTGGATGCAGGCCTCGTCACCGTTATGGATCCTCTTGGTGACCTGCATGTGGTTGGAGATGTGCGCGCAGGCGTCGAGGACGCTGTTCAGCTGTGTGGACCAGCGGTTCGACACGTGCTGGAGTCCGGAGCCGAGCGCGAATCCCTGCGAGGTCAGGTCGCTCGCCGCCTCGTCGACGCTCGTGTTGTCCAGGCGTGCCTGGTCCCGGAGCCGGTCGTAGAGCGCGTACGCGTGGCTGCCGATCCTGGAGAGGTCCTGCTGGTCGACGTTGAGGTCGCCCGCCTTGTCGGGCGTCGTCGGGGCCGAGCCCGGGCCGGAGTCGCCCGGGGTACTGGTTGAGCTGCGTCCGTGTCGTGCCGCCCTGCCGGCGTTCCAGCGCTTCGGCCTTCAGTCGGTCCCACTCGTCCCACGCCACCGACCCGCTCCTCCATCTCCGAAGACCGCCGTCGGCAGGCCACTGATCGGCCCCGGCGTCGCCGGCGTAGTCACTCGTCCTGGAGGTCGGGGCCTCGATCGAAGTCCTCTCCGAGGTCTCCACAGGACGCGACCCGGGGGCCGGCGAGCCGGTGGCGCGTCCTGCGGCCCGTTTCCACGTCGTCCGCCCTGCTGCCTGCCTGCCGCCTGCCCGACACTCCGTGGCAGGACGGGCGGCGTGGCGCCGCCGGTCACGCCGGGGACTGGAGGGGGCTCGGCGGATGCGTGGTGGCCGGTCGCTCGGGCGCGCGCCCCCCTGCGGGGGTGCTTCCCACATGCCGCTCGTTCCTGAGGATCAGCAGCGCCACGTCGTCCTTCGGCGGGCCGACGGTGTGCCGCAGCAGCGCCGCGAGGACCGTGTGCAGCACGGACCGGGCGGTGAGCGGGTGCTCGCGCGCGGCCTCGGCGAGGACGTCCCGCAGGGGGAGGAACCGTCCCTCGGCGTCCCGCGCCTCCTCGACTCCGTCCGTGTGCAGGACGAGTGCGTCGCCGGGCAGCAGGGGTCCGCAGACGACGGCGGGGAGTTCGGACGGCAGCGGGAACGGGCCGAGCGGCGGGAGCGGATCGGTGCGGGCGAGCGGTTCGGCCCGTGCTCCGGTCAGCAGGTGCGGCCAGGGGTGGCCGCAGTTCAGGGCCCGCACGCCCCCGTCCGGGAGGATCTCCAGCAGCAGGACGGTGACGAACTCCTCGTCGGGCGGGCCGTCCTGGGCGGGGACCGCCGGGTCGTGCCCGCCGCGGGCCCGCTCCCGCAGGTGCCGGGCCATCGCCCGCTCCAGCCGGCGCAGCACACCGGCGAGTTCCGCCTCGTCGTGGGCGGCCTCGCGGAAGCTGCCGAGGACGGCGGCGACGGTCCGTACGGCTCCGAGTCCGTGCCCGCGGACGTCACCGATGACGACCCGTACGCCGTGCTCGGTGGCGACCACCTCGTACAGGTCGCCGCCGATCCGGGCTCCCGGGTCGGCGGAGAGGTGGACCGCGGCGGCGGCCAGGCCGTCGACCCACGGGGGCGGTGGCCGCAGCAGCGTGCTCTGCGCGGCCTCCGCGACCTGGCGGGCCCGCCGCAGTTCGCGCAGCAGGCGGTGCCGGACGTGCATCACCAGGCCGGTGATGATCACGCACATCACGGCGCTGCTGACGAGGCGCGCACCGAGAGCGTCGTCGTGGGCGAGCGGGCAGGTCAGCCGGTAGGCGACCGCGGTGGCGCCCAAGGCCGTGGGCACCGCGAGGGTGGGCACGCGTGAGGACAGGAACCGGGACAGCACCCTGCGGGGAGCCCCGGGCTTGAAACGGATCATGCCGATGGCCCCCCAATAGGCCCGGACAGCGCAGACCGGCCTCGAGAGGCCGGTCCGATTCTGTCGGCCGCATGACCTGATCCGGACGCATCACCTCGAATAGTCACCCGAACGAGTGAGGTGACCGGCGGGATGAGGGATGTGGGGGTGCGAGGAGCGCGTGTCGTGCCCCTCGCACCCTGGAAGGAGGCGGTCACCGGCCCCGTGGGCCGGCTCCGGTGCGCGGTCACCCGCGCGGGCGGCTGTGGAGCATGGGTTCCCGCCCCTGCGGGCTTCGCCCTCGCCGCCCCTTCCGTCCCCGCGGGCTTCGCCCCCGGACCCCCTTCGGCCCTGAACGGACCTCGTCCTCGAACGCCGGACGGGCTGGTGGTACCGGACCGGACCGGAAAGCGGCGGACGGAGCCCAGTGGGCGCTAGCTCCTCAGGACCGCTCCGGTGCGGTCGCCCGCGAGGGTGACCGCCGATTCGCGGGCCGCCGAGGCCTCGTCGACGGTCAGCGTGCGGTCACTCGCGCGGAAGCGCAGCGCGTACGCCAGGGACTTGCGGCCCTCGCCCAGCTGCTCGGCGTTCTCGTACACATCGAACAGACGGATGGATTCCAGCAGTTCACCGGCGCCCTCGCGCAGCGCCGCCTCGACGTCCGAGGCGGGCACGAACGCGTCGACGACCAGCGCGACGTCCTGCGTGGCGACCGGGAAGGTGGAGATGCCCGGCGCCTGCGGTGTGTCGTCGCCGGCCTGCTCCAGGGCGTCCAGGTCCAGCTCCATCGCGCAGCTGCGCGCGGGCAGGCCCAGGGTCTTCAGGACGCGCGGGTGCAGCTCACCGGCGTGGCCGATGACGCGCTCGGCGCCGTCGACGACGACGGTCAGCTCGGCGCAGCGGCCCGGGTGCCACGGCCCGTACTGGCCCTTGCGGACGCCCAGTTCGGCGCCGGCCTCGCGGGCGACGGTCCGGGCGGCCTCGACCGCGTCGGCCCAGTCGGCCGGGCGGCCCCTGCCCCACCAGCCGGCCTGCTCGCGGGCCCCGGTCAGCACGACGGCGACGTGCCGCGGCTGGTGGGGCAGCGCGGCGTCCAGCGCGGCGATGTCGTCCTCGCTGGGGCGCCGGTCCACGGACAGGTTCGCGGCGACCCGCTGCTCCTCGCGCGGATGGAAGACCAGGCCGGTCTCGAACAGCGCGAGGTCGTGCGAGCCCCGGCCGTCGTTGCGGCGCAGTGCGCCGAGCAGGCCCGGCAGCAGCGAGGTGCGCAGCGCGGGCTCCTCGTCGCTGAGCGGGTTCACCAGCTTGACGACACGGCGGGCCGGGTCGTCGGCCTCCAGACCGAGCTGGTCGAAGACCTGCTCGCTGACGAACGGGTAGTTCAGCGCCTCGACGTAGCCGGCCCCGGCCAGGGCCCGGCCGACACGGCGGTGCAGACGCTGGCGGGCGGTGAGACCGCGGCCCGCCGGGGGCTTCGGCAGCGTGGAGGGCAGGTTCTCGTAGCCCTCCAGGCGGATGACCTCTTCGGCCAGGTCGTTGGGGTCGGTGAGGTCGGGCCGCCAGGACGGGACGGTGACGATGAGCTCGTCCTGCCCGTACACGTCGCAGCCGACCTCCTGGAGGCGGCGTACGACGGTCTCGCGGCCGTACGTCACGCCCGCGACCCGGTCCGGGTGGTCGGCGGGGACGGCGATGGTGTGCGGCGCGCTCGGGGCGACGACCTCGGTGACGCCGGCCTCGGCGGTGCCGCCCGCGAGCAGCACCAGCAGGTCGACGGTGCGCTGCGCGGCAGCGGCGGCGGCCTGCGGGTCGACGCCGCGCTCGAAGCGGCGGGACGCCTCGGAGGACAGCTTGTGGCGGCGGGCGGTGCGCGCGATGGAGACCTGGTCGAAGTGGGCGGCCTCGATGACCACGTCACTCGTCGCGTTCTCGGTGTCGCTGTGATCGGCGATCTCCGTGTTGGCGCCGCCCATGACGCCGGCCAGCCCGATGGGGCCGCGGTCGTCGGTGATGACCAGGTCCTCGGCGTGCAGCTTCCGCTCGACGCCGTCGAGGGTGACGATCCTCTCGCCCTCCTCGGCCCGGCGCACCCCGATGGTGCCCTGGACCAGCTTCCGGTCGTACGCGTGCAGCGGCTGGCCGAGCTCCATCATCACGTAGTTGGTGACGTCGACGGCGAGTGAGACCGGGCGCACGCCGACCTTCTGGAGCCGGCGCTTCAGCCAGATCGGGGAGCGTGCCTCGGGGCTGAGGCCGGTCACCGTGCGGGCGGTGAAGCGGTCGCAGCCGGCCGGGTCGGAGACCTTCACCGGGTAGCCGAAGGCGTTCGGCCCCGGCACGTCGAGCAGGGCCGGGTCGCGCAGCGGCAGGCCGTAGGCGATGGCGGTCTCGCGGGCCACGCCGCGGATGGACAGGCAGTCGCCGCGGTTGGCGGTGACGGCGATGTCCAGGACCTCGTCGACCAGTTCGAGGAGCTCGACGGCGTCCTTGCCGACCTCGGTCTCCGGCGGCAGCACGATGATGCCGTGCGTGCCGTCGTCGCCCATGCCCAGCTCGTCGCTGGAGCAGATCATGCCGTGGGACGTCTTGCCGTAGGTCTTGCGCGCGCTGATCGTGAAGCCCCCGGGCAGGGTGGCGCCGGGGAGGACCACGACGACCTTGTCGCCGACGGCGAAGTTGCGGGCGCCGCAGACGATCTCCTGGGGCTCACCCGTGCCGTTGGCCCGGCCCACGTCGACGGTGCAGAAGCGGATCGGCTTCTTGAAGCCCTCCAGCTCCTCGACGGTCAGCACCTGACCGACGACGAGGGGGCCCTTGAGGTCGGCGCCGAGGCGCTCGACTGTCTCGACCTCGAGCCCGGCCGAAATGAGCTTGGCCTGTACGTCACGGCCGGTCTCCGTCGCCGGCAGGTCGACGTACTCCCGCAGCCAAGAAAGCGGGATCCGCATCAGATCTCCATCCCGAACGGCCGGGTGAACCGGACGTCACCCTCGACCATGTCTCGCATGTCCTCGACGTTGTGGCGGAACATCAGCATCCGCTCGATGCCGAACCCGAAGGCGAAGCCGCTGTACTTCCCGGGGTCGACGCCGCAGGCGGTGAGTACCCGCGGGTTGACCATGCCGCAGCCGCCGAGCTCGATCCAGCCCTCGGACGAGCAGGTGCGGCAGGGCCGGTCGGGGTCGCCGACGGACGCGCCCTTGCAGACGTAGCAGAGCATGTCCATCTCGGCGCTCGGCTCGGTGAAGGGGAAGAAGTTCGGCCGCAGCCGGGTCTTCATCTCCGCGCCGAACAGCGACTGGACCATGTGGTCCAGGGTGCCCTTGAGGTCTGCCATGGTCAGGCCCTCGTCCACGGCGAGCAGCTCGACCTGGTGGAAGACGGGGGTGTGCGTGGCGTCCAGTTCGTCGGTGCGGTACACGCGGCCGGGGCAGATCACGTAGACCGGCAGTTCGCGGTCGAGCAGGGAGCGGATCTGCACGGGCGAGGTGTGGGTGCGCAGCACGACGCCGGACTCGGTGCCGCCCTCGGGGCCCTGCACGAAGAAGGTGTCGGCCTCGCCGCGGGCCGGGTGGTCCGGGCCGATGTTGAGGGCGTCGAAGTTGAACCACTCGGCCTCGGCCTGGGGACCCTCGGCGACCTCGTAGCCCATGGCCACGAAGATGTCCTCGATACGCTCCGACAACGTGGTGAGCGGGTGGCGGGCGCCGGCCGGGACGCGGTCGTAGGGCAGCGTGACGTCCACGGCCTCCTCGACCAGGACGCGCGCGTCGCGCTCGGCCTCGAGCTCGGCCTGGCGGGCGGCGAGCCCCTTGTTCACGGCACCGCGCGCCTGGCCGACGCGCTTGCCGGCGTCGGCCTTGGCGTGCGGCGGCAGGGCGCCGATCTCGCGATTGGCCAGCGCCAGCGGGGAGGTGCCGCCGGTGTGGGCGACCTTGGCCTCCTGGAGCGCGTCGAGGGAGTCCGCGGCGGCGAAGGCGGCGAGCGCCTCGTCCCGCATGCGCTCGATCTCTTCCGGTTTCAACGCCTCGACCTCGACAGGGTCGTACGACTTATTGGGTGCCGACATCTCTTCCCGTGCTTCCGATTGGCTGGCTGACGGTCCCCGTACCGACTCGTGGACGGTGCGTCCAGGTTTTTGGGACACAAAGGTGCCAAAGGACGAGTCTAACGGTGCCGGGGCAGGCGAATGCGCCCGTGGGGCGGGGGCCGGATCTCAGGTGAGATACGCGGGCGCCGCCACGGGCAACGTAAATCGGAACTGCGCGCCGCCTCCGGGGGCGCGTCCGACCGTGATGGTGCCGCCGTGGGCTTCGACGATGCCCTTGACGATGTACAGCCCGAGGCCCGTCCCGCCGCGCTTGCTGCCCCGCCAGAAGCGGGTGAAGACGCGGTTCATGGACTCCTCCGGAATGCCGGGCCCCTCGTCGCTCACCGTGACCGACGTGCCGGCGTCCTCCCGTTCGCGGGGGGACGCCGAGGGCGTGATGTCGATCGTGACGGTTCCCTCGCCGTGCCGCACCGCATTTTCCAGCAGGTTGCCGAGCACCTGGTCGATCTTGTCGGGATCGGCCCACAGCTCGGGCAGCGGGCGCTGCACCCTCAGCAGGAAGCGGTCGGCCCGCTGCCCGGCGGCGACGTGGGCCTGGATGTGCCGTCCGACGGCGGCCCCGATGTCGACGGGCTGGCGGCGCACCTCCAGGCGCCCGGAGTCGATGCGGGATATGTCGAGCAGCTCGGCGATGAGCCGGGTGACCCGGTCGGCGTCGGCGTCGACGGTCTCCAGCATCAGCCGTTTCTGGTCGTCGGTGAACCGCTCCCACTTGGCGAGCAGGGTGGCGGTGAAGCCCTTGACGGAGGTGAGCGGGGAGCGCAGTTCGTGGGCGACGGTGGCGATCAGCTCGGCGTGGCTGCGCTCGGTGCGGCGCCGTGCCTCGGTGTCACGCAGGGCGACGACGACGCGGCGGACCGGGCCGGTGGGTTCGGCGCGGAGGTAGCGGGCGGAGACGAGGACTTCCCGGCCGCCGGGGAGCAGCAGGTTGCGTTCGGGCTGGCGGACCCGGATGGCGAGGCCGCCGTAGGGGTCGGTGAGCTGCCACCAGCGGCGGCCCTCCAGGTCCTCCAGGGGCAGGGCGGTCTCCAGCGGCTGCCCGAGGGCCCGTCCGGCGGGCACGGCGGTGATGCGGGCGGCGGCGGCGTTGAAGCAGATCACCCGTCCGTGTTCGTCGGCGACGACGAGCCCGTCGGGCAGCTGGTCGGGATCGATGCCGAGTCCGGCGAGATCACCGGGCCGGGGCGCGGGCGGGCGCGCCGGCCGCTCCGCTCCCGGTGCGCTGCTCGTGCCGACGCTCATCCCCGTACCCCACCTCTCGGAACGTCCTCGGGGCGCCCCGTGCTCGAGCCCTGCCGAGAGCTTGGGGGAGGGTCCCCGAGCTGGTCACCCTACTAGCTCCCGGTGACGGAGCGGCACCCTCCGGCGGCGCGCTGTGCACGCGCCGACGCGTAGAGACATACGGCGGCGGCGGTGGCGAGGTTCAGGCTCTCCGCCTTTCCGTGGATCGGGACGCGGACGACGGCGTCGGTGAGGACGCGGGTCTCCTCGGGCAGGCCCCACGCCTCGTTGCCGAAGACCCAGGCGGTGGGCCCGCCCATGGTGCCCTTGTCGAGCTCGTCGTCGAGGTCCCGGTCCCCGGCGCCGTCGGCGGCGAGCAGCCGCACGCCCGCGTCCCGCAGTCCGGTCACGGCCTGTTCGACGGGGACGCCCACGGCGACGGGCAGGTGGAACAGGGAACCGACGGAGGCGCGTACGGCCTTGGGGTTGTACAGGTCGACGGAGGCGTCGGTGAGGACGACGGCCTCGGCTCCGGCCGCGTCGGCGCACCGCAGCACGGTACCGGCGTTCCCGGGGTCGCGTACGTGGGCGAGGACGGCGACGAGGCGGGGCCGGGCAGCGAGGATCTCCTCGAACGGCGTGTCCAGGAACCGGCAGATCCCGACGAGCCCCTGCGGGGTGACGGTGGTGGAGATGTCGGCGATGACGTCCTCGGAGGCGAGGTGCACCCGGGCCCCGGCGTCCCGGGCCGCCCCGACGATGTCGGCGTACCGCTCGGCGGCCTCGGCGGTGGTGAACAGCTCCACGAGCGTGGCGGTGCTCCCGCCCCGGTGCCCGGCGGCCTCCCGCACGGCCTGCGGCCCCTCGGCGAGGAACAGCCGCTCCTTCCCACGGAAGTTCCGCCGGGCGAGTCGCCGGGCGGCGGCGACACGGGAGGAACGGGGGGAGATCAGCTCAGGGCTGACGGGGGCCATTTTCTTCACCTTCGGAAGCTCTCGACACGCGGCAGTACGGCTACCCGGGGCCGTATCGACCTGCGGCTCCGCCGCGCGGGCGCGGTCGGCCACGACGGACCTGCAGCCGGACGACGGCCGGCGCCCCGGCAACAACAGGACCCGCAAGCCACGAAGCCTGCGGGTCCCGGAAAGTCACGTCGGTCTCAGACCGACGCGGTGTTCACGCCGCCTTGGGCGCGTTCACGTCCGCCGGCAGCGCCTTCTGCGCGACCTCGACGAGCGCGGCGAACGCGGCGGCGTCGTTGACGGCCAGCTCGGCCAGGATCTTGCGGTCGACCTCGACGTTCGCGGCCTTCAGACCCTGGATGAAGCGGTTGTACGTGATGCCGTTGGCGCGGGCAGCGGCGTTGATGCGCTGGATCCACAGCTGACGGAAGTCACCCTTGCGCTTCTTGCGGTCGTTGTAGTTGTAGACCAGCGAGTGAGTGACCTGCTCCTTGGCCTTGCGGTACAGGCGCGAACGCTGACCACGGTAGCCGGAGGCCTGCTCGAGGATCGCCCGGCGCTTCTTGTGGGCGTTGACTGCCCGCTTGACGCGTGCCACTTGTTAACTCCTTGTAGCGGGGCCGTGGTTGTCCTCACACGGCCCGGAAACGATTGGGTCCCGGTGTGGGTGGATCAGGCGCTGGGCGCCCGGTCTCACTTGCCGAGAAGCTTCTTGATCTTCGCGGCGTCGCCCGGGGCCATCTCGGCGTTGCCGGTGAGGCGACGCGTCACGCGGGACGACTTGTGCTCGAGCAGGTGGCGCTTGCCGGCACGCTCACGGAGCACCTTGCCGGAGCCGGTGATCTTGAAGCGCTTGCTGGCACCGCTGTGCGACTTGTTCTTCGGCATAGCGCCGTTCTCTCCTCGTCGGTGGCGCTCCGGTGCCCGGTCATGAGAACCGGGCACGGTGGAGCGTCATACTTGTATCGGTTTGCTTCCTGGGGTTCGCACCCCCGGGAGTCACGCCTCGGCAGGTTCCTCGGCCGGCTGAGCCTCGGCGTCCTCGGCGTCCGCGGCGTTCTGCGACTTGCCGGGGTTGGCCTTCGCCTCCGCCTTGCGGGCTTCCTGCGCCTGACGAGCCTCGGCCATCGCCTCGGTCTTCTTCTTGTGCGGACCGAGAACCATGATCATGTTGCGGCCGTCCTGCTTCGGGTTCGACTCCACGAACCCGAGGTCGGCCACGTCCTCCGCGAGACGCTGCAGCAGCCGGTAGCCGAGTTCCGGCCTGGACTGCTCGCGACCACGGAACATGATCGTGATCTTGACCTTGTCGCCCTGCTTGAGGAACCGGACGACGTGACCCTTCTTGGTGTCATAGTCGTGCGGGTCGATCTTCGGCCGGAGCTTCATCTCCTTGATGACCGTGTGCGCCTGGTTCTTGCGCGCCTCACGGGCCTTCATGGCCGACTCGTACTTGAACTTCCCGTAGTCCATGAGCTTGCACACTGGCGGACGGGCGTTCGCCGCGACCTCGACGAGGTCGAGGTCGTACTCCTGCGCAAGCTCCAGGGCCTTGGCAAGCGGGACAATCCCGACCTGCTCGCCGCTGGGACCGACAAGTCGCACCTCGGGAACGCGAATCCGGTCGTTGATGCGGGGCTCGGCGCTGATGGATCCTCCTCGGTAGCACCACGCGACGGTCTGGCGGACAGTCGCGTAACGTCTGTATTCGTTAGACCTGACCGCGCCGAGGCAAAGAAAACGCCCCGGACGATCACAGGCGGGGCTCCTCGAACTACCGGAGCACCGCCACGGGGACCGCGGGGCGCGTCATCGGGCGGATCGCCGCCTCGGGGACGGGACCGCCTGACCGGTGACCCGCCGCCCTCGGGGCGGCCAGGTGGGAGTTCGAAGCCTCCACTTATGGGCCGAACTCGCGTGCCGTGGGGCATACGGGTCCGACCGGTCGTTACACAAGGTTAGCAGCTCCCGGTGTGGCGCACCAACCGGGCGTCTCCCGCCTCCTGCCGTCAAGAGGGCGTCCCGCTGCGCCTATCGTGTGGGGCATGAGTGACACCTCTCCCTCGGACACCCCCGAGACCCCCGGCAGCCCCGACTTCGACGCCATGGCCCGCGACATCGCCGAGGTCCCGGCCGTCGAGGTGATCGTGACGGTCGCCGTCAATCTGATGAGCGCCGCCGCCGTGAAGCTCGGTCTGACCGAGGAGGGCGACACGTTCAAGGACCTGGACGAGGCCCGCAAGCTGGTGCACGCGCTGGCCGGTCTGCTGGACGCCTCCGCGACGGAGATCAGCTCGTTCCACGCGGCACCGCTGCGCGACGGTCTGAAGTCGCTGCAGCTGGCGTTCCGCGAGGCCTCCCTGGTCCCGGACGAGCCCGGCCAGGGTCCGGGTGAGAAGTACACCGGGCCGCTCTACGGCTAGGACGTCAGGGACGTACGTACAGGGGCTCGCCCGGAGGCGTGGTCCCGGCCGGCAGGACTGCCAGGTCGAGGCCGCGCATCAGGCGGGCCCTCAGTGTTTCGTCGGCGGCGAGCCGCCGGGCCACGGCACGGGCGGCCTCGGCGACGGAGGCGTCCGGGTCGAGGACCAGGGCGAGGGTGCCGTCGGCCTGCCCCGGTCCGAGATGGGCCCGCAGCACGGCGGGCTCCGCGGCGACGACGTCCCGTACCGCCCGGGCGACGGCCGGGTCGGCCAGCGGGTCGGTGCTGGTGCGGCCCTCGGCGAGGGCGAGCAGCGCGGGACCGGTCAGCTCGAAGGGCACCGGGCCGGACACGTCCAGGACGACCGTGTCCGCCTTCTCGTGCGCGGCGGCCTGCAACGCCTGGAGCAGCGGTACGGCGACGGGGCGGGCCGCCGGGTCCCAGCGGGCGAGCGACTCGGTGGACGTGAAGGCGGGCAGGGCGGTACGTCCGCCGGCCTTCAGGGTCGGTACGGCCATGTCGCTGGTCTTCTCGCGGCGCAGCGCGCTCCCCCGTCTCCCGCCACCGCCCTTCCGCTTCTCCTCCTCGTCCTCCTCCACCTCGCCGAGCAGGGCCACGACGGGGACGAGCAGCCGGGCGCCCCTGAGTGCCTCCAGGACGGGGCCGACGGCGTTGCCGTCCTCGGCCCAGGCGGCGAGCGCGGCGCTCAGCCGGGGGTCGGCGGAGCCGTCGTCGTCGCGGAACGGGGAGTCGGGGATGTTCTTGTTCGCCACGGTCACCGAGCCTATCGGGGGGCGGAGAGCGTTCCTCATCGGCCTCTCACCGAAATCTGAGCCGGCTCCCAGCTCCGTCCCACGGTTCGCACAGCCACCGCCCCGACCATCACGGCCATGGACTCCCCCAGCAGACCGCGGCGCCGTCGTGCCCGCCGGCCCCGGCGTCGTGCCCTGTTCCCCCTCGCCCTCGCCTTCCTCACCGTCGGGTGCGGCACGGCGGCGGGGACGATGTACATGACCTCCTGGGCTCGCCCACGGGCGGAGACCGTATCCTCGTCGGCCTGGCGGACGGCCGACGGGGAGGGGACGGTGGGGGGTACGACGGAGGCGGCGGACCGGGATGCGCTGCTGGCGGCGGCCATGGAGTCGGTGGGCGTGGCGGACGGCGCCGAGGTGTCGGTGGCGGTGCTCGACCCGGACTCCGGGGAGACCGCCTCGTACGGAGGGGACGTCTTCGACACGGCGAGCATCGTCAAGGTCGACATCCTGGCGGCGCTGCTGCTCCAGGCGCAGGACGCGGGGCGGACGCTGACCGCCGAGGAGAAGACGTACGCCGTCGCGATGATCGAGAACAGTGACAACGACTCCGCGTCGGCGCTGTGGCGGGCGATCGGGACGGCGGACGGGCTCGACGCCGCGAACGAGCGGTTCGGGCTGACGGAGACGGTGGGCGGGGACGGGCCGCTGTGGGGGCTGACGCAGACCACGGCCACCGACCAGATCGCGCTGCTGCGGCAGGTGTTCGGCACGGCGGACACGGAGCTGGGCGAGGTCTCGCGGGCGTATGTGCGGGAGCTGATGGAGCGGATCGCCGCGGGGCAGCGGTGGGGCGTGTCGGCGGCGGCCGACGGCGCGGCGTGGGCGTTGAAGAACGGCTGGCTGCGGCGCAGCACCACCGGGCTGTGGGTGATCAACAGCATCGGGCGGGTGACGGCCGGCGGCCACGACTACCTGGTGGCGGCGCTGTCGCGGGGCAACGCGACCCAGGAGGAGGGGATCGCGCTGACCGAGGCCGCGGCGCGGGCGGCGGTGTCCGTGTTCACCGGCGACGCCGCGAAGGACGCGGCCGGAACTCAGTCCACGTCGTAGCGGATGCGGCGACCGCGCCACAGGACCACCGCGACGACCAGCAGCACACCGCCGGCGCCACCCGCCAGGAGGGCCGCCCAGCCGGCGGTGTCGTCGTCGGAGCCGGCGGTCTCCGGGCCCGGGCCGAAGTACTTCTCGGCGTACGCCGCCGACTTCAGGCCCTCCGGCTCCATCCGGGACGCGGCCTCGATCGCGGCGGCCGGGTCGACGAAGCCGAAGCCGCGGGAGTCGTCGCGGCCGTCGACGGGGGCGTTGCGGGCGGTGTCCTCCAGGAGCCGCTTGATCTGGGCCGGGGTCAGGTCCGGATGGGCCGCCCTGACCAGGGCGACGGCCCCGGAGACGAACGCGGCGGCGGCGCTGGTGCCCCAGCCCTCGTAGTACTTGTGGTCGGGGTCGGCGATGATCACGTCGACGCCGGGGGCGCTGACCGTGGCGTACCAGCGGCGGGTGGAGAACGGGGCGCGGGTTCCGTAGCGGTCGACGGCGGTGGCGGCGATGACGCCCGGGTAGGCGGCCGGGTAGGAGACGTGGTCGCCCTTCTCGCCGCCGTTCCCGGCGGAGGCGACGACGGTGACGCCCTTGCGCAGGGCGTACTGGATGGCCTGGTCCTCGCCGGGTTCGGGGTGCGCGGAGGCGGAGTCGTCGCCGAGGGAGAGGTTGATGACGTCGGCGCCGTGGTCGGCGGCCCAGCGGATGCCCTCGGCGAGGGCGTTGCCGCGGGTCCTGCGGGCCTCGGCGCGGGAGGGGTCGCCGTCCTCCAGGATCACCCGGACGGGGAGGATCCTCGCCTCGGGCGCGATGCCCATGACGCCGTCGGCGTTGCCGGGGCCGTGTCCGTGGCCGGCGATGATCCCGGCCATGGCGGTGCCGTGGCGGGCCCAGGCGCGGTCGCCCTCGCTCGCGCCGAAGCCGACGAGGTCCTTGCCGGTGAGGACGTTGCCGTCGAGGTCGGGGTGGTCGGCCTCGACGCCGGTGTCCAGGACGGCGACGGTGACGCCCGCGCCCTTCGTGGTCCGCCACGCCTCCTCGGTGTGCATGGCCTCCAGGGACCACTGCCGGGCGCGGATGCCGTCGGCGTGCGCGGCGGTGGCGGGGACGAGCACGAGGGCGGCGGCGAGGAGGCCGCCGAGTGCCGCCGCGGCGGGGCGCCGGCCGGTGACGGGCCTCATGACGGCTGCTCCGTGACGCTGTCGGCCTTCTTGCGCAGGCCGCGTTCGACACGGTCGGCGAGGCCCCGGGCCTCGTGGCCGAGACCTGCCTGGGCGGGGGCGGTGGTGGCTCCGGACTCCATGGCGTCCTCGGCGGGTTGCGGGGTGCCGACGGTGCGCCCGTCGGCCCAGCCGGTGACGGCGTAGACGACGGCGGGAGCGTCCGTGAGGACGGAGATCGCCCAGGCGGCGCGCTGTCCGGCGCCGAATCCGGCCGCGGCGGTGCCCTTCGCCGCGTACGGCAGGGGCATCAGGTCGGTACGGCGGTCCAGGCGTTCGTCGTCGAAACGGCGGGCGAGGGAGGTCATGGCGGCGGCGTCGGCCTCGGTGAACAGCAGACCGACGGTGGTGACATGGCTCTGGGTGGCGTCGGTGTAGGTGGCGCGCAGCAGGCGCTCGCAGCCGACGGGGGCGAGGACCTTGCGCAGCAGGGCGTCGAAGGCGCCGCTGCAGCCGCTGTCGGAGGCCACGGCGATGCGGGTCCAGGTCCGGTCGGCACCGCCGGGACCGGCACCCTCGCCCTGCACGGTGGGCGGGAACAGCTGGTCGACCGGGACGCTGTGCCACATGGTCCGGACGGCGGCGAAGCCGTGCGGGACGCCGGGCGCGTCAAAGCCGCCGGCGAGCCGGCTTCCGGTGACGGCTCCGCCGATGAGTCCCGTCCCGAGGACGAGACAGGCTGCGGCCGCGACGGCCTGTGCCCGTCCCCGCCGGCCGAGCGGCCGGGGCCGCGCGCTCTCGCCGTACCCCTCCGGCTCCCCGAACGACACCAGGGGCCGTCCGCCCGGCGTCATGGGGGCACTCCAGGAGAGGGCGGGGCCGGGGGCGTCCGCCGGCCCCGCGCCGGTACCCGGCCGCACGTCCGGGGCGAAGTCGCCGACGCCGGGCCGCCGCGCGGGGCGGGGCGGCCCGTACGCCGGGTCCGTCCCGGAACGGTTCGCGTCGCCGGGGCCCCGACGTGCGCCGGACGGTGTGCCCGCACGGCGCGGTCCGCCCGGGTCCGGCCGTACGGCGCGCAGGCGGGTGGTGGTCTCCGACTCGGTTTCGGAAGGGACGTCCGTGCCGCGCGCGGTGGGCCGGCGGGCGGGCCGCGACGGTACGGAGGGCGAACCACCCGGGGACCGCGTGCCCCGGCCTGCGGTCGGCGGCGTGTCGGGGAAGCGGGCGGAGGCACGCGGAGGCGGGGGCGCGGCGGGGGCCGTACCGGTGGAGACGTCCTCACCGAAGCCCGGGAAACGCGGCCGGGGCGCCGAAGAACCGCCCGCGCCGTCCCCGTCCGGCCCCGTGTCCCCGTCCGACGGGCGCGCGGGCCCACGGATCCCGAACGCGCCGGATCCACCAGAGGTGCGCCCGCGCGGCACGTCCGCGCCGTCGGCGTCCGCACGGGCGGGCTCGCCCGGCCCGAACGCGCCCGCACCGCGTGAGGTCTCCCCCCGGGGGCCGTCGGCGTCCGTGGGGGCCGGTTCGCGGGGGGTGAAGGGGCCGGAGCCGCCGGTGGCACCGCCCCGGGGGACGCCGGCCCCCGGGGCCGTGCAGCGGGCCGCGTCGTCCGGGCCCTTCCCTTCCTCCGTGCCGGACCCGACCGGTTTCGGCGGGTGCACGGGGCGCGGGGGGACGGTGGGGCGCGAGGTGCGGCGCGCTTCGGTGCTCATGCACCCCCCGTTTCGTCGTGCCCGCCCGGCACGGACTCGTCCCGGGCACAGATACCCGCACGGACGGCGCGTCATCCCGGCCCGGCCGTCCGGCCGGTCCCGTTCCGCCGTGCGTGCGCGTCACTCTACGGCGTGGTCCGCGTCGAACGGGAACCAGTCCGCAGGGCCGCGGCATCTGCCCGGAACATCCCCTACCGTGCGGTAACCCCGTCTGGCAGGCTGCCCACATGACTGCGCGCGCCGCCGGCCGGGCCCGTTACGACCGGGCCACCGCCCACCTCGACGCCCCCTTCGCGATCGTGGACCTGGAGGCCTTCGACGCCAACGCGGACGATCTGGTCCGCAGGGCGGGCGGGAAACCGGTGCGGGTCGCGAGCAAGTCCGTACGCTGCCGTTCGCTGCTCGAACGGGTCCTCGCCCGGGACGGTTTCGCGGGCGTCATGTCGTTCACCCTCGCCGAGTCCCTGTGGCTGGCCCGCTCCGGTTTCGACGACGTCCTGCTGGCCTACCCCTCCGCCGACCGCGCCCGCTACGCCGAGCTCGCCGCCGATCCCAAGCTCGCCGCCGCCGTCACGGTCATGGTCGACGATCCGGCGCAGTTGGACCTGATCGACGCCTCACGCGCGGGCGGCGGTGAAGTGGTTCGCGTCTGCCTGGAGTTGGACACGTCCCTGAAGCGGCTGGGCGGGCGGGTGCGGATCGGCGCCCGGCGCTCCCCGCTGCACTCCCCCGCCCAGGTCGCCGAGTTCGTGCGCGTGGTGGCCCGGCGGCCCGGGTTCCGGGTCGTGGGGATCATGGCGTACGAGGGTCATGTGGCCGGTGTCGGCGACGCGGTGGCCGGACGGCCGCTGCGGTCGCGCGCGGTGCGGCTGATGCAGACCGCCGCGCGCCGCGAGCTGGCCGGGCGGCGGGCCGCGGTGGTGCGGGCGGTGCGGGCGGTCGTACCGGATCTGGAGTACGTCAACGGCGGCGGTACGGGCAGTGTGCAGCACACCGCAGCGGAGAAGGCGGTCACCGAGATCGCGGCTGGTTCGGGGCTGTACGTACCACGCCTGTTCGACAACTACACGTCGTTCAGCGGGCGTCCGGCGGCCCTGTTCGCCCTGCCCGTCGTACGGCGGCCCGGGGTCGGCGTGGTGACGGTGCTGGGCGGGGGCTATCCGGCGTCGGGCGCGCCCGGCGCGGACCGGCTGCCGGTGCCGCACCTGCCCGAGGGGCTGCGGTACGACCTCCAGGAGGGGGCCGGCGAGGTGCAGACGCCGCTGCTGGGCTCGCCCGCCGACGACCTGCTGATCGGCGACAAGGTGTGGTTCCGGCACGCCAAGGCGGGCGAGCTGTGCGAACGGTTCGACGCACTGCACCTGGTGGAGGACGACGCGGTGACGGCGACCGTGCCGACGTACCGGGGCGAGGGCCACACGTTCCTGTAGCGGCTCGGTCCGTCGGGCCGCTGCCGCCGCTGCCGCCGCCCGAGGCCGTGTCGGCGACCGAGCGGATGCCCTCGATGATGCGGTCCATGACGGCGAGGGACGTGCAGGCACCGGGTCGCACAACTCGCCCCCTGCTCGGCCCCGCCGGGCTCACCCCCGCGTCAGCGACAACAGGTCCCGCGCCGGCCCCGTCGGCCGGTGCCCCGTCGGCCACACCGCACGCAGATCCCGGGCCAGGGCGATCCCGTCCACAGGAATCCGCACCAGCCGCCGCATCGCCAGCTCCTCCCCCACCGCGAGCTCGCTCAGTACCGCCGGCCCCGCCCCGCCCACCGCCGCCGCCTTCACCGCCGTGGTCGAGGACAGCTCGATCAGCGGCCGGGCCAGCCCTCCGAGCGCCGCGTCCAGAACCTGCCGCGTCCCCGAACCCTTCTCCCGCAGGATCAACGGCGTACTCGCCAGCTCCTCCGCCGCGATCGGCCGCCGCCGGCGGGCCCACCCGTGCGACGGCGCCGCGACCACGATCAGTCGGTCATGGGCGATCACCGCGGAATCCAGCCCCGCCGGCACCGTCAGCCCCTCCACGAACCCCACGTCCGCCTCCCCCGACAGCAGCCGCTCCGCCACCGCCGCGGAGTTCCCGGCCAGCAGCGACACCGCCGTGTCCGGCCGGTCCGCGCGCAGCGCCAGCAGCCATCCCGGCAGCAGGTACTCGGCGATCGTCATGCTCGCCGCCACCCGCAGCCGCGAGTCCCTGCGGTCCCGCAGCGCCTGCGCGCCCGCGTCGAAGACCTCCGCCGCCTCCACGATCCGCCGCGCCCAGTCGGTGACCAGTGCCCCCGCGGCCGTCAGCCGCGACCCGCGCGGCGACCGGTCGACCAGGGCCACACCGAGCTGCCGTTCCATCGACCGGATCCGGCTGCTGGCCGCGGGCTGGGTGATGCCCGCCTCCCGCGCCGCCCCGCCCAGGCTCCCCAGCCGCGCCACCGCCAGCAGCAGCTCCAGCGCCCCGAGGTCCGGCACCCGGTGAGCCAGGGACCCCGGGCTCGCGGAGCGGTGCCCGGGATGGTCGTGGTCGTCCGCTCTGCTCATAAGCCCAGCTTATGCCGTGAGGGAGGGGGCTCCTCGGTGGCGGGAACGCGCTTCGCGAGGGCGTGGTGGTCGTCCCCGCCGTGACGGCGCTCGCCCGGTACGCGCCGCCGGCCGGCCCCCGGGCCCGCCTCCGCCCGGCACACGGCGCGCGGCCCGCTCAGCGGAACGCTGCTCGCAGGGCCCGCCCCAGCACCGCCGGCGCCCCGGCCAGCGACGGACCGTACCAGGTGAGGTGCCGGCCGTCGACGAGGGCGCAGGGCAGGCCGGGAAAGGCCTCCGGGCCGTCGTCGGCGGTGAAGCGGTAGGGCTCGTCGGGAAGCACGACGAGATCCGGATCGGCCGCGCGCAGCACGTCGAGCGGAATCCGCGGATAGCGCTCGGAGTGGCTCGCGTACAGGTGGTCGACGCCGAGACGGGAGAGCAGGTCGCCCGCGAAGGTGGCCCGGCCCAGCACCATCCAGGGGCGCCGCCACACGGGCACGACCGCCGTCCGGCGCTCCGCGGGCACCGGCGGCGCCGCCCAGGCCGCCTCGGCCTCGTCGAGCCAGCGGGGGCGGGCGGTCGCCCCGCATGCCGTGAGCACCCGGTCCAGCTCGCCGAAGGCCTGGGGCAGCGTCCGGACCTCGGTCACCAGCACCTCGATGCCCTCCGCGCGCAGGGCCGCCAGGTCGGGCTCGCGGTTCTCCTCCTCGTTGGCGATCACCAGATCGGGGGCGAGGGCGACGATCCGGTCGGTCCTCGGGTTCTTCGTGCCGCCGACGCGTACGACGTCCAGTCCGGCCGGGTGCGTGCACCAGTCGGTGGCGCCGGCCAGGGAGCCGGGGGCGGAGAGCGCCACCGCCTCCGTCAGCGACGGGACGAGGGAGACGACCCTGGCGGGACTCATCGGCGCGGCTTGTCCCGCAGCGCCTCGATGTGCTCGGCGACGGCGACGACCAGCAGCCGTGTCTCCGGGACCGTGGCCCGCCAGCGGTGCCGGACGCCTCCGGTGAGGTACAGGGTGTCGCCGCGGCCGAGCCGGTACGCCCGGCCCTCCGCCTCGATCTCCACGGCGCCGTCGGCCACGTACATCAACTGGTCGTTGCGGAACTGGAGTTCACGGCCGGCGTCATGGTCGCCGGTGAACTCGGAGGCGTGCATCTGATGGTGCCCGCGCACCAGGGAGCGCACGTGCGGTTCCGCCCACGGCTCGGCGCCCTCGGCGCGGACGACGTCCACGCTGCACGCGGGGTCGGCGGCGGCGAGGAGCTCCACGGCGGTGGTGCGCAGCGCGTCGGCGACCTTCTCCAGGGAGCTCTGGCTGGGGCGCGCCCGCTCGTTCTCGATCTGGCTGAGGAACGGGACCGACAGGCCGCTGCGCTCGGCCACGACGGCGAGGGTGAGATCCAGCGCGCGGCGGCGCCGCCGCACGGCCGCGCCCACCCGCAGGGGCTGTTCCTTGTGATCGCCCATCGCTCCGGCTCCCTCCTCCGCCGATCGTCCCGTACCCCGTGCCGCCCGTCCGGCGCACTCCTCGTCGTGAGCTGTCTGCACCCTACGCATGTTCGGCAAACCGTTTCAGGCGCCTGTCACGTCGCCGTCACACGCGAACGGCGCCGACCCGCCAGTTCACGCCAGCAGCCCTGCGGGCCCCTCGGTTCCTCCCGCACGCGATAAGGGGGTGTTCCCGCCATTGTCACCCCCGCCCGGCGGAAGGTCACGGGGAGGTCCGGGGAAGGCATCGCGCTGCGTGGTTGTCCGGATTCCTACCGTCCTCCCGTCCGGCCCCGGACATGCCCGAGGGGCGGGTCCGGCCGCGCCGTCAGGTGCGGATCCGGGCCCGCCCCTCGGGGCGGCCGACACGGGGGGTTACCGCGGGGTCATCCGCTCCACCATGTCCGGGTGCTCCTCCAGCCAGGCTGCCACGGCCTCCTCCTCGTGGCCCTGGCCGCGGTCCTTGATCTCGGCCTCGAGGGTGCCGAGCTCGTCCTCGCTCATCCGGAAACCCTTGATCCACTCGGTGAGCTGCGGGTACCGCTCCGGGAACTTCTCGCTGGCGATGGTGCGGATCGTGTTGCCCTCGCCGAAGGCCTTCTTCGGGTCCTTCAGCTTCGTCAGCTCGTAGTCGCTGTACGCCCAGTGCGGCGACCAGAGCGTGACCGCGATGGGCTCCTTCTTGGCGTAGGCGCGCTTGAGCTCGGCCAGCATCGCCGGCGTGGAGCCGTCGACGACCTCGTACTCGTCCTCCAGGCCGTAGCCGGGCAGCACCTCGTTCTTGAGCAGCTGCATCTCACCGGTGCCCGGCTCGATGCCGACGATCCGCCCGTCGAAGAGGCCGGCCCTGCCCTTGAGGTCCTCCAGGGACCCGACGTCCTTGACGTACGAGGGGACGGCGATCTCCAGCGAGGTGGGCTCGTACCAGGTGCCCAGGTCGGTGAGCTTGTCCTTGTGCTTGTCCCAGTAGTTCTTCTGCGCGTACGGCAGCCAGGCGTCGAAGTTGAGGTCGAGGTCCCCGGAGGCGAGGCCGGTGTAGACCGGGCCGACGTCCATCTGCTTCAGGTTCATCGTGTAGCCGCGCCGCTCGAGGACGTTCTTCCACAGGTAGGTGACGGCGATGTCCTCCTCCCAGGGGAACCAGGCCACGTCCAGCGTCCGCTTCGCCTCGGCGGGGACGTCGGCCGAGCCGGACCCCGCCGGGGCCAGCCTGTCGACGACGCCCGGGTTGTCCTTCAGCCAGGCGCGGACGGCGTCCTGCTGCCTGCCCTTGCCGGCCTTGTTGATCTCGGCTTCCAGGCCGGTGAGTTCCTCCTCGGTCATCGAGAAGTCCTTCAGCCACTTCCCGACGAGCGGGTTGTCGTCGGCGAAGCCCCGGCGCGACACCGTGTGCACGCCGTCGCCCTTGCCCCAGCTGCCCTTGGGGTCCTCCAGCTTCTTCAGGTCGTAGTCGCTGTACGCCCAGTGCGGCGACCAGAGCGTGACGACGACCGGTTCCTTCTTGCTGTAGGCCCGCTTGAGCTCGGCCAGCATCGCCGGCGTGGAGCTGTCGACGACCTCGTACTCCTTGTCCAGGCCGTACTCCTTGAGGACCTTGCTCTTCAGCAGGCCCATCATGCCGGCGCTGGACTCGATCCCGGTGATCTCCCCGCCGAAGACGGACGCCCTGCCCTTGAGGTCCTCCAGACTGTCGACGTCCTCCATGTACGCCGGGACGGTCAGCTCCAGCGACGTCTCGCCGTACCAGGAGCCGAGGTCGTCGAGCTGCCCGCCGTACTTCTTCCAGTACGCCTCGTGGGTGGTGGGCAGCCAGGCGTCCGTCTGGAAGTCGACGTCGCCCTGCGCGAGGGCGGTGTAGAGCGGACCGGCCTCGAACTGCTTGGCCTCGACCTCGAAGCCGCGCCGCTCCAGGATCTCCTTCCACAGGAAGGTGGAGGCGACGCCCTCGTCCCAGGGGATGTAGCCGATGGTGACCTTCTTGCCGTCGCCGACGTTCTCGCCGTCGGCGGTGGTGCCGGAACCGCCGGAGCCGCCGCCGAAGATCCCCATGCCGCCCGCGACCAGGGCGAGGACCACGACACCGATCACGGCGACCTGCGGGCGTGGCCGGTAGGACCAGATCCTCAGCCCCTGCGCGGCGCGTGTCTTGGCGGCGGCGCGGCGGCCGAGCGGGGAGACCTGGGTGCCCAGGGCGCTGGTCATGCGGTCCAGGTAGATCGCCAGGATGACGATGGCGATGCCGGACTCGGCGCCCAGACCGATGTTGAGCTGTCCGATGGCCTCGATGACCGCGCCGCCGAGTCCGCCGGTGCCGACCATGCCGGCGATCGCCGCCATGGACAGGCCCAGCATGATGACCTGGTTGACACCCGCCATCACCGTGGGCAGCGCCAGCGGCAGCTGTACGCGCAGCAGGGTGTTGCGGGGGGTGGTGCCGAACGCCTCGGCGGCTTCGACCAGTTCCTTGTCGACCTGGCGGATGCCCAGCTCGGTCATGCGCACGCCCGGGGCGAGCGCGAAGATCAGGGTGGCGACGATGCCCGGGGCGGAGCCGGTCCCGAAGAACAGGATCGCCGGGATGAGGTAGATCATCGCGGGCAGCGTCTGCATGAAGTCCAGGACCGGCCGGACGACGGCGCTGACCCGGTCCGAGCGGGCCGCCCAGATGCCCACCGGCACCGATACGACCAGCGCGATCACCGTGGCGACGATGACCAGCGCCAGCGTCACCATCGAGTCCTCCCACAGTTCGAGGGAGTCCAGGAAAGCGAAGCCGACGAAGGTGAGGACACCGGCGGAGGTGCCGCGCAGCCAGAAGGCGATCACCGCGAAGACACCGCAGAGGATCAGCGGTTCGGGGGCTTGGAGGACGGCGTTGACGCCGTCGTAGGCGCCGGTGAAGACGGCCTTGAAGAAGTCGAACAGCCAGGTGAGGTTGGCGAGCAGCCAGTTGACGGTGGTGTTGACCCAGTCGCCGAGCGGGATCCTAGGCACGGGCCATCACCTTCTCGCCGCCCTTGTCCCGCGGGGTGTCGCAGACCCCGGGATCGGACTCCTCGTCCCCGAGGAAGCCGACCAGGCGCTGCCGGGGCACGATCCCGACGAGCGCGTCCCCCTCGTCCAGCACCGCCACGGGGTGCGGCACGCGGGCGCTGATCGCGCACAGGTCGGTGAACGGCGTCTCGGGCGTCGCGGTCTCGCAGCCGCAGTCGGCCTCGTCGCCGCGGACCTCGCGCTCCATCACGGCGCCGGCGGTGAGCACGCGGGAGCGGTCGACGTCCTGGGTGAAGGAGGCGACGTAGTCGTTGGCGGGGCGGATCAGGATGTCCTGCGCGGTGCCGATCTGCACGATGCGGCCGTCGCGCATCACCGCGATCCGGTCGCCCAGGCGCATGGCCTCGTTGAGGTCGTGGGTGATGAAGACGATCGTCTTCTTCAGGGTCTTCTGCAGTTCGATCAGCTGGTCCTGCATGTCGCGGCGGATCAGCGGGTCGAGGGCGCTGAAGGACTCGTCCATCAGCAGCAGGTCGGCGTCGGTGGCGAGCGCACGGGCGAGACCCACGCGCTGCTGCATGCCGCCCGACAGCTCGTCGGGCCACGACCTCTCCCAGCCGGCCAGGCCGCACAGGGCGAGCGCCTCGTCGGCGCGGCGCTCGCGCTCGGCGCGGGGCACGCCCTGCACTTCAAGACCGTAGGCGGCGTTGTCACGGACGCTGCGGTGCGGGAACAGCGCGAAGTGCTGGAAGACCATGCTGATCTTCTTGGAGCGGACCTTGCGCAGCTCCCGGTCGGGCAGCGCGGTCAGGTCCTGGCCGTCGAAGCGCACGTGTCCGGCGGTGGGCTCCAGCAGGCCGTTCAGCATCCGCAGCAGGGTGGACTTGCCGGAGCCCGACAGGCCCATGACGACGAAGATCTCGCCCGGCTCCACCGTGAACGAGGCGTCGATGACGGCGGCGGTGGTGCCGTCGGCGCGCAGCTCCTCCCGGTCGGTCTTCTTCTGGCGCAGTCGTTCGACCGCCTGGTCCGGTCGTCTGCCGAACACCTTGAACAGATGCTCGGCCTCAAGCCTGGATGACACGCGTACCTCTTGTCTCGACGGCAGATGGCAGGAGCGATGCCCGGCGGACGGCTCACGCGGCCCGAAACAGTTGAATCTGTAACCGGCATTACTCCGGGGCCGCCCCTCCCCGGTTTCGCACAAGGCAAACGTGTTCGTGCGACGCCTCACACAGACGGCGCAGGACGCAACTCGTTGCGCGCGACGCATGCGCATGTGTCCGCGAGGCGCTGTCGGTGGCGTGCGGCATGATGCGGGACGTGACCGGACGACTGATGCTCCTCGACACCGCCTCCCTGTACTTCCGCGCCTACTTCGGCGTCCCCGAGTCCGTCCGGGCCCCGGACGGCACTCCGGTGAACGCCGTGCGCGGACTGCTCGACTTCATCGACCGCCTGGTCAAGGACCACCGCCCCGACCGCCTGGTGGCCTGCATGGACGCCGACTGGCGCCCGAAGTGGCGGGTGGAGCTGATCCCCTCCTACAAGGCGCACCGCGTCGCCGAGGAGCGCACGGCGGGCCCGGACCGGGAGGAGGTGCCGGACACGCTGTCCCCGCAGGTACCGGTGATCGAGAGCGTGCTCGACGCGGTGGGCGTCGCGCGGGTGGGGGTCGCCGGATACGAGGCGGACGACGTGATCGGCACGTTCACCGCCCGCGCCGGCGGACCGGTGGACATCGTCACCGGCGACCGCGACCTCTACCAGCTGGTGGACGACGCGCGCGGGGTGCGCGTGCTGTATCCGCTGAAGGGCGTCGGCACGCTCCAGGTCACCGACGAGGCCGTGCTGCGCGGGAAGTATGGGGTGGACGGCAGGGGGTACGCGGATCTGGCGCTGCTGCGCGGTGATCCGAGCGACGGGCTGCCGGGCGTACCGGGCATCGGGGAGAAGACGGCGGCCAAGCTGCTGGCCGGGTTCGGCGACCTGGCCGGGATCCTGGCGGCCGTGGACGACCGGCAGGCCAAGCTCACGCCGTCGCAGCGCAAGCGCCTGGAGGAGGCGCGGCCGTATCTCGCGGTCGCTCCCCGGGTCGTCCGGGTCGCGGACGACGTCCCGCTCCCGGACGTCGACACGGCGCTGCCGCGCGGGCCGCGCGACCCGGCCGGGGTGGAGTCCCTGGCCGCCCGGTGGGGTCTGGGCGGCTCGCTGCAGCGCCTGCTGACGACCCTCTCGGCGTGAACCGCGGGCACCGCCGAACCGGACGGAGCGTCCGCCGATGAGGTGTCGACCGGGATCGGGGTGCTAACTTAGGTAAACCTAACTACAAAAGCTGGGAGGCTCCTCATGGCAGAGCGACCGGTACGCGCCCCCCGTGCGCCGTACACCGCCGAGGTCGTCCGCACCGAGCGGCTGACCCCGCACATGCAGCGCGTGGTGCTCGGCGGTGAGGGGCTCTCCGACTTCTCGGCGGACACCTGCACCGATCACTACGTCAAGCTGCTGTTCCCGGCTGCGGGGGCGACCTACCCGGAGCCCTTCGACCTCCAGCGGGTCCGCGAGGAGTTCCCGCGCGAGCAGTGGCCGGTGACCCGGACATACACGGTGCGCCAGTGGGACCCCGAACACCGCGAGCTGACCCTGGACTTCGTGGTCCACGGCGACGAGGGGCTGGCCGGCCCCTGGGCGGCGAACGTCCGGCCGGGCGAGGTCGTCCGGTTCATGGGTCCCGGCGGCGCCTACGCGCCCGACCCGGCCGCCGACTGGCATCTGCTCGCCGGTGACGAGAGCGCGCTGCCCGCGATCGCCCGCTCCCTGGAGGCGCTGCCGCACGGCACCAGGGTGTTCACCTTCGTGGAGGTCTCCGGCCCCGAGGAGGAGCAGAAGATCGACTCCGATACGGAGGTCCGCTGGCTGCACCGCGGTGACCGGCCCGTCGGCCAGGCCCTGGTGGAGGCCGTCCGGAACCTCGACTTCCCGGAGGGCCGCGTGCATGCCTTCGTCCACGGCGAGGCCCACTGCGTGAAGGAACTGCGCCGTCTGCTGCGGGTGGAGCGCGGCATTCCGCGCGAGGATCTGTCGATCTCCGGCTACTGGCGGCTCGGCCACAACGAGGACGGCTGGCAGGCCTCCAAGCGCGACTGGAACGCCCGCATCGAGGCCGAACAGGAGAACGCGGGGACGTCCGCCTGACGGACGTGCCGCAGTCCTCCCGGCAAGCGGGGCGGGGCCTCCCGCTCCTGCGGGCAGTCGTGCCGCCGGGCCGGCACGGGCGGGCGCGACGGTACCCCGCGGACGCCGGACCGCGTCACCCGCCCCCGGCCCGTGCCAACGGCTGCGCCCCACGAGCGCGGGGCCGCGCGCCCCGCCCCGACCACACCACCGCACGGCGTCCCGCCGAGGCGCCGGAACACCCCCACGCACGTCCGCCGGACGGGGGAACCGTGGCCCGTCGCCCCGGCACGGCGGCGTGGCGAGCCCGCCGGAGCGGGGCCGCTGCCGCAGGATCCGGGCGCGTGGCACACACCTTCGACGAGCTCGTGGCCAAGCAGCGCGCGGCGGACGAGGCGCACACCCGGGTCCGGCAGCTGCGGGACGCCTACGGCCCGCCGACCCGGACCAAGTGGAGCCGGCGCCAGACCAGCACCTGGGAGACCGCCTGGCGGGCCTGGCGCGACCTGGCCCGTGACGTCCGGCTCGCGGCGGCCGAGTACGCCCGGGCCGAGGGCAGACCGCTCCACGAGATCGAGGCCGAGCTGAGACGGGCGGCCGGGGAGCACGGCTGAGCGGCCCCGTACGCTTGCCCGATGTGAGACGCAGACGGCCGGTTCCGCCCTCCCCCCTGCCGCAGCGTGACGGTGTGGACGCGATGCGGATACGGCTTCCCGCCGACGTCCGGTGGGCCACGGTGCGGGAGCACCTGGTGCAGCGCCTCTCGGCCGGCCCCGGTGTCGTGGACGGGATGTTCGCCGCGGGGCTGATCGTCGGGGCGGACGGACGGGCCGTACCGGCGGACGCACCGTACGCACCCGGCATGTTCGTGTGGTTCCACCGGGAGCCGCCCGCCGAGGCGCCGGTGCCGTTCCCGCTGGAGGTCGTCCACCGGGACGAGCACATCGTCGTCGTCGACAAGCCCCACTTCCTGGCCACCACCCCGCGCGGCAGCCACGTCACCCAGACCGCGCTCGCCCGGCTCCGCCGCGAGCTGGGCGTCCCGGAACTCGGCGCCGCGCACCGTCTCGACCGGCTCACCGCGGGCCTGGTGCTGTTCACGGTACGGCCCGGGGAGCGCGGGGCCTACCAGACGCTGTTCCGCGACCGTCTCGTGCACAAGGAGTACGAGGCCGTCGCCCCGTACGACCCGGCGCTCGACCTGCCCCGGACCGTACGCAGCCGGATCGTGAAGGAGCGCGGGGTGCTGACCGCCGAAGAGGTCGAGGGCGAGCCGAACGCCCTGACCCGCGTCGAGCTCACCGCCCACCGGGCCGACGGCCTCGGCCGGTACCGGCTGGTGCCCGGCACCGGGCAGACCCACCAGCTGCGGGTGCACATGAACGCCCTGGGCGTGCCGATCCTCGGCGATCCGCTGTACCCCGAGGTGACCGCCCCCGTCCCGGCCGGAGACTTCCGACGCCCGCTGCAACTGCTGGCACGGAAGCTGGAGTTCACCGATCCGGTGACGGGTGTGGAGCACCGGTTCACCAGCGGCCGGATGCTCGCGGCATGGTCCTCGTACGAGGAGTGGGCGGCCGGTCAGTGACCGCGCCACCAGCGCAGGAAGCGCTGCCAGACGTCCCGCGGCGGGGCCGGCTGCGGCACCGGCGGCGATGGCACGGGCCGCGGCGCGGGCGGCTCGACGTCCGGCTCGGGGGGCGCGGGGGCCACGGGCCGGGTCGCGCCGACCTGCCAGTCGCGTCGCGGGGGCGCGTCGCTCTCGTGGCTGGGCCGCTGCAGCACGTCCTGCTGCGGCCGGGGCGTGAAGTGGACGGGCAGCTCCACGAGATGCCGCGAGGCGATGGACTCGGTGAAGGACAACTCCTCCTCGTCGACGCTGAGTTCCACGTCGGGCAGCCGCATGAGCAGCGCGTCGACGCCCACTTCGGCGACCACGCGGCCGATGTCCTGGCCGGGGCACTCGTGCGCGCCGCCGCCGAAGGCGAGGTGCGAGCGGTTGCCCTGCATGTCGGCGGTCGGGTCGGGCCGCACCCGGGGGTCGACGTTGGCCGGCGCGGGTGCGAACAGCAGTCCGTCGCCCTTGCGGATGCTCCGGCCGCCGAGCTCCGTGTCCTGCTTGGCGAAGTAGGCGAAGATCGTACTGAACGGCGGCTCGTCCCACAGCAGCTGCTCCACCGCCTGGGGCACGGTCATCTGGCCGCCGTTGAGCTGGGAGCGGAAGCGCGGGTCGGTCAGCACCTGGCGCAACACGTTGGCGAGGAGGTTGGCGGTGGCCTCGTAGGCGGCGATGAGCACCACCCTGAGGTGCTGGGCGACCTCCTCGTCGGTCAGCCCGGCCGGGTGCCTGACGAGGTGGCCGGCGAAGTCCTCCAGCGGCTCGGCCCGGCTGCGGGCCGTGAGGCGTTCCAGGGCCTCCATGACGTAGCCGTTGCTGGCGATCGCGGTCTCGGTGCCCCTGATCATGTCGCGGGCGGCCTCGACGATCCGGTCGCCGTGCTCGTCGGGCATGCCGAGGACGTGGCACATCACGGCCATCGGCAGGTGTTCGGCGTACTGGCCGACCAGGTCGGCCTCGCCCGCCTCGCAGAACCGGTTGACGACGCGCTGGACGCTGCGGTTGACGTGCCGGCGCAGGCTGCGGAAGTCGGTGGCCGCCACCACGGCGTCGATGGCGTCGCGCAGCCGCCGGTGCTCGTCGCCCTCGGCGTGGGCGCACATCGGCTGCCAGGCGATGTGCGGCATCAGCGGGTGGTCGGGTTTGACCAGGCCTTCCGCGAGCGCGGACCAGATCCGGCTGTCCTTGCAGTACTGCGCGGGGCTGCGCAGCAGTTGCTGGTTCTCGGCGTGGCCGAGTACCGCCCACACCGGCACGTCGTCGTGGAGCAGCGCGGGTGCCACCGGGCCGTGCTCGGCGCGCAGTTCCTCGTACAGCTTCTTCAGGTCCGGCGACTCGTGCAGCCGGCTCAGTCCGCCGGGGCCCAGGCCGTGCGCGGGACAGCCGGGGGGCGGGCCGGGCCGGGGGGCGTCCGGGCCGGCCGGGGAGTCTCCCGTCAGGGAGGTGGGTTCAGGCGTCACAGTGGTCGCTCCGGAGGGGGAAAGCGGGGCGGGAGGGGTCCCGGGGGTCAGGTGAGCGAGCCGGTCATGGCGAGCGAGTGCAGGAACCGCATCAGGGTCATCAGCACGTCACGGCTGGAGGCGCGGCGCCGCACATCGCACTCCATGATCGGGATCCGCTCGGACAGATCGAGGGCGGACCTCAGGTCCGCGATGGGGTAATGGGGGGCGTCCGGGAAGGAGTTGACCGCGACG
The DNA here is from genome assembly GCF_041380215.1 of Streptomyces pimonensis. Taxonomy (NCBI): domain Bacteria; kingdom Bacillati; phylum Actinomycetota; class Actinomycetes; order Kitasatosporales; family Streptomycetaceae; genus Streptomyces; species Streptomyces pimonensis. The sequence continues at coordinate 168,031 of NZ_JAHWZY010000007.1, forward strand.
ACGAACGGCACACCACGCTCCTCCAGCCGCCCCATGACGTCGAAACTGACTTCCGGACGGCGGGTGTCGACCAGCACGACCGCCCCGAGCGCCCCCTCGAACAGCCCGTTCCACAGGAACCAGAAGCGCTCCTGGCCGGGGGTGCCGAAGAGGTACAGCACCAGCTGGTCCGTGATCCTGATGCGACCGAAGTCCATGGCGACCGTGGTGGCCGTCTTGGACGCGGAACCGAAGTCGTCGTCGACCCCGACGCCGGCCTGTGTCATGGTCTCCTCGGTGGTCAGCGGTTTGATCTCGCTGACCGAGCCGACCATGGTCGTCTTGCCGACCCCGAACCCGCCCACGATCACGATCTTCACCGCGGCCTGTGCCGTGTGCGGCAACCGGTCCTCGGCGCGGGGGCCGGGGAGGGTCTCAGAGTCCTTGAAGTCCATGCATCACCGCTTCGAGGAGGGAACGGTCGGGCAGCGCCTTGCGGACGATCGGGAAGCGCGCCTGGACCAGTTCCGCCGCCAGCATCTCGGTGAGCAGCACGGTCACCACGCTGAACGGCAGGTTGAGGTAGGCCGACAGTTCGGCCGCGGACAGGGGGGCGGCACAGAGCCGGAGCAGCGCCGCCTGCTCGGGGGTGGCGGAGGGCGGGGGATCCGGGGAGCCGGCCACGATCAACGTGACGAGATCGATGTCCGCACGTTCACCGTCCGGTCCGGCGACGACGTACAGCCGCTCCGGGTTGCCGCCCCCGCCCCTCTTCCCGGCAGGTCCGGCCGGCTGTGGAGGGGGGACGTTCCGAGGGGAGCGCCGCTGGCGTTGCGGAGGAGTCATACGGTCTGCCCGTCCCGTCGGGGCGGACTGGTCAGGTGGGCGCCGATACGGACGACGAGGTCGCGCATCATGCCGCCCATGCGGCCGGGTTCGCAGGTCATGTCGGAGAGCACCGCGAGGTAGGCGTTGGCGCCGGCCGCCATCAGGTAGAAGTAGCCCTGGTCGATCTCGATGAGCACCATCTTCATCTCGCCGTCGCCGTGCGGGAGCTCCTGGGCGACGGCCCCGGCGAGGCTCTGTACGCCCGCGCAGGCGGCGGCCACCCGGTCGGCGGCGTCCGGCTCGCCGCCGTAGCGGGCGATGCGCAGGCCGTCGGCGGAGAGCACCACGATCATCTCGACGCCGGGTACGCCGTCGGCGAGCTCCTTGAGCATCCAGTCGAAGTTGGCTCGTTGCCGGATCACTTGGGGTCCCCCTCGTCATCGGCCTCGGTGCGGGCCGGTTCGTTGATGAGATGCAGGTAGGCGGTCGGGTTCCGGGTGAAGTCGGTGGGGTGGACGCCCGGGTCGAGGTCCTTCTTCAGGCCCTCCCAGAAGGCGTCGACCCACAGCCCGGGTTCACGGTCGTCCCGCTTCTTCCTCCCGGGCTCGGGCCGGGCCCAGATGTCGTGGTACTCCTCTCCCCGTTCCCTGGCCTCCCGTTCGGCCCGCTCGGCGGCCGCCTGCTCGGCGTACTGCTGGGCCAGCGGGGTCCTCACCCGGCTGCGGCGCTGCGGCAGCCCGCTCGCGGCCCACTCGGTGACCTCGGGGACGTCGCCCTCGGGGGAGACGGTGGCGGGGACGCGCGGGCTGGTGGGACGGCGCCTCTTGGGGGGTGCGCTCGGGGCCCGGCAGGGCCTCGACCGGGCGGGGCACGGAGGTCGCCCCGATGCCGTGGGCGAGGCCCACGCCGGGTTCGTCGGTGATCATCTCGCTGGGCACGACGAGGACGGCGCGGACGCCGCCGTAGGCGGAGGCGCGCAGTGAGACCTGCATGTCGTAGGCGGTGCAGAGCCGGCCCACGACGGCGAGGCCGAGGCGCGGGTTCTCCCCGACCTCCTGGAGGTCGGTGCCCTTCTGGGCCTGTTCGAGGATGCCTTCGATGCGGGCTCGGGCCTGTTCGTCGAGGCTGACGCCGGCGTCCTCGATCTCGATGGCGACGCCGGTCTGCACCTCGGTGGCGGTGACGCTCACCTTGGCGGTCGGCGGCGAGTAGCGGGTGGCGTTGTCGAGGAGTTCGGCGGCGGCGTGGATGACCGGCTCGACGTGGATGCCCTTGATGTTGACCTTGGCGATCGCCTTCAGGTCGATGCGGCGGTACTCGAGGATGCGGGACATGGCGCCGCGCAGCACGCTGTAGAGGGCGACGGGGCTGGGCCACTGGCGTCCGGGACGGCCGCCGCCGAGGACGGAGATGGAGTCGGCGAGGCGGCCGATCAGCGCGGTGCCGTGGTCGATGCGCAGCAGGTCGTCGAAGACCTCGGGGTTGCGGCCGTGGTCCTCCTCCATCTCGCGGAGTTCCTTGGCCTGCTGGTGGACGATCGACTGGACGCGACGGGCGATGCTGACGAAGGAGCGCTGGGCGGAGTCGCGCAGGTTCTCCTCGTCGTCGATGATCTTGAGCATCGTCCGCAGCATCCGGATCTGGTACTCCGGCAGATCGCGCCAGGCCGGGTCGAGCCGGGGCAGGTCGCGAAGCACCTCGTCGGGGTCGTTGCCGCTGTGCAGGTGGTCCAGGGCGGCGGGGGCGACCCGACGGACGAAGTGGTCCGTCTCCATGTCGTGGGCGGCGATCCGGGACTCCAGATACGCACGGTGACGGTCGTGCTCGGCCCGCGCCTCCCGCAGGGCACGGCCGCGGCGCACCGCCTCGGCCGCGGCGGCGGTCACCAGCAGGGTCGCGACGGCGCCGCACACACCGACGGCGTTCCGGGCGGGCTCCGCCACCAGGGCGACGGCGGCTCCGGCCGCCGCGGCCATCACTGTGGCCGGCAGCAGCAGCACGCGCGTGCAGGGACGTTGGTCACTCGCCATGGGAGCCCTCTGAACGAATCGACTGACGGTCGGAAAACGTGCACATAGGGGAACAAGCGCACGAATTCATCTCAACCCGGTGCACTGTGGGCGAGCTTAGTCCGACAGGATCATCGCCATGTCATATTCGGCAAGCGCCGGAAATGACCCCTGGAGCAGGGGTACGCTCAGACCGTTTGCACACTGGGCACCTGGTCGAACACGGCGCGCCAGGACGGTCGGACGTACGAAGAGCACTCACCGTCACGGGTGAGGAAGGTCCCGGGCCTCACGATCCTGCCCACGGAACCGGCCGGTGACGCCCCCGGTGAGGGGTACGACAGGAGCCCGGCACGCGCGGGGCGCGCCGGGCTCCTGCGGGGTGACGGACCGGGCGGTTCAGCCCACGGACGAGTAGGCGACCACACCGCGCAGCAGTCCGTCGACCGCCTTGCGGGCGTTCCTGGCGACCGTCGAGCCCTCGGCGGAGGGCGCGGCGGCCGAGATCTGCCCCAGCACGTCGATGACCTGCTTGCACCAGCGCACGAAGTCGCCGGCCGGCATCTCCGCCTCGCGCAGCACTTCGTCCAGGCCCTTGCCCGACGCCCACATGTAGGCGGCCCAGGCGAAGCCGAGGTCGGGCTCGCGCTGGCCCACGCCCTCCGTCTGGCTGATCCGGAAGTCCTCCTCCAGGGCGTCCAGCCGCCCCCAGATGCGGACCATCTCGCCGAGCGCCGCCTTCGCCCTGCCCGAGGGCAGCTTGGGCGCCAGCGCGTCGTCGGAGACCCGGGCCTCGTACACCAGCGCCGACACGCACGCGGCGAGTTCGGCGGGGGCGAGCCCCTCCCAGACGCCCTCGCGCAGGCATTCGCTGGCCAGCAGGTCGAGTTCGCCGTACAGCCGGGCCAGCCGCTTGCCGTGCTCGGTGACCTCGTCGCCGCGCAGGTAGTCCATCTCGGTCAGCAGCGCGACGATCCGGTCGAAGGTGCGGGCGATGGTGTTCGTCCGGCCCTCGATGCGGCGCTCCAGCTGTGAGGTGTCGCGCAGCAGCCGGTGGTAGCGCTCGGCCCAGCGGGCGTGGTCCTCCCGGTCCTGGCAGCCGTGGCACGGGTGCGCCCGCAGCGCCTTGCGCAGCCGCGCGATCTCCCGGTCGTCGACCGCCTGGGAGCGCTGCTTGCGGTGCCGCTCCGGCGCGATGTGCCCGGCCTTGGTGCGCAGCGCGGAGGCGAGGTCCCGGCGGGACTGCGGGGAGCGCGGGTTGAAGGACTTCGGGATCCGCATCCGCTCCAGCGCCTCGACCGGCACCGGGAAGTCGATCGACGCCAGCCGCTTGACCTGTCGCTCGGCGGTCAGCACCAGCGGGCGCGGACCGTCGTGGTGGTCGAAGCCGCGGTGGCCGTTGGACCGCCCCGCGGGCAGGCCGGGGTCGAGGACCAGCGCCAGTCCCGCGTACTTGCCGGTGGGCACGTGAATGATGTCACCGGGCTTGAGCTTCTCCAGCGCGACGGCGGCCTCCGCGCGACGCTGCACCGCGCCCTGCCGGGCCAGCTCGTTCTCCCGGTCCTTCAGCTCGCGGCGCAGCCGCGCGTACTCCTCGAAGTCGCCGAGGTGGCAGGTCATGGAGGCCTTGTAGCCCTCGAGGCCCTCCTCGTTGCGCTGCACCTGCCGGGAGATGCCCACGACCGACTTGTCCGCCTGGAACTGCGCGAAGGACGTCTCGAGCAGTTCGCGCGAGCGGTGCCGGCCGAACTGCTCGACCAGGTTGACCGCCATGTTGTACGACGGCCTGAAACTGGAACGCAGCGGATACGTGCGCGTGCCGGCCAGTCCCGCGAGGTGCTCGGGGTTCATGCCGCGCTGCCACAGCACGACCGCGTGGCCCTCGACGTCGATGCCGCGCCGGCCGGCCCGGCCGGTCAGCTGGGTGTACTCGCCGGGAGTGATGTCGGCGTGCTGCTCGCCGTTCCACTTGACGAGCTTCTCCAGGACCACCGAGCGGGCGGGCATGTTGATGCCGAGCGCGAGGGTCTCGGTCGCGAACACGGCCTTGACCAGACCGCGCACGAACAGTTCCTCGACGACCTCCTTGAACGTCGGCAGCATGCCCGCGTGATGGGCGGCGATGCCGCGCTCCAGGCCCTCCAACCACTCGTAGTAGCCCAGGACGTGCAGGTCCTCGGCCGGGATGGAGGCGGTGCGCTCCTCGACCAGGGCGCGGACCTTCTCCCGCGCCCCCTCGTCGTTGAGCCGGAGCCCTGCGTACAGGCACTGCTGGACGGCGGCCTCACAGGCGGCGCGGCTGAAGATGAAGGTGATCGCGGGCAGCAGGCCCTCGGCGTCCAGCCGCTCGATGACCTCCGGCCGGCTCGGCGTCCACACCCGCGAGCGCTGCCTGCGCTCCCGCTCCCGGTCCGCCTCGCGTGTGTTGCCCCGTCCGCGCCGGCGGTCGCCCCAGGAGGGACGGCTCGCCTCCAGACGGGCCATGCGCGTGAGGTCGGGGTTGACGGCCTTCTTGCCGCCCTCGCCCTCCTCGAACAGGTCGTATATCCGGCGTCCTGCGAGCACGTGCTGGAACAGCGGCACGGGCCGGTGCTCGGAGACGATCACCTGGGTGTCGCCGCGGACGGTGTCCAGCCAGTCGCCGAACTCCTCCGCGTTCGACACCGTCGCGGACAGGGACACCAGGGTCACCGACTCGGGGAGGTGGATGATCACTTCCTCCCAGACGGCGCCGCGGAAGCGGTCGGAGAGGTAGTGCACCTCGTCCATCACCACGTGGCCGAGACCGAGCAGGGTCTGCGACCCGGCGTACAGCATGTTCCGCAGCACCTCGGTGGTCATCACGACCACCGGCGCGTCGGAGTTCACGCTGTTGTCGCCGGTGAGCAGACCCACCTTGTCCGTCCCGTAGCGGCGGCACAGGTCGGCGTACTTCTGGTTCGACAGCGCCTTGATGGGGGTGGTGTAGAAGCACTTCCTGCCCTGCTGGAGGGCGAGGTGGACGGCGAACTCGCCCACGATCGTCTTGCCGGATCCGGTGGGCGCGGCCACCAGCACGCCCTTGCCCGCCTCGAGCGCCTGGCAGGCCTCGATCTGGAAGGGGTCGAGGCCGAAGTCGTACATCTCGCGGAAGGAGGCGAGCGCGGTGGCCTGCTCGGCAGTGCGCCTGCGCGCTGCCGCGTACCGCTCGGCCGGTGAGAGGTCCTCTGTCATCGTGCTTTCGAGCGTACCGGGCCGCACCGACAACAGGACGATCATTATCCGGAACCGTCCCGGTGAGCGGCGGAAGCCGCCCGGATCAGGGTCCCACGACCCGCAGGGCGCCCGGCACGCACCGCGCGGTCAGCGGCAGCGGGCCCACCGGCTCCCCGTCCGCGTAGCCGGTGACCTCCTCGGCGACCAGCTCCACGCTCGCCGCCCGCAGCACGGTGATCGCGGGGTGGTCGACGTGCGTCCCCCGGTACACCCTCGGGAACAGGCGCAGCAGCGTGGCCCGACTGCACTCGCCGACCACCGTGATGTCGAACAGCCCGTCGGTGAGATCCGCTCCGGGGCATATCCGCATGCCGCCGCCGTACGACGGCCCGTTCCCGACGGCCACCAGCGTCGCCTCGACCTCACGGACCTCGCCGCCGTCGAGGGCGAGCCGGTAGGGCAGCGGCCGGAAGGCGGCCAGCTCGGCGACCATCGCGACGTCGTACTTCAAGCGTCCGAGGGGCAGCCGCATCCGGTTGCCGCGGTCGTTGACCCGGGAGTCGAAACCGGAGGCGAGCACGGCGCCGAACCAGCGGTCGCCGGCCCGGCCGAGGTCGATGTCGCGGACCCGGCCGCACTTGAGGGCGTCGGCGATCATCCGGCCGGCCGCGGCCGGTTCCCGCAGGGGCATGCCGAGCGCGCGGGCGAAGTCGTTGCCGGTTCCGGCGGCGACCAGGCCGAAGGGGGTGCCGGTGCCGACGACGGCCTGCAGGGCGAGGTTCGCCATGCCGTCGCCGCCGACGGCGATCAGGGCGCCGGTGCCCTCCTCGACGGCGGCGCGCGCCCGGGCCAGGGCGTCCCGCGGGTCGTCGCCGAGCACGGTCCGCACCGAGAAGCCGGCGTCCCGCAACGCGGAAGCGGCCGGCCGCGCCGCGCGGGCGCCCCGGCCGCGGCCCGCGGCGGGATTGACGAAGAGGGTGATCTCGCTGGTCACGGGGATGACCCTATGAGCTGCGAGACGGTCCTCAGGTCACGTCGTCATAACCGTTGACCCGGTCCTTGGTCGTCTGCTCGGGCAGGGCGGCCACGGGCTCCACCGGTTCGATGGACTCGGGGGTGAGATCCAGCTCGGAGGCCTCGTCGTCGGCGGGGCCCTCGGCCTCCTTGCGGGCGCGCCGCTTGTCGTTGAGCAGCGAGATCGCCACGGCTACGAAGTAGAGGACGATGATCGGTCCGGAGAGTGCGATCATCCCCACCGGGTCCGTGGTGGGTGTGGCGACCGCGCCGAAGACGAAGACGCCCATGACCACACCGCGCCACCAGCCGATCATGCGGTGGCCGGAGACGATGCCGACCAGGTTCAACATGATGAGCAGCAGGGGAAGCTCGAAGGCCAGGCCGAAGACCAGCACCATCCTGATGGTGAAGTCGAGGACCTCGTCGAGCGAGAGGATGTTGGCCGACCCCCCGGGCGTGAGGCTGAGCAGCACCTTGATGCTGACGGGGAGAATCACGTACGACAGGTAGGCACCGCCGACGAACAGCGGAACCGCGGCCGAGACGAAGTAGTAGGTGTACTTCTTCTCGTGCTTGTGCAGCCCGGGGGCGATGAAGGCCCAGAGCTGGTAGAGCCACACCGGGCTGGAGACGATCAGGCCGGCCATGAGGCTCACCTTGATCGTCGTGGTGAACGGCGACGTCAGAGTGTTGAAGGAGACGATGGCGCAGTTGCCGCCGTCGCTGTTCGCCAGGTCCTCGCACTTCGGCACCGGCTCCGCGAGGAACTGCATGAGCTGCTCGCTGTAGAACGCGGCCACGATCATCACCACGACGATCGCGAGCACCGCCTTGGCGAGCCGGTTGCGCAGCTCACGCAGGTGTTCCACGAGGGGCATGCGCCCCTCGGGATCCCTCTCCTCTTTGCGGGCAGACTTGAGCAACCCACGTTCCCATCTCGTGCGGCGGGCCGGAGTTCACCGGCCCTGCGTCAGCGCTTGGTCGTGTCCGTCGGCTCGGTGACCGGACGGGAGCTGGTCACGTCACCGGGGGCCGCCTGGATGGTGCGCTGCGCCGCGGGCTGCTCGTCGGGAGCCGGCGGGTCGGCCGGGGCCGAGGACTTGTTCTCGTCCTTCATCGCCTTGGCCTCGCTCTTGAGGATGCGCGCGGACTTGCCGAGCGACCGCGCCATGTCCGGAAGCTTCTTCGCGCCGAACAGCAGGATGATGACGACGAGGATCAGAATGATCTCGGTGGGTCCGAGCCGTCCCATAAGTCTTTACCTTCTCACCGAGGCGGTTGGGTGGGTGGCTGTCCGACCGGCCGGACAGGCGTCCGAACGACGGTGCTGGCAGCGATCGTAACGCTCAGGGGTAAACGTCCGGCAATCCCCGCGCGTACTCCCGTCCGCGACCCGGGCCTCGTTCTCCGGACCGCGCTCAGCAGCGTACCTGCCGGAACCCGCAAGGTGACAGGGCGAACCGGAGGCGACCGGCACCACTCCCCCGTTCCACCTCACGCCCCCGCACCCGAACCCGCACGTCCGGGCCCTGTCCGGCTGCGGCCCGCCGCCACCGGCCGCGACGGGGATCACCCGGAGCACGGAGGCACTGTGCCCCTGTGACACCAGGGACGCGAGGAGCCGCGGGCCTCCGGCCGCCGCTCCCCCGGGAGGGGCGCGGGTCCCGGGCCGGCGGAGGCGCGGCGGGTCGCGCTCTCCCGGCAGTCGGGACGCACCGGACCCGGGCGGGTTTCGTCCGCCCGCGCTTGCCGGAGCACCTCCCCGCCTTCGAGGCACCGGGGGAGGCACCACTTGCCCGCAGGCGCGCCGGGCCCGTCGGGGCGGGACGCGTGGAGGTGCCGGGGCGGTCAGAGGGATCCGGCCGAGCGGGTCGCGGCGGTCGCCGCGTGTTCCAGGTCCTCCGCGGCACGGCCGATGCGGCGCGCCGAGTCCGCGACCTGCCTGCCGAGCCGCTCCGCCTCGACGAAGACCTTCACGGCGAGCACTCCGAGCACCAGCAGACCCAGGAACCCCACGGCAATCGCGAACATCGGCCAGAACATGAGGGCGAGCCTAGACGGTCGAGTGCAGCCGCAGCGTCCGGACCCCGCCGCCGGTCAGCAGCTCCACGATCCGCTCCCCCGCCGGCTTGCGGACGGCCGCACCGCACTCGGGGCAGGTGAAGGAGTAGAAGGTGGTGCGGCTGCTGGCACCGATGGCCAGGCGCAGCGCGCTCGCGGCGAGCTCGAAGCGCTCCCGGCAGTCCGGGCAGCCCGCCCGGAACATCACCGGGGCCACGCTTCTCATCCCCGCGAACGCGGACGCCGCCGTCATCGTCCGCGCACCGGACGTCACCGACTCGCTCAAAGCACTCGCTCCTGCCTGTCGTCCTGCCCGTGCGGCCCCGGTCGTCCGGCCGCCTCGACCCCGTCGTACGCCGCCAGCGCCTCGCGGGCCGCCTGCCGGGCGCTGTCGGCCAGCGCGCGCGGCTCGACGATGCGGCCGTCGCGGCCGAGCCGCAGGGCCAGCCGTCTGAGCGAGGCCGGGTCGGGCGTGCGCAGGGTGATACGCAGCCCGCCGTCGGGAAGCTCGTCCGCGCTGTCGTGCGGGTAGTACTCGGCGACCCAGCGGCCGCCCGGCCCGACCTCGACCACGACCTCCGGGTCCTCGGCCGCGGGCTGCACCAGCGCTTCCGACAGGTCCCGCAGCTCGACCTCGGGCGGCGCGGACGGCTCGTCGAGGATCCTGATCTCGGCGACCCGGTCGAGCCGGAAGGTGCGGCGCGCCTCGGAGCGCCGGCACCATGCCTCGACGTACGTGTGCCCGACGCTGACCAGCCGGATGGGGTCGATCTCCCGCTCGGTGACCTCGTCGCGCGCGGGCGAGTAGTAGCGGATCCACAGTCTGCGGCGCTCGGCGATGGCCCGGTCGACGTCCGCGAAGACGCCTCCCTCGGACTCGAAGGTCACCGACAGCCGGGAGCTGGCGCCGGCCGTCTCGCCGGCCGCGGTCTCCACCTTCGCGGTGGCCCGCAGCAGCGCCTGCCGGTCGCCCTCGCGCAGTCCGGGCAGCGTGGCCACGGCGCGGGCGGCGACCAGCAGCGCGGTGGCCTCGTCGGCGGCGAGCCGCAGCGGCTCGGCCGCCTCCGCGCCGAGGGCGGCCGGGTTGTGCCACCAGATGCGCTCACCGTCGGTGTCGATGTCCAGCAGATCGCCGCCGCGGAAGCTGGTGCCGCACATGGGCAGTACGTCGAGGTCGGAGACCAGCTCGTCCTCGGTGATCCCGAAGGCGCGCGCCACGTCCTCGATCCGGGCGCCGGGGCGCTCCCGCAGATACGTCACCAGGGACAGCATCCGCCGGGTCTGGTCGATGGCGTTCACGGGCCTGACCGGTTTGCCTGCCACGTTCTTGTCCGCTCCCCCTCAGCCCTTGGCCACGGCACGCAGCCGGTCCACCACGTCGGCCCGCAGCTCGGCGGGCTCCAGGACCACCACGTCCGGTCCGAACTCCACCAGCCAGGCGTCCAGACCGTGCCCGTACGGAATCTCCAGCTCGTCCCAGCCGTCACCGACCTCCCGCACCACCGTGGCCTTCGCCCGAAGGGGGTAACCGGCGCCGGAACGCAGCCGGATCCGCGCCGAGCGGTCGGCGGTCTCCCCGGCCCAGCTCGCCACGGTCTCCCGCACGGTGACGACGTCCGGCACCGGGACGGTGAACCGGCCGCTGCGCGAACGCACCTTCCCGGTGATCCGGGAGAGCCGGAAGACCCGCTCGGCGCCCCGGTCGCGGTCCCAGCCGGCCAGGTACCAGTGGCCGCGCCAGCACTCCAGCGCCCACGGTTCGACGTGCCGCTGCCCGGGCTGGGCGGCGCTGGCCTTGCGGTAGTCGAAGACGACCGGCCGGTGGTCGCGGCAGGCCAGCATCAGCGGCTCGAACGCCGCCTCGTGCACCGGGATGCGCGGCTCCAGCGCGCCATGGGCACCGTACGGGTCGACGTCCTCGGGGAGGCCGGCCGCGCGCAGTTTCTGCAGGGCGCCGCTGGCCGCTCCGGCGAGCCGGGCCTGCTGCCACACCTTGGCGGCGAGCCCGAGGGCGGCGGCCTCCTCGGCGTCGAGGGTGATGGGCGGCAGCCGGTTGCTGTCGCGGCGGGCGAGGTAGCCGACCTCGCCGTCGAGGTTCTCCACGGTCTCGATCACCAGTCCGAGTTCGCGCAGATCGTCCTTGTCGCGCTCGAACATGCGGTTGAAGGAGTCGTCCGAGCCCGCTTCGAGGTACGCCTCGATGGACTCGCGCAGCTCGCGCTTGCTGAGCGGCCGCCGCGTCCCGAGCAGACACAGCGCCAGGTTCATCAGCCGCTCGGCCTTGGCAATGGCCATCGACCCGCTTCGCCTCCCTACGGTGCTTACGACCGATGACCGTACCGCCCCGAGGTGGCGCGGCAAAAGCCGAGGGCCCACGCCCGGACAGGCATGGGCCCCGGATGATCGACTCCGGTCGGATCAGACACCGAGCAGGTCGACCACGAAGATCAGGGTCTCACCGGGCTTGATCGCCGGGGTGGGGCTCTGGTTGCCGTAGGCGAGGTGGGCGGGGATGGTCAGCTGACGGCGGCCGCCGACCTTCATGCCCTGCACGCCCTGGTCCCAGCCCTTGATGACCCGGCCGCCGCCCAGCGGGAAGCGGAAGGGGGTGCCGCGGTTCCAGCTGGCGTCGAACTCCTCGCCCGTGCTGAAGGCCACGCCGACGTAGTGCACGGTGACGGTCTGGCCCGCCTGCGCCACCTCGCCGTCGCCCTCCCAGATGTCCTTGATCTCGAGGTCCGCCGGGGGCTCGCCGCCCGGGAAGTCGATCTCGGGCTTGTCGATGCTCACGTCTAACGCTCCTGCTTGTCTGCGGAAAGGCGAACACGCACAGTCTTACATCCTCACGGCGTCACAGCTTCGCGAGGATGTCCACCGAGAAGACCAGGGTCGAGTCCTTCTTGATACCGCTGCCCTCCGGCGGGTTGTCCCCGTACCCCAGCTCCGGCGGGATGACGATGAGGACCCGGCTGCCGACCTTCCTGCCGGTCAGCCCCTGCGCCCAGCCCTTGACGACCTGCTGCAGCGAGAACGACGTCAGCTGGCCCCGGCCGTACGTGGAGTCGAACTCCTTGCCGCCGTCCCACAGCACCCCCTTGTACTGCACCAGGACGCTGTTCTCGGCGCCGACCTCCTCGCCCTCGCCCTCGATGACGTAGCTCGACACGAGCTTCTTCGGGGCGTCCGCGTCGGGCACCTCGATGGCGGGGGCCTTGCCGTCGGTGTTGGTGCCGACCTCGGGCAGGTCCTTGTCGTCCTGCGCCACCTCGGTGCCCTTGGCGGAGCTCTTGGCGTTGAACGCGTCCTGCACGTCCACCACGAACACCAGCGTGTCGGTGCCCTCGATACCCGCCTTCTCGTTGCCCTGCTCGCCGTACCCCCACGTGGGCGGGACGGCCATCTGGACACGGCTGCCGGTCTTCTTCCCGGTCAGCGCGTACCGCCAGCCGTCGATGATGGAGCCCTGGGCGAGCTGGATGGCCAGCGGGCTCTTGCGGTCGTAGGAGTTGTCGAACACCTTCGCGGTGCTCCACACCTGGCCCAGGTAGTGAGCGACGATGAAGTCGTTCTCCGCCACCGTCTTGCCGCCGCCCGCGACGACCGTCTTGACCGCGAGGTCCTTGGAGGGGTCCCCGCTGCCCTTGGCGACCGTGGGCTTCTCACCGAACTCCGTGCCCGCCGTGATCGCCGGCAGCGGTCCGTCGACGATCTTCGGCGGGGACGCCGCGGACGTCTGGGGCGTCGAGGGCGACGCGCTGTCGCTGGCCTTGCCCGATTCGGCCTTGTCGTCGCCGCACGCGGCGAGGGTGGCCAGTCCAGCGGGAACGGCAATGAGGAGTGAGCGTCGGCGCACGGTGGGGGCCTCGTAATCATCGATCTTGTGGATGGCGTCCGCGCAACTCTACGGCGTGAGAAGGGCGCCGCACGGTGTAACGTACGGCGCCCGTGTGACGTTCCGGGAATTTTCCGATCCCCTGGCGGAACGCGCCTCTCACATTCCGGCGATCAGCTTCTCCACCCGTTCGTCCACCGAGCGGAACGGGTCCTTGCACAACACCGTGCGCTGAGCCTGGTCGTTGAGCTTGAGGTGCACCCAGTCGACGGTGAAGTCGCGCCGCTGTTCCTGGGCCCGCCGGATGAAGTCGCCCCGCAACCGGGCCCGAGTGGTCTGCGGCGGAACGGACTTGCCCTCGAAGATCTTCAAATCGTTGCAGATCCGGGCCGCCTGCCCCTTCTTCTCCAGCAGGTAGTACAGGCCCCGCCGACGGTGGATGTCGTGGTAGGCGAGGTCTATCTGCGCGACCCTCGGGTGCGACATCGTCATGTTGTGCTTGGCCCGGTACCGCTCGAGGAGCTTGTACTTCATGACCCAGTCGATCTCGGTCCCGATGCGGTCGAGGTCCTCGGACTCGATCGAGTCCAGCGTACGGCCCCACAGCTCCAGCACCTGCTCGACGGTGCCGGTGCGGATGCCCCGGCGCTCGCAGAAGTCCAGCGCCTTCTCGTAGTACTCGCGCTGCACCTCCAGCGCGGAGGCCTCCCGGCCACTGGCCAGGCGCACCTTGCGCCGCCCCGTGATGTCGTGGCTGACCTCACGGATCGCCCGGATCGGGTTCTCCAGGGTGAGGTCGCGCATCACGGTGCCCGCCTCGATCATGCGCAGCACCAGGTCCGTGGCGCCGACCTTGAGCAGCATGGTCGTCTCGGACATGTTCGAGTCGCCCACGATGACGTGCAGCCGTCGGTAGCGCTCGGCGTCCGCGTGCGGCTCGTCGCGCGTGTTGATGATGGGCCTCGAGCGGGTCGTCGCCGAGGAGACCCCCTCCCAGATGTGCTCGGCGCGCTGGCTGACGCAGTACACCGCCCCGCGCGGCGTCTGCAGCACCTTGCCCGCCCCGCACAGCAGCTGGCGGGTGACCAGGAACGGGATGAGGATGTCCGCCAGCCGGGAGAACTCCCCGTGCCGGGCCACCAGGTAATTCTCGTGGCAGCCGTAGGAGTTGCCGGCGGAGTCGGTGTTGTTCTTGAAGAGGTAGACGTCGCCCGCGATTCCCTCCTCGTGCAGGCGTCGTTCGGCGTCCACCAGGAGCCCTTCGAGAATGCGCTCGCCGGCCTTGTCGTGGGTGACCAGTTCGGTCACGTTGTCACATTCCGGTGTCGCGTATTCCGGATGTGATCCCACGTCGAGATAGAGGCGGGCGCCGTTCCGCAGAAAGACATTGCTGCTGCGGCCCCATGACACGACACGGCGGAAGAGGTACCGCGCCACCTCGTCAGGCGACAGCCGGCGCTGTCCCCTGAACGTGCACGTGACGCCGTACTCGTTCTCCAGCCCGAAAATGCGGCGGTCCATGAGGGAACATTACGCCCGATCCGCCGACCTGAAACGAGGTTCGACGGCACGATCTGGATCATTTTCCGAACGGGCCGCAACCGCCACCCTCCCGGCGGGAACCGCCAGTACCCGCCCCGTGGCGGTCAGAACCAGCAGCGACACGCCGCCCGCGGCCCCCGGCACGGCGAACCCCCACAGCGCCCCGCCCGCCTCGACGACCGGGCCGGTGAGACCCGTTCCGACCGACGCGCCGACGGTGAAGGTGGTCACCAGCCAGGAGAACGCCTCCGTGACCGTGCCACGCGGCGCGTGCCGGTCGACCAGCACGAAGGCGCAGGCGATGGCCGGGGCGAGGAAGAGACCGGCGACTACGGTGAGCAACGTCATGGCCACCACACCCGGCATCAGCATCAGCGGCAGGTAACACACCGCCAGAAGCGCCACCAGCACCCGTAGTCGCCGCGCGGGCTCGCCGCTCCACTGTCGTGCGCCGTACACCGCCCCGCCGATCAGGGCGCCCAGCCCGATCCCCGCCATCAGCCAGCCGTACACATGGTCCCCGCCGTGCCCGTCCGCGTACGTCACGGCCGCCACGGTGATGGACCCCAGCGCCATCCCCACGGCCAGGAAGGCGCCCAGCAGCGCGAGCAGCCCCGGCGAGCGCAGCGCGCCCAGCCAGTGTGCCTCGCGCGGCGCCGACCGCCAGGCGCGCGAGGGCGGCGAGAGGGCCACGGAGAGGGCGCCCAGCACGCCGATGACGTTCAGCACCAGCAGCGCGGCCTGCGCCGACCACACCGAGGTGCACACCGTCACCAGCAGCGGCCCGACGGTGAACATGACCTCCTGGGCCACGGCGTCCATGGCGTACGCCCGGTGGACATGGTCCTCCTCGGGCAGCACGGACGACCACAGGGCGCGCAGCCCGCCCTCCAGGGGCGGCGTGAGGAGCCCCGCGGCGGCCACCGCGCCGTAGGCCACCGTGAGCGACCCGGTCCCCGTGAAGGCGAACAACGCCATCGCCAGCGCCGACAGCACGGCGGCCGGCAACTGCACCCGCGGCTGCCCGCGCAGATCCACCAGCCGCCCCAGCACCGGCTGCCCCACGGCGTTGGCGACGCCGTACACCGCGGCCAGGGCGCCGGCCAGGCTGTACGTACCGCCCTCCGCACGCACGAACAGCACGATCGCGATGGCGGCGGTCGCGTTGGGCAGCCGCCCCACGAGCGTGCCCACGAGCAGCCGGGCGGCGTGCCGTACCCGGAGGATCTCCAAGTATCCCGTGGCCATCCAGGCCCCTCCACTGGAAGTTTTACGTATAACTGAGATCTCCATACGTACCATGGCCGCTGTCCACCAGTCCAGACGAAGGAGCGGCCCGACGATGCCCCGAGCCGGCACCCGCCCCACCAGCCGGGACGTCGCCCGGGCCGCAGGCGTCTCGCAGGCCGCGGTCTCCCTGGTCCTCGGCGACAAGTGGCGTGGCCGGGTGTCCGAGACCACGGCGGAGCGCGTCCGCGAGGCCGCGCGCACCCTGGGCTACCGCCCCAACCTGGCCGCCCGCAACCTCCGCCTGGGCCGCACCCGTACGGTCCTCCTGGTCGTCCCCGCCCTCACCACGGAGTTCTTCGCCGGCGTCTACACCGGGGCCGCCCGGGTGGCCTCCCGGCACGGCTTCGGCGTGGTCCTCTACCCCTCCCCCGAGGGCACCGGCCCCGCCCGCGACCCTTTCGCGTCCGCGCAGGCCGCCCTGGACGGCGTCATCGCCTCCTCCATGGCGGCGGAGGCCCTCACCGCGATCCGCGGCGACCAGCTGCCGCTGGTGATGCTGGACAGCGACCCCGAGGGCAGTGTGGGCACGGCCACGGTCAACCTCGACATCGCCCACGGTGTCCGCCAGGTCACGGACCACCTGCTCGGCCTGGGACACCGGCACTTCCTCCACCTGGCGGCGGATGTGGCGTCCTGGACCTTCGAGGTACGCGCGCGGGAGCTGGCGGCACGGCTGCGGGAGGTCCCGGGCACGTCGCTGCGCACCGTGCGGGCACCCATCTCGATCAGGGGCGCGGAGGCCTCGGCGAAGGCCTCGCTCTCCGAGGCGCCGGCCCCCCGTCCGACTGCCGTGATCTGCGACGACGACCAGCTGGCGGCCGGCGCCTACAAGGCGGCGCGGCGGCTGGGGGTGCGGATCCCGGAGGAACTGTCCGTCACCGGGATGGACGACCTGGCGCTGGCGACGGCGATCGACCCGGAGCTGACGACCGTCCGGCTGGACGCGGAGCTGTTCGGGGAGCGGGGGATGCAGGCCCTGCTGGCGGTCCTGGAGGGACGCTCGCCCTCGGCGGGCGACATCCCGGTCGAGCTGGTGGTACGGGGCTCCACGGCCCCGGCGCGCTCCCCGCACTGACGGCTTGCGGCCGGCCGGGGAATTCGTGCAGCCCGGCCCTTGGTGGGCACCTCCTGCCGGGGCGGACCGGGGGCGGCTTCACCACCCGGCGCCCCACGAGGAGCCCCGCCCTGGTACGGGCCGGGGGCGCAGCCCGGTGCCTTCGGGGTGTCTCCCCCGCTCCCGGCTCCACTCGAGCGGGAGACCCTCCTCGCCCTGCGGCACGACTGCCCGCGGGGACGCGGTAGCGGCGGCCGCGTACGGCGCGGAGGGGGCGGGGCGGGGGTGGCCGCCCGCAGCGGCCGGCGCGTCCGCACCCCGCACCCCCTCCGGCAGACGTGGTCCGCGCCGGCCCGAGGCCGGACACCCCCGACACGGCCCCGCCCCACCCACCGACCGCAGGCGCCGCCCGATCCCCGCCGGAACCGGCCGCAGGCGCCACCCGATCCCCCACTGGAGCGGAAGCCGCGCCGCAGGCGACCCAGCCGCGCTACTCGGCGTCTCCGCCGGAGTCCGCCTCCGCCTCGGAGGCCGTCTCCGCGCCACCGGCTTCCAGCAGACGGGACAGCTGACGCCCCCCGATCCGCTTGAACTTCCGCTTCTGCGGGCGCGTACGGTCCAGCACCGCCACCTCCAGCCGCTCCGCGGGAATCTCCCGTTCACTGCCGTTGGTGTCGCGGGACAGCGACTGCACCGCCAGCTTCAGCGCCTCCGCCAGCGTCATCCCGTCCCGGTGCCGCTGGTCCAGGTACCCGCTGATCTGCTCCGCGTTGCCCCCCACCGCCACCGAGCCGTGCTCGTCCACGATGGACCCGTCGTGCGGCAGCCGGTAGATCTGGTCGCCCTCCGCGGTCTCCCCGACCTCGGCCACCACCAGCTCCACCTCGTACGGCTTCTCCCCCACACTCGAGAAGATCGTCCCCAGCGTCTGCGCGTACACGTTCGCCAGGCCCCGGGCCGTCACGTCGCCCCGGTCGTAGGTGTAACCCCGCAGATCGGCGTACCGCACGCCCCCGATCCGCAGATTCTCGTACTCGTTGTACTTGCCGGCCGCGGCGAACCCGATCCGGTCGTAGATCTCGCTGAACTTGTGCAGCGCACGGGACGGGTTCTCACCGACGAACACGATCCCGTCGGCGTACTGCAGCACAACAAGGCTGCGGCCACGGGCGATGCCCTTGCGGGCGTACTCCGCCCGGTCCGCCATCGCCTGCTGGGGTGAGACATAGAACGGCGTCGACACCGGTTATCCGTCCCTTTCTGTCGAAGTCACTGGACCACCAAACAACCGAACGAACCGCCCGTACTCACAGCAGCGGGGCCCGCGGCCCGTCCGGCTGCTCCAGCCGCCGCTCCAGCACCGACCGGGCGATGTCGGACGCCTCGTCCTCGGTGAGCCGGCGGAAGCCGTCGTCGGTGATCACGGTGACGATCGGATAGATCCGGCGGGCGACATCGGGACCACCGGTCGCCGAGTCGTCGTCTGCCGCGTCGTACAGCGCCTGCACCACCAGCGTGGTGGCCTCGGCCTCGCTCAGGTCGTCCCGGAACAGCTTCTTCATCGCACCGCGCGCGAAGATCGAACCGGAACCGGTCGCGGCGTACCCGTGCTCCTCCGAACGCCCGCCCGTGACGTCGTAGGAGAAGATCCGCCCCTTCTCCCGGTCCACGTCGTACCCGGCGAACAGCGGGACCACGGCCAGCCCCTGCATGGCCATGCCCAGATTCGAACGGATCATCGTCGACAGCCGGTTCGCCTTGCCCTCCAGCGACAGCTGCGCGCCCTCGACCTTCTCGAAGTGCTCCAGCTCCAGCTGGAACAGCTTCACCATCTCCACGGCCAGCCCCGCCGTACCGGCGATACCCACCGCCGAGTACTCATCGGCCGGGAACACCTTCTCGATGTCCCGCTGCGCGATGACGTTCCCCATGGTGGCCCGCCGGTCACCGGCGAGAACCACGCCGCCCGGGAACGTGACGGCCACGATCGTCGTCCCGTGCGGGGCCTCGATCACGCCCTTCACGGGCGGCAACGACCTCCTGCCCGGCAGCAGCTCCGGCTGGTGCTCGGAGAGGAAGTCCATGAAGGAGGAAGAGCCTGGCGTCAGGAAGGCAGCTGGTAGACGCCCGGTGCTACGAGTGTTGGCTTCCACGCGATTCCTTCCACGTATGCGGCAGCCCGCCTTATGGCATCGGGCCGGTCCTTAGAACTGCCCCAGCGCCGCGTTGCGGCTGAAGCACAGTACGCCACGGACCCTACCCGTCCCGTGGCGGTGATCCACATGCTCGGCCGGAGCGGCAGGACATACGCAGCAGATGCCCCGCCGCTCCGCGGCCGGCGCGTCCAGGTCCGCCGGTGTCAGCCCGTACTCGCACGTGAAGCAGCCGACCCGATTCCGTTCCGCCCGGCGGTGGCTCGCCCAGACGTCCGACGAGGACTTGTCGCGCTCCCACTCGGAGCGCGCCTTCACCCCTCCGCACCGCGGGCAGCACTTGCGCCCCGGTGGGACCGACGCCTTCTCCCGGACCTTCCTCCCTCGGCCCCCTGACGCTGCCGGCAGTACTCGGCGGAGCACTTCCGGCAGTACGCCTGGAGACCATCGGGCACCGCCTCGTCACTCGCGGACGCCGCACGCGGCAGGAACTGTCGGCAGCGCGAACGGCGCCTTGCGTCCGGCTCCTGGTTCACTTCGGACTTCCTCCGACTCCACCTTCGGACAGAAGGTGGAAGTGGCCTACTGGCCACCCTTCTGGACGAAGGACCTCACGAAATCCTCGGCGTTGGCTTCGAGTACGTCGTCGATCTCGTCCAGGACGTCGTCCACGTCCTCGCTCAGCTTTTCCTGACGCTCCTTGAGGTCCTCCGAAGCCTGCGCCTCCGCCGCCTGCTCCTCGACCTCCTCCGTGGACCGGGTGGCCTTCTGCTGTCCGCCGCCGGTGTCCTTGGTCGCCATCACCCTCACCCCGCTCGGTTCGCCCGACACACTTGCTCGATCAAGATCAGACCCTACTCGCCGGGTCCGACAATGCCCCGTGGTTGCTCCAACCTACGGGGATCACTCCGATGATTCCCGGACCCGGCGTTTTCCACCCTGTCCGGCCGGCCCTTCCCGGGCGCCCGCGGTACCCGCTCAGTCTCCCGACAACACCCTGACCAGGTCTTCTGCCGTACGGCAGCGGTCCAGGAGCTCCTTGACGTGATTACGCGTTCCGCGAAGCGGTTCCAGGGTTGGGACCCGCTGCAACGAGTCCCGGCCCGGCAGGTCGAAGATCACCGAGTCCCAGGAGGCAGCCGCGACGTCGTCCGCGTACTGCTCCAGACAGCGCCCGCGGAAGTACGCACGGGTGTCCTCCGGAGGCTTCGTACGGGCCCGCTCGACCTCTCCCTCGTCCAGCAGCCGCTTCATCCTTCCCCGGGCCACCAGACGGTTGTAGAGGCCCTTCTCGGGGCGCACGTCGGCGTACTGCAGGTCCACCAGGTGCAGCCGGGCGGCGTCCCAGTCCAGGCCGTCCCTGCGCCGGTAGCCCTCCATGAGTTCCCGCTTGGCGACCCAGTCCAGCTCGCCGGCCAGGCTCATCGGGTCGTTCTCCAGCCGGGTGAGCGTGTCCTCCCAACGTGCGAGGACGTCCTTGGTCTGGTCGTCGGCGTCCGCCCCGAACCGCTCCTCGACGTACTTGCGGGACAGCTCGAAGTACTCCATCTGGAGCTGTACGGCGGTCAGGGTGCGCCCGCTGCGCAGCGTGACGAGTCGTTTCAGGGTCGGGTCGTGCGAGACCTGGTGCAGGGTGCGTACCGGCTGGTCGACCGCCAGGTCCACCGCGATGAACCCGTCCTCGATCATGGACAGGACCAGCGCCGTCGTACCCAGTTTCAGGTACGTCGAGATTTCGGACAGGTTCGCGTCGCCGATGATCACGTGCAGTCGGCGGTACTTCTCCGCGTCGGCGTGCGGCTCGTCCCGGGTGTTGATGATCGGGCGCTTCAGAGTCGTCTCCAGGCCCACCTCGACCTCGAAGTAGTCCGCCCGCTGGCTGAGCTGGAAGCCGTGCTCGTGGCCGTCCTGGCCGATGCCGACGCGGCCGGCGCCGGTGAAGACCTGGCGGGAGACGAAGAACGGGGTGAGGTGGCGCACGATGTCCGAGAAGGGGGTCTCCCGCTTCATCAGGTAGTTCTCGTGCGTGCCGTAGGAGGCGCCCTTGTTGTCGGTGTTGTTCTTGTACAGGTGGATCGGCTGGGCGCCGGGGAGCTGGCCGGCGCGTTCCGCCGCCTCGGCCATGATCCGCTCGCCGGCCTTGTCCCAGAGGACGGCGTCGCGCGGGTTGGTGACCTCGGGGGCGCTGTACTCCGGATGGGCGTGGTCCACGTAGAGCCGCGCGCCGTTGGTGAGGATGACGTTGGCCAGGCCGATGTCCTCGTCGGTGAGCTGGCTGGCGTCGGCGGCCTCGCGGGCGAGGTCGAAGCCTCGCGCGTCCCGCAGCGGGTTCTCCTCCTCGAAGTCCCAGCGGGCCCGGCGGGCCCGGTGCATCGCCGCCGCGTAGGCGTTCACGATCTGGGACGAGGTGAGCATGGCATTGGCGTTGGGGTGGCCGGGGACGGAGATGCCGTACTCCGTCTCGATGCCCATTACTCGCCGTACGGTCATGCGGCCCTCCTTGCCCGGCGGCGTCCCCGGTCGGGGGCGCTGCTGTACCGCCGGCGCTCCGGTGCGTGTGCGGTGCCCGTCCCCGCACTGCGCGATTCGGCGGTACGGAAGAGCCTAGAACGCCTTTGTGCTGGTGGGGAGATCATTTGCGTCATTGCTGTGCTCCAGCCGTGGCCCGAAAAGCAGTCGGCTGCGGGTACCCGTCGAAGGCACCCGCAGCCGCCCTGGCTTTTACAGGTACTGACCGGTGTTCGCCACCGTGTCGATGGAGCGTCCGGTGTCCGCGCCCTGTTTTCCGGTGATGAGGGTGCGGATGTAAACGATCCGCTCGCCCTTCTTTCCGGAGATGCGGGCCCAGTCGTCCGGGTTGGTGGTGTTGGGCAGGTCCTCGTTCTCCTTGAACTCGTCCACGCAGGCCTGGAGCAGGTGGGAGACGCGGAGGCCCTTCTGGTTCTTCTCGAGGAAGTCCTTGATCGCCATTTTCTTGGCGCGGCCCACGATGTTCTCGATCATGGCACCGGAATTGAAGTCCTTGAAGTAGAGGACTTCCTTGTCGCCGTTGGCGTAGGTGACTTCCAGGAAGCGGTTCTCCTCGGATTCGGCGTACATCTGTTCCACGGCGGTCCGGATCATGCTCTGGACCGTCATGGCCTTGTCGCCGCCGTGCTCGGCGAGGTCGTCGCCGTGCAGCGGGAGGCGTTCGGTGAGGTACTTGCCGAAGATGTCCTGGGCCGCCTCGGCGTCCGGACGCTCGATCTTGATCTTCACGTCCAGCCGGCCGGGCCGCAGGATGGCGGGGTCGATCATGTCCTCGCGGTTGGAGGCGCCGATCACGACCACGTTCTGCAGGCCCTCCACACCGTCGATCTCGGCGAGCAGCTGCGGGACGATGGTGTTCTCCACGTCCGAGCTGACGCCGGAGCCACGGGTGCGGAAGAGGGATTCCATCTCGTCGAAGAAGACGATGACGGGGGTGCCCTCGCTGGCCTTCTCCCGAGCCCGCTGGAAGACCAGGCGGATCTGCCGCTCGGTCTCGCCGACGTACTTGTTCAGCAGCTCGGGGCCCTTGATGTTGAGGAAGAAGCTCTTGCCTGCGGCCTGGCCGGTGACCTCGGCGACCTTCTTGGCCAGCGAGTTGGCGACGGCCTTGGCGATGAGCGTCTTGCCGCATCCGGGGGGCCCGTAGAGCAGCACGCCCTTGGGCGGCCGCAGTTCGTGCTCCTTGAACAGGTCCGGGTAGAGATAGGGCAGCTCGACCGCGTCGCGGATGGCCTCGATCTGGCCGCCGAGGCCGCCGATCTGCTCGTAGCCGATGTCGGGGACTTCCTCGAGGACGAGTTCCTCGACCTCGCTCTTGGGAACGACCTCGTAGACGTATCCGGAGCGGGGCTCCATGAGCAGGGCGTCACCGGGGCGGATGGTGACGTCCAGCAGCGGCTCGGCGAGCCGCACCACCCGTTCCTCGTCGGTGTGCCCGACCACCAGGGCGCGCTCGCCGTCCTCCAGGATCTCCTTGAGGGTGACGATGTCGCCGACGCGCTCGAACTCCATGGCCTCGACCACGTTGAGCGCTTCGTTGAGCATCACCTCCTGGCCGCGCCGGAGCTCGTCGAGCTCGATGCTCGGGCTGACGTTCACCCGCAGCTTGCGGCCGCCGGTGAAGATGTCGGCCGTGCCGTCCTCGTTCGCCGTGAGGAAGACTCCGAAGCCGGCCGGAGGCTGTGCGAGCCGGTCGACCTCCTCCTTGAGGGCCACGATCTGGTCCCGGGCCTCGCGGAGCGTGCCGGCGAGTCGTTCGTTCTGGGCGGACACGCCGGCCAGGTTGGTCTGCAGCTCGACGATCCGCTCTTCGAGAATCCTCGTGTGTCGCGGAGAGTCGGCGAGCTTGCGTCGCAGGACGGCGATCTCCTGCTCGAGATAGGCAATCTGCCCGGCCGGGTCGTCGGACCCGCGTCCCGGGCGGATGCCGCGGTTCATGTCGTCGTCGTGGGCTGCCACGGTCCTCACCTCCTCCAAGGGGAGCTGGACGCTTCCAGACCCTACCTGGGCGGGTGTCGATTGAAACCCCTAGATCACAAAGACGGTCGGGGTGTGTCCGATCTTCACCCTTGCGCTCTCCCTCACGCCAGGGGGAATACCCACCGAGGATGATTGGAATCCAGGCGAAGGTAGGGTCGAAGTGTTCAACACCCGTCAGAGCTGGCCGGATTCCCGTTCGGTTCGACGCAGGAAACGGCAGGAGACATGAGCGTGCAGCAGGAGGCCGGAGTCGGTGGCGAGGCCCTGGAGGTCTGGATCGACCAGGATCTGTGTACCGGCGACGGCATCTGCGCCCAGTACGCGCCCGAGGTGTTCGAGCTGGACATCGACGGTCTGGCCTATGTGAAGAGCCCGCAGGACGCGTTGCTGCAGGACGAGGGGGCGACCGCTCCCGTGCCGCTGCCGCTGCTCACGGACGTGGTCGACTCGGCGAAGGAGTGTCCGGGCGAGTGCATCCACGTCCGTCGGGTTTCGGACGGCGTCGAGGTGTACGGCCCGGACGCCGGGTGACGGGTTCGGCACGGCGCGTCACGTCCGTCCGATGTCCCGCACGCGAGTGCGCGCCCTTCGCCGCACGTCCGCGCGCGGGTCACACGCTCCTGGCGCCGGAGGGGACGGACCGCACGAACGCGCCGTCCTCCCACCGCCACTTCACGCTCTCGCGCACATCGGGGCAGCAACTGGGCACGTCGGCGGAGGAGTAGCCGAGGAGTGCGGCGGTGACCTCGCCGTCACGTACCGCGAAGCCGTCGACGTTGGTGCGGTCCTCGGGGTCGACGAGGGTGGCCACCACCCGCGGTTCGGCGCTGTCGGCAATCCGGGTGAGGACGTACACGCCGTCGGGCGGGGTGCCCATCGGGGCGTCGCAGTGGACCACGGCCACCGTCTCCGGGTGTCCGTCGCCGTCGAGGTCGCCGGATGCCTTCTTCTCCACCACGGCCTTCACCCGGCCGCAGTCGAGGGGGAACTCGACGGCCGCGGGGTCGGGCGGGGCGATGCGCGCCGGGGCGCTCTTCGTGTGCGGTCCGGGCGTCGGGGCCGCGGTGGCGGCGTCGGGGTCCAGGACCGAGGAGAGGGCCACGACACCGGCGAGGGCCGTGGCGGTGGCGACCCAGTGGATGGGCCGGGTGTGCGTGTGGGCGAGCTCCGGAACGGCGGAAGGCTGCACGAGGAGTGTCTCCTGTGAGGGCTGTGCCGGTGGGGGTGGCCAGCATCGTGCCACACGTCACAGGACGAGGGAACGTCGGGGGGCGCGGTTCCGGTACGGGGGACCTGGAAGGGTTCCCCGCTGGGCGCCGTCGGTCGGGCCGCCTGTCCGTTGTGGAGTGGCGGGCCCGCCTCAGCGGGCGGCGCCTCCGTCGGCGTTGGGACCTGCGTAGTCCTCGCCGTAGGCGCCCTTGGCGGGGCGGCGACGACGCATGGGCGGCTCGACGCCGTCGGCGAGGCGGCGGGCGGTGAGCAGGAAGCCGGTGTGGCCGATCATCCGGTGGTCCGGGCGGACGGCCAGGCCCTCGATGTGCCAGTTGCGGATCATCGTCTCCCAGGAGGTCGGCTCGTTGAAGCAGCCGATCTCGCGGATGGACTCGACGGTCCGGGCGAGCTGGGTGGTGGTGGCGACGTAGCAGCACAGGATGCCGCCGGGGACGAGTGCCTTGGAGACGGCCTCCAGGCACTCCCAGGGGGCGAGCATGTCGAGGATGACACGGTCGACGTCGGTGTCGGACAGGTTGTCCTGGAGGTCGCCGACGGTGAGCTGCCAGGCGGGGTGCGGGCCGCCGAAGTAACGCTCGACGTTCTGCCGGGCGATGTCGGCGAAGTCCTCGCGGCGCTCGTAGGAGTGCAGCATGCCCTGGTCGCCGATGGCGCGCAGCAGGAAGCTGCTGAGCGAGCCGGAGCCGACGCCGGCCTCGACGACGCGCGCGCCGGGGAAGATGTCTGCGAAGGCGAGGATCTGCCCCGCGTCCTTCGGGTAGACGACGGCTGCCCCGCGGGGCATGGACAGGACGTAGTCGGGGAGCAGGGGGCGCAGCGCGAGATAGGCGACGTTCCCGGTGGTGCGGACAACGCTGCCCTCGGGAGCGCCGATCAGCTCGTCGTGGGGGAAGGAACCCTTGTGGGTGTGGAAGTTCTTCCCGGCCTCGAGCGTGAACGTGTAGTGGCGGCCCTTGGGGTCGGTCAGCTGAACCTGGTCCCCGACCTTGAAGGGCCCGCGCCTGCGGGCGGCACCGGTCGGTTCGGACATGTGAACAGCCTACCCGTCCCGGGAGTGGGCGCCGACCACCGCCGGTGCGGGCGGGGGAGGTCAGCTGGGCCGCGCCATCGCCTTCACGAAGGCGCGCTCGACGTCGGCCGCGGACAGGACGCCGTAGATCTCGCCGGTGTCCTCGACCACCAGGTACTCGGTGGCCGGGGTGGTGCGCAGCGCGTCCAGGAGGTTCTCCCCGGCGAGCTCGGCGGAGACGTGCATGCCGTCGGTGAGGTCCTGGGCGAGGGTGCCGACCGGTACCCAGGGGCGGCGGTGCTCGGGTACGCCGACGATGGCGGCCTCGCGGACCAGGGAGAGAGGGGCGCCGTCGGGGTCGACGACCACCAGGGCGCGGGCGCCTGCGGCGTTGGCGCGGCGCAGGGCCTCGGAGAGGGGCGTGTCGGTCTCCACGGGCACCGCGCGGCGGGTGAGGTTGCGGGCGCGCAGCTCGGGGAGGTGTTCGCGCAGCCGGGCCATGCGCAGGCTGTTGCCGGCGCCGGTCCAGATGATCGCGGCGAGGATGGCGGCGAGCAGGGCGTCCAGGACGGTGTCCATGCCCACGTTGTCCACGGCCTCGGAGCCGAGGGCGCCGGACTGGGTGAGCAGCGGGAGGCCGATCAGGACGGCGACGGCGAGGGCGCGGCCGACCCAGGCGGCGGCGACGGTGCCGGTCATGGGGTTGCCGCTGATCGCCCAGACGACGGCCCGGAGCATGCGGCCGCCGTCCAGGGGGAGGCCGGGCAGGAGGTTGAAGACGGCCACGATGAGGTTGGAGATCATCAGGCCGGCCAGCAGGACGCCGGGGACGCTGCTGGGGTCGACGGCCAGCAGCGCGAGGTAGAAGAGGCCGGACAGGACGAGGGAGAGCAGCGGGCCGACGAAGGCCAGCACGAATTCGCGGCCGGGGGTCTCGGCCTCCTTCTCGATCTCGGAGACGCCGCCGAAGAACTGGAGCTGGATGCGGCGCACCGGGAGTCCGAAGCGGAGGGCGGCGAGGGTGTGGGCGAGCTCGTGGACGAGTACGGAGGCGTAGAAGGCGACCGCGAAGAACAGGGAGACGAGGTAGCTGGCAGCGCCGAGCTCGGGCAGCACCCGGTCGATCTGCCCGCCGAACACCCAGGTGATGAGGATGGCGACGAGGAACCAGCTGGGCGCCACGTACACGGGCACTCCGAACGGGCGTCCCATCAGCAGCCCGCCCCGCTGCTGCTCCTGCGGCCGCTGCGGTGGCGATGTCCGGCCGGCACCGGAGCGGGCCGGCGGTCGTCCTCCGTCGTGCCCGCCGCCCGGTCCGCCCGCGGACGCGGAGGGCTCGCCGGGCCCGGCGGCCGGCGCCCGGGAGCCGGCGGGGGCGCTGTCGGCGGCGGGCTCGCCCGCGGGGCCGTCGGTGGGACGGCCGGGCTCGGGGGTGGTCGTGGGCCGAGGGCCCGTGTGGTCGGGCGACTCGTCATTGCCGGTTCGCGGCTGTCCGCGCCCGCCGCTTGCGTCCACCGGTGTCCCCTCGTTCGCTGCGTCTCCCACGCCTGCCGGGCGGGAGGGTCTCGTGTCGATGGTATGCGGCCTGCGCCGCGCGTTCCGCCCCGGCACCCTGTCTCCTCCTCCCCCTCCCCCGCCCTCCCCGCCGTCACGCGCAGCGCCCGCGACCGGTCGGGGGTCCGGCCTCGGCCCGGCGCGCGACCGGCCCGTCGAGGGGTGCGGGACACGGACGCGCCGGCCGCTGCGGGCGGCGGTGCCCGCCCCTGCCCCTCCGCTCCGTCGGCGGGTGCCCGCCCTGTCGGTGGCGGGCCGTAAGGTCTGTGTCATGGAGACCAGCACCGAGGGCGAGAAGCGGGCCGGCGACGGCCCGGGCACCGTGGGCGTACGAGCGGACACGGCCGCCATACCGCCGGCTTCGCTGTCCCCTTCGCGTGCGAGTGACTTCATGCAGTGCCCGCTGCTGTACCGGTTCCGGGTCATCGACCGGTTGCCGGAGAAGCCGAGCGAGGCGGCGACCAGGGGCACGCTGGTGCACGCGGTGCTGGAGCGCCTCTTCGACGTCCCGGCCGCCGACCGCACCGCGCCCCGGGCGAAGTCGCTGGTCCCGGGTCAGTGGGAGCTGCTGCGCGAGACCCGGCCGGAGGTCGTGGAGCTGTTCGCCGACGATCCGGAGGGCGAGCGGCTGGCGCGCTGGCTGGCGGAGGCGGAGAGGCTGGTCGAGCGGTGGTTCTCGCTGGAGGATCCGAGTCGGCTGGAGCCCGCCGAGCGGGAGCTGTTCGTCGAGGCGGAGCTGGACTCCGGGCTGAGACTGCGCGGCATCATCGACCGGGTGGACGTCGCGCCGACCGGCGAGGTGCGGATCGTCGACTACAAGACGGGCAAGGCGCCCCGGCCTGAGTACGCCGAGGGCGCGCTGTTCCAGATGAAGTTCTACGCCCTGGTGGTGTGGCGGCTGAAGAAGGTGATCCCGCGCCGGCTCCAGTTGGTGTACCTCGGCAGTGGTGACGTGCTGACCTACGACCCCGTGCTCGCGGATCTGGAGCGGGTGGAACGCAAGCTGCTCGCGCTGTGGGACGCGATCCGGCTGGCGACCGAGACGGGTGTCTGGCGTCCGCGGCCCACGAAGCTGTGCGGCTGGTGCGACCACCAGGCGCACTGCCCGGAGTTCGGCGGCGCTCCCCCGCCGTACCCCCTCCCGGTGAGGGCGCCCGAGTCCGGTGGGGCCCAACAGGGCAGAATGGGGCCGGACTAGCGAAGGAGACTCAGGTGGCCATCCGCGTCCTACTGGTCGACGACCAGCCGCTGCTGCGTACCGGGTTCCGGATGATTCTGGAGGCCGAGCAGGACATCGCGGTCGTCGGCGAGGCCGGAGACGGCCTCCAGGCCCTGGACCAGGTGCGGGCGCTGCAGCCCGATGTGGTGCTGATGGACATCCGCATGCCGCGGATGGACGGGGTGGAGGCGACCCGGCAGATCACCGGGCCCGAGCGGGACGGGCCGGCGAAGGTGCTGGTGCTGACGACGTTCGATCTCGACGAGTACGTGGTGGAGGCCCTGAGGGCGGGGGCCAGCGGCTTCCTGTTGAAGGACGCCCCGGCCAACGAGCTGGTGCAGGCGATCCGTGTGGTGGCCTCCGGGGAGGCGATGCTCGCGCCGAGCATCACGCGCCGGCTGCTGGACAAGTACGCCACGCATCTGCCGTCCGGTGACGAGCCGGTGCCGGACACGCTGCACACGCTGACCGAGCGTGAGGTCGAGGTGCTGAAGCTGGTGGCGCGCGGGCTGTCCAACGCGGAGATCGCCGCCGATCTGTTCGTCAGCGAGACCACCGTCAAGACGCACGTCGGCCATGTCCTGACCAAGCTGGGACTGCGCGACCGGGTGCAGGCGGCGGTGTACGCCTACGAGAGCGGGCTGGTGCGCCCCGGCGCGCAGTAGCGGTACGACGAGGGCGCCCTCCTCGACAGGAGGGCGCCCTCGTCGTACCGGCACGGCGTCAGCTCTTGTTCAGTTCCCAGAACCGGAACACGGTCGAGGCGTCGAGGCAGTACTCCAGGCCGTACACGCCCTCCCGGACGACCGCGTACTGCTTGGCCTGCCAGACCGGGAGGACGGGGATGTCCTCGGCGACGACGTCCTGGATCCGGCCGAAGTCCTCGTCGGTGGCGGAGCGGTCGCCCTCGGCGGCCGTACGCGGGAGGAGCGTCCTGGTGATCGTGCCCGCGTCGTAGTTGTTGTCCAGCACGTTGCCCTCGCCGAAGAAGGGCCCGGTGAAGTTGTCGGCGTCCGGGTAGTCGGGCACCCAGCCCTTGACGTAGACGCCGTACTTGCCGGCCGCGATGTCCTTCTCGTACTGGGCGAAGGGGACCGACTCGACGTCGGCGTCGAAGAGTCCGCTGGCGTTGAGCTGCCCGGCGATCGCCTTCAGTTCCTGGTCGGTGGCCGGGCCGTAGCGGGAGGGGGTGGACCACAGGGTCAGCTTCACCTTGTCGGTGATGCCCTCCTTCTCCAGCGCCGCGGCGGCCTCGGCCTTGGAGGGGCGGGCTCCGTAGGTGTCGAAGAAGGCGGTGTTGTGGCCGCCGATGCCGGCCGGGACGATCGAGTACAGCGGACTGGCCGTGCCCCGGTGGATGTCCCGGACGAGGGCGTCACGGTCGATCAGACGGGCGATGGCCCGGCGCACGCCGAGCTTTCCGGCGACCGGGTCGTCCATGTTGAAGACCAGGTGCTGGACCTCGGCGCTGCTGCCTTCGACGATCTTGATGTCGCCGGTGCCGTCGTCGGCCCGCTCGATGTCGTTGATGGCCTCGGCGTCGAGGCCCCGGTAGGCGACGTCGACCTCGGCACCCTGTACGGCCTTCTTCAGGGCGTTCTGGTCTCCGTGGAAGAACTCCAGGGTCACGCCGGAGTTCCTGGTCTCGGCGGTGCCCTGGTAGTGCTCGTTGACGGAGAAGACGGCGCGGTCGTTGGCGAACGAGTCCAGCTTGTACGGGCCGGAGCCGACCGCCTTGCCGTCCTCGCGCAGTCCGTCGGCGTCGTACTCGCGGTGGTCGACGATGGAGCCGGCGCCGGACGCGATCTTGCTGGGGAAGGTGGCGTCGGGTGTGTTGAGTTCGAAGACGACCGTCTTCTCGTCGGGGGTGCTGACCTCTTCCAGCGTGGGGAACATGACCGCGGGCCCCTCGGGGTCGCTGATCTTCATCATGCGGTCGAAGGAGAACTTCACGTCCTTCGAGGTGAGCGGGGCACCGTTGCTGAACTTCAGTCCGTCCCGCAGCGTGCAGCTGTAGACGGTGGTTCCGGCGTCCGCGAAGCCGCAGCTCTCGGCGGCGTCCGGCCGTGGCTCGGTGGCTCCCTTGGGGAAGCTGAGCAGCGACTGGAAGACGTTGTTGAACAACAGCCAGGAGCCGGGGTCGTAGCCGGAGGCGGGGTCGGTGGACAGAACGTCGTCGGACATCCCCACCACTATGTTGGAGCCGTTGGCCGCGGTGCCACCGCTCTCGGTGCCACAGCCGGTCAACAGGCCGGAGGCCAGCCCCGCCGCGATGGGCAGGACTGGCCACGGGTTACGCAGATTCACGTGTTATGCCTTGTCGTTCTTGCTGCCCGGGCCATGCCGCTGGTCCGGGTTGGTGCGGTTCGTCACCCGGTGACGCCGCGCCCGAGCTCCCACAGCTGGAGAGTCGAGGAGGAGTTGAGCGCGTAGGCGGTGCCGGTGACGCCGTCGCGAACGGCGACGTACTGCTTACCCTGCCACAACGGAATCACCGGGACCTCCTCGGCGACGATGTCCTGGATCCTCGTGAGACTGTCGGAGGCGGACAGCCGGTCGGCCTGGCGGCGCGACTCGGGGATCAGCTCCTCGATGATCTTGGCGTTGGCGTAGGGCGAGCTGAGGAAGTTGTCCTCGCCGAGGAAGGGGGCGGTGAAGGCGTCGGCGTCCGGGTAGTCGGGGAACCAACCCATGCCGTAGACGTCGTACTTCTCGTTCTGAGCGGCGGTCTTGAACTTGTTCCAGGTCTCGCTCTTGATGTCGGTCTCGAACAGACCGCTGTCGTTGAGCTGCTTGCTCAGCTGCTCGAACTCCGTCTTGGCGGCGGGACCGTAGTGGTCGTGCGTGTAGTGCAGCGTCAGCTTCACCGGGGTGCTGACGCCGGCATCCTCCAGCAGCTCGCGGGCCTTGGCCACGCTCGGGTCGCCGTACTTGTTGAAGAAGGCGTTGGAGTGGCCGGTGATGCCCGCGGGGACCAGGGAGAACAACGGCTCGGCCTGGGAGCCGTAGACGTTGCCGACCAGCTCGCTGCGGTTGATGATCTGGGCCATCGCCTGACGGACGGCCTTGTCCTTCACGGTGGCGGCCTCGGTGTTGAACGCCAGGTAACGGATCTCCAGACCGGGCGACTCGACCAGCTCGATCTCGTCGTCGGTGGAGTGGCCGAGCTCCTGGATCTGCTCGGGCGACATGGTGCGGGTCGCCATGTCGATGTCGCCCTTCTCCAGCGCCTCGCCCATGGCGTCGGCACTGTCGTAGGAGACCATCTCGACCTTGTCGTTGTTCACCTTCAGCGCGCCCTTGTAGGCGGGGTTCTTGGTGAAGGTGGCACTGACCAGCGTGTCGCCCTCGACCTTGCCCTCGAAGGTGTACGGACCGGAGCCGTCGACCTCGAAGCCCTCGCGCAGCTCGCCCTTGCGGTAGTCGTCCGAGTTGACGATGCCCGCGACCGGGGTGGACAGCTTGTACGGGAAGGTGGCGTCGGCGCTCTTGAGGTGGAAGATCACCTCGCGGTCGCCCTGCGTCTCGACGGTGTCGATGGTGGACAGCAGCGCGAACACACCACTGTCCCCCTTGAGGGAGATGGCGCGCTCGATGGAGAACTTCACGTCCTCCGCGGTGATCGCGTCACCGTTGGAGAACTTCAGACCGTCACGCAGGGTGCAGCTGTAGCGCTCGTTGCCGGCGTCGGTGAACACGCACGACTCGGCGGCATCGGGCACCGGCTCGCCGTCGCCCCGGGGCTGGACCATCAGGGTCTGCACGGTCTGCCGCAGGATGTTCCAGGTACCGACGTCATAGGCCCAGGCCGGGTCGAGGGGCGCGGGGCCGTCCTCCTTGGATGCGGTGAACCGGTCCGTGGTGCCCACGGCGATCGCGTCGCCGTCTCCGCTCCCGCCCTCGGTGTCGCCGCAGGCGGCGAGCACCGGCGCGAGCAGGCCCATCGCGGCCGCCAGCACCAAAGTCTTGCGGTTCATGCTCGAGTTTCTCCAGGACTGTCGACTCCGTGCATCCGGCATGCGGGGTTGCTGCAGCGGATCACGGGGATGGGGGCGAGGTTCTCGCGACGACATTAGTCCGCACCCGCAGGAGGGCTCGCAGCCGCCGGAGTTGAGGGCACATCACGCAGTGGAACCAGGTGTGGACGCACCGGTAAAGGGACCCGGGGAAGGATTGGTGCACCTTTTCACGAATCGGGACACAAGGGCGCGTCGATGACCCCCGAAATGGTGCGGAAGGCACAGACGGACATCGTTGTCGACCTCCTCTCATGTGGCGAACCTCACATGCGGAAACAGGGTCAGCGGAATCGGAACCCGGCCATCGGCGAGCGGGCCGAATTCCTCCGGGCGGATGCGCCCGGGAGTCCCCGAAGCCGGACTGCGGAAATTCCGGCGGTGACACCGCTGCGCTGGGTGAACGCCTAGCGCATTTCCGTCATCACACCGCGCAGGAATGTCAGGTCCACAACTTCCAGGGAGGGAACGACCGTCCGCCCGGCGGCCGGGGCGATCGGACCCACCGAGGGCACCGCGACGACCCGGCAGCCCGCCGCCTCGGCGGCGGCGACACCGGTGGCGGTGTCCTCGACGACGGCGCACCGCACGGGGTCCACGCCCAGGCCTGCGGCGGCCGCGAGATACGGGTCGGGATGCGGCTTGGTGCGCGGTACCTCGTCA
Organism: Streptomyces pimonensis; assembly: GCF_041380215.1. Classification (NCBI taxonomy): domain Bacteria; kingdom Bacillati; phylum Actinomycetota; class Actinomycetes; order Kitasatosporales; family Streptomycetaceae; genus Streptomyces; species Streptomyces pimonensis. The sequence continues at coordinate 201,194 of NZ_JAHWZY010000007.1, forward strand.
CCGGCGATCGACAGCGCGAAGTGCCGGTGGCCCAGCGTGTTCAGCACCTGGTCGATGATGCGCCGGTGGGAGGCGGAGACGAGCGCGGTGGGGATCTCGTACGCGGACAGCTCGGCGAGCAGTCGCGCGGCGCCCGGCATCAGCGGCAGGGCGTGGTCGATACGCTTCTCGAAGCCGTCGTTGAGCAGCACCGTCAGCTCGGGGAGGCCGATGTCGGCACCGGTGGCCTCGATGAGGAACCCCGCGCTGCGGGTCATGGGGCCGCCGACCACGACATGGCGCCAGGACTCGTCGAGGGTGTGGCCGAGGGAGGCGAAGACCTCCTTCTCGACGTCCCACCAGAAGCCCTCGGTATCCACCAGGGTGCCGTCCATGTCGAGGAACACGGCCTGCAGGGCCGAACCCTCGGCTGTCCGGGTTCCGAGCGCGGGGACCGTACTGGTCATCCACGTACCTCCTTCACAGGGACGACCAGGCCGGTCCCCACGGGGGGAACCGGCCTGCGATGGACCGACCAGTGTACGTCGTGCGGGACGCGAACGCCCGGTGCGACCGGTGGAGCCTCAGCGGGCGTTGAAGTACTTGGCCTCCGGGTGGTGGATGACGATGGCGTCCGTGGACTGTTCGGGGTGCAGCTGGAACTCCTCGGAGAGCTGTACGCCGATGCGCTCGGGTTCGAGCAGGGCGGCGATCTTGGCGCGGTCCTCCAGGTCGGGGCAGGCGCCGTAGCCGAGGGAGAAGCGGGCCCCCCGGTACTTCAGGGCGAACATGTCCTCCATCGCGGCCGGGTCCTCGCCCGCGAAGCCGAGCTCGGAGCGCACGCGGGCGTGCCAGTACTCGGCGAGGGCCTCCGCCAGCTGCACGGACAGCCCGTGCAGTTCCAGGTAGTCGCGGTAGGCGTCGGCCTCGAACATCCGGGCGGTCTCTTCGCCGATCCTCGATCCGACGGTGACCACCTGGAGGCCGACCACGTCGGTCTCGCCGGACTCCTCCGGGCGGAAGAAGTCCGCCAGGCACAGCCGGCGGCCGCGGCGCTGGCGCGGGAAGGTGAAGCGGGTGCGCTCGTTGCCCCGCTCGTCCAGGATGATCAGGTCGTCGTCCTTGGAGACGCACGGGAAGTAGCCGTAGACCACGGCCGCCTCCAGCAGGTTCTCCGTCTGGAGGCGGTCGAGCAGTCCGCGCAGCCTGGGTCGGCCCTCGGTCTCGGCCAGCTCCTCGTAGGTCGGCCCGTCGCCGGTGCGGGCCTGCTTCAGGCCCCACTGGCCCTTGAAGAGGGCGCCCTCGTCGAGCCAGCTCGCGTACTCCTTGAGCTGGATGCCCTTGATCACGCGCGTGCCCCAGAAGGGCGGGGCGGGGATGGGGTTGTCGGCGGCGACGTCGGAGCGGACGTGCCCCTCCTCGGGCCGTTCCTCGATCTCCACGGTGGCCGCGCGGACCCGGCGCTGCTTCAGTTCCGGCAGCTGTGCGCCGGGCACTCCGCGCTTGATGCCGATGAGGGCGTCCATCAGGCGCAGGCCCTCGAAGGCGTCGCGTGCGTAGCGGACCTCGCCCTGGTAGATCTCGTGCAGGTCCTGCTCGACGTAGGCGCGGGTGAGGGCGGCGCCGCCGAGGATGACGGGGTAGTCGGCGGCCAGGCCGCGCTGGTTGAGCTCCTCCAGGTTCTCCTTCATGATCACCGTGGACTTCACCAGCAGCCCGGACATGCCGATGACGTCGGCCCTGTGCTCCTCGGCGGCGTCCAGGATCGCGGAGACCGGCTGCTTGATGCCCAGGTTGACGACGTTGTAGCCGTTGTTCGACAGGATGATGTCGACCAGGTTCTTGCCGATGTCGTGCACGTCGCCGCGCACGGTGGCCAGCACGATGGTGCCCTTGCCGACGGCCTCCTCGCCGTCTGCGACTTTCTCCATGTGCGGCTCGAGGTGCGCGACGGCGCTCTTCATCACCTCGGCGGACTGGAGCACGAACGGCAGCTGCATCCGGCCGGAACCGAACAGCTCACCGACCACCTTCATGCCGTCCAGAAGGGTGTCGTTGACGATGTCGAGGGCCCTGCGGGTCTTGAGGGCCTCGTCCAGGTCCGCCTCCAGGCCGCCTCGCTCGCCGTCGATGATGCGGCGCTTGAGGCGCTCCTCCAGGGGCAGCGCGGCCAGTTCCTCGGCCTTGCCCGCCTTGAGGGACTTGGCGGTGGCGCCCTCGAAGAGCTGCATGAGCCTCTGGAGCGGGTCGTAGCCCTCGGCGCGGCGGTCGTAGATCAGGTCCAGGGCCGTTCGGACCTCTTCCTCGCTGAAACGGGCGATGGGCAGGATCTTCGACGCGTGGACGATCGCCGAGTCCAGTCCGGCCTTGACGCACTCGTCGAGGAAGACCGAGTTCAGCAGGATGCGGGCGGCCGGGTTGAGGCCGAAGGAGATGTTCGACAGGCCGAGGGTGGTCTGCACCCGCGGGTGGCGCTCCTTCAGCAGACGGATGCCCTCGATGGTGGCCAGGCCGTCCTTGCGGGACTCCTCCTGGCCGGTGCAGATGGTGAAGGTCAGACAGTCGACGAGGATGTCCTCCTCATGGATGCCCCAGTTGCCGGTCAGGTCGTCGATCAGCCGTTCGGCGATCTCGGCCTTCTTCTCGGCGGTGCGGGCCTGGCCCTCCTCGTCGATGGTCAGCGCGATCAGCGCGGCGCCGTGCTCCTGCGCCAGCCGCGTGACCCTGGCGAACCGCGACTCGGGCCCGTCGCCGTCCTCGTAGTTCACCGAGTTGATCACCGCGCGGCCGCCGAGCCTCTCCAGTCCGGCCCGGATGACGTCGACCTCGGTGGAGTCCAGGACGATGGGCAGGGTGGAGGCGGTGGCGAAGCGTCCGGCCAGTTCCTCCATGTCGGCGACGCCGTCGCGGCCCACGTAGTCCACGCACAGGTCCAGCATGTGCGCGCCCTCGCGGATCTGCTCGCGGGCCATCTCCACGCAGTCGTCCCAGCGGCCCTCGAGCATCGCCTCGCGGAACTTCTTCGATCCGTTGGCGTTCGTCCGCTCGCCGATCGCCAGGTAGGAGGTGTCCTGGCGGAAGGGGACGCTCTGGTAGAGGGAGGCCGCGCCGGGCTCCGGGCGCGGGTCGCGCTCGGCCGGGGCGAGGTCGCGCACACGCTCCACGAGCTGCCGCAGGTGCTCGGGCGTGGTGCCGCAGCAGCCGCCCACCAGGGACAGTCCGTAGTCGCGGACGAAGTTCTCCTGGGCGTCCGCCAGCTCTCCGGGGGAGAGCGGGTAGCGGGCGCCGTCCTTGGTGAGTTCCGGCAGGCCGGCGTTGGGCATGCAGGACAGCCGGACGCGGGAGTGGCGGGCCAGGTGGCGCAGGTGCTCGCTCATCTCGGCCGGGCCGGTGGCGCAGTTCAGGCCGATCATGTCGATGCCCAGCGGTTCCAGCGCGGTGAGCGCGGCTCCGATCTCGGAACCGAGCAGCATGGTGCCGGTGGTCTCGACCGTGACCGACACGATCAGCGGGACCTCGAACCCGGCGGTCTCCATCGCGCGGCGGGCGGCGATCACGGAGGCCTTGGTCTGCAGCAGGTCCTGGGTCGTCTCCACCAGCAGCGCGTCCGCGCCGCCCGCGAGCAGGCCCTCGGCGTTCCGCCGGTAGGCGTCCCGGATGGCGGAGAAGGTGGTGTGGCCGAGGGTGGGCAGCTTGGTGCCGGGGCCCATGGAGCCGAGCACCCAGCGGGTGCGGCCGTCCCGCGCGGCGTACTCGTCGGCGGCTTCGCGGGCGATGCGGGCGCCCGCCTCGGACAGCTCGGCGATGCGCTCCGGGATGTCGTACTCGCCGAGGGCGGTGAGGTTGGCGCCGAAGGTGTTCGTCTCCACGCAGTCGACTCCGGCGTCGAAGTACTCGGAGTGGACCGAACGGACGATGTCCGGGCGCGTCAGGTTCAGGATCTCGTTGCAGCCCTCGAGGTTCTGGAAGTCCTCGAGCGTGGGGTCCTGGGCCTGGAGCATGGTGCCCATGGCTCCGTCGGCGACCACCACCCGGGTGGCGAACGCCTCACGGAGGGCGGACACGCGGGTCCGGCTGTCGGCGGAAGGGGTCTGCGGCAACGAGGCCATGAAAGGGGCTCCCTCTGGGTGCGACGGCTGTCGGCTTTACGGCTGCCGGGGATTCCCCTCACGGAGCGTCCCCGGTTGAGCGCACCTCGCCAGGGTATCCGGGACCGCCCTTTGGTGTTCAGGGCGTCCACGGGACGGACGATGATGGCCGGGAGCCGACGTACGGGGCACGAGTGGCAGAACCGATCGCGACCGACCATTAGCGAGAGGTCGGCATCGACCGGTAGTGTTCGGCATTGCCGAACAGCGGCAGCGGCGCGTCGCGGGTGGACGGCCGAAGGGGACGGAGGCAGTACGGCGATGGCACGGAACATCCAGTCGCTCGAACGGGCGGCGGCGATGCTGCGGCTGCTCGCGGGGGGCGAGCGGCGGCTCGGCCTGTCGGACATCGCCTCGTCACTGGGCCTCGCCAAGGGCACCGCCCACGGCATCCTGCGCACGCTCCAGCAGGAGGGATTCGTCGAACAGGACGACGCCTCCGGGCGCTACCAGCTGGGCGCCGAGCTGCTGCGCCTGGGCACCACCTACCTCGACGTGCACGAACTGCGGGCGCGTGCCCTGGTGTGGGCGGACGACCTGGCCCGCTCCAGCGGCGAGAGCGTCCACCTCGGCGTGCTGCACCAGCAGGGCGTGCTGATCGTGCACCACGTCTTCCGGCCGGACGACAGCCGGCAGGTGCTGGAGATAGGGGCCATGCAGCCGCTGCACTCCACGGCCCTGGGCAAGGTGCTGTCGGCCTACGACCCGGTGGCCCACAGCGAGGCCCTGGAGTCCGAGCGCAAGGCCTTCACCGACCGCACGGTGTGCGACCCGGACGGTTTCGAGCACGTCCTCGACCTCACCCGCGCGCGCGGCTACGCGGCGGACGTGGAGGAGACCTGGGAGGGCGTCGCCGCCGTCGCCGCCCCCATCCACGACCGGCGGCGCATGCCGGTGGGCGCGGTGGGCATCACGGGCGCGGTGGAGCGGCTGCGCCGGGACGGCGAGCTGCGGCCCGAGCTGATCGCGGCGGTACGGGACTGCGCCCGCGCGGTTTCGCGGGACCTGGGCGCCGGGCGGTTCTGAGCGGAACACGGAGAGGACCGGGACGCGGTACGGCGTCCCGGTCCTCGGCGCGCCCCGGGGCATACCGGGCGCGAGCCGACGCAACCGCCGCGAAGATCGACAACTCGGGACGCTTCATAACGATCGCGTTTTCGACAACCAAACTCTTGACGCCTGCGGGGTGTCGGGAAAGACTCCCGTCCATCGGTCGGCATTGTCGAACACCTACCGGTAATACGAGTTAGAGTGTGACAACGCCAAGGGCCGGCATCGCTCTCATCCCTGAGGGCGCCAATCCCCGGTGGGACCCGGGGTTCGGCTTCCCTGGACGAAGGACAAAGGAGTCGCGGGTGTCCAGCTCCGACATCTTCATCGGCGAGACCATCGGTACCGCCATACTCATCCTGCTCGGCGGCGGCGTCTGTGCCGCCGTGACGCTGAAGGCCTCCAAGGCCCGCAACGCCGGCTGGCTCGCCATCGCCCTCGGGTGGGGCTTCGCCGTCATGACGGCGGTGTACATCGCCGGACCGCTCTCCGGCGCCCACCTCAACCCGGCCGTCACCGTGGCGCTCGCCCTCAAGGACGGCGAGTGGGGCGACGTCCCGGTCTACCTCGCCGGAGAATTCCTCGGCGCGATGATCGGCGCGGCTCTGGTCTGGGTGGCCTACTACGGCCAGTTCCTGGCCCACCTCACCGACAAGGAGATCGTCGGCGGTCCGGGCGCGCAGGCCACCGCCGTCAAGGCGGTCGAGGCGCAGGAGAAGGGTGCGGGCCCGGTGCTCGGCATCTTCTCCACCGGTCCGGAGATCCGGCACACGGTGCAGAACCTCGCCACGGAGATCGTCGGCACCTTCGTGCTGCTGCTCGCCATCCTCACCCAGGGCCTGAACGACGCGGGCAACGGCCTGGGCGTGCTGGGCGGTCTGATCACGGCGCTCGTCGTCGTCTCCATAGGCCTGTCGCTGGGCGGCCCGACCGGGTACGCCATCAACCCGGCCCGCGACCTCGGTCCGCGCATCGTGCACGCCCTGCTGCCGCTGCCCAACAAGGGCGGCTCCGACTGGTCCTACGCCTGGGTCCCGGTGGTCGGTCCGCTGATCGGCGGCGCCCTCGCGGCCGGCCTCTACAACATCGCCTTCGCGTAGGCCCCGCATCTTGTGACAGCGCTGTACGTACTGCCCCGTACCCAAGGAACTTTCAGGAGCACACCGTGACCGACGCCCACACCGCCGGCCCGTTCATCGCCGCCATCGACCAGGGGACCACCTCCTCCCGCTGCATCGTCTTCGACCGCGACGGGCGCATCGTCTCCGTCGACCAGAAGGAGCACGAGCAGATCTTCCCCAAGCCGGGCTGGGTCGAACACGACGCCACCGAGATCTGGACCAACGTCCAGGAGGTCGTCGCCGGAGCCGTCGAGAAGGCCGGCATCACCCGCGACGACATCAAGGCCATCGGCATCACCAACCAGCGCGAGACCACCGTGCTGTGGGACAGGAACACCGGTGAGCCGGTCCACAACGCCATCGTCTGGCAGGACACCCGCACCGACGCCCTCTGCCGCGAGCTCGGCCGCAACGTCGGCCAGGACCGCTTCCGCCGCGAGACCGGCCTCCCCCTGGCCTCCTACTTCGCCGGCCCCAAGGCCCGCTGGCTGCTCGACAACGTCGACGGCCTCAGGGAGCGCGCGGAGGCGGGCGACATCCTCTTCGGTACCATGGACACCTGGGTCATCTGGAACCTGACCGGCGGCACGGACGGCGGGCACCACGTCACCGACGTCACCAACGCGTCCCGCACCATGCTGATGAACCTGCACACCATGCAGTGGGACGAGAGGATCGCCGAGTCCATCGGCGTCCCCACCCCAATGCTGCCCGAGATCCGCTCCTCGGCCGAGGTCTACGGCGAGATCAAGGGCGGCAGGCTGGGCGAGCTGCTCGGCGGCGTCCCGGTCGCCTCCGCACTGGGCGACCAGCAGGCCGCCCTGTTCGGCCAGACCTGCTTCGCCGAGGGCGAGACCAAGTCGACGTACGGCACCGGCACCTTCATGGTGATGAACACCGGCGACAAGATCATCAACTCCTACAGCGGCCTGCTGACCACGGTCGGCTACCAGATCGGCGACCAGAAGCCGGTCTACGCCCTGGAGGGCTCGATCGCCGTCACCGGCTCGCTGGTGCAGTGGATGCGCGACCAGATGGGCCTGATCTCCACCGCCGCCGAGATCGAGACCCTCGCGCTCTCCGTCGAGGACAACGGCGGCGCCTACTTCGTGCCGGCCTTCTCCGGCCTGTTCGCCCCGTACTGGCGCTCCGACGCCCGCGGTGTGATCGCCGGCCTCACCCGGTACGTCACCAAGGCGCACCTCGCGCGCGCCGTGCTGGAGGCCACCGCCTGGCAGACACGGGAGATCGCGGACGCCATGACGAAGGACTCCGGCGTGGAGCTGGCCGCCCTCAAGGTCGACGGCGGCATGACCTCCAACAACCTGCTGATGCAGACGCTCTCGGACTTCCTGGACGCCCCCGTGGTGCGTCCGATGGTCGCCGAGACCACCTGTCTCGGCGCCGCCTACGCCGCCGGCCTCGCCGTCGGCTTCTGGAACAGCACCGACGACCTGCGCGCCAACTGGCGGCGGGCCGCCGAGTGGACCCCCCGCATGGACGCGGAAACCCGCGACCGTGAGTACAAGAGCTGGCTCAAGGCCGTCGAGCGGACCATGGGCTGGCTCGAGGACGAGGAGTAAGAAACGCCATGACCAGCCAGCCCACCCTGCAGTCCGTGCCTGCCCTGGGGACGCACCCGGCGTCCGGCTCGAACCCGAGCCGCGCCGAGACCCGGGAGCAGCTCTCCAAGGCGTCGTACGACCTCCTCGTGATCGGCGGCGGCATCCTGGGCATCTCCACCGCCTGGCACGCCGCGCAGTCCGGCCTCAGGGTGGCCCTGGTGGACGCCGGCGACTTCGCCGGCGCCACCTCCTCCGCCTCCTCCAAGCTGCTCCACGGCGGCCTGCGCTACCTGCAGACCGGTGCGGTGAAGCTGGTGGCGGAGAACCACTTCGAGCGCCGTGCGGTCTCCCGTCAGGTGGCCCCCCACCTGGCGAACCCGCTCACGTTCTACCTCCCCGTGTACAAGGGCGGGCCGCACGGCGCGGCGAAGCTCGGCGCCGGTGTCTTCGCGTACTCGGCGCTGTCCGCCTTCGGCGACGGCGTCGGGCACCTGCTCTCGCCGGCCAGGGCCGCGCAGGACGTGCCGGAGCTGCGGACCGACAACCTCAAGGCCGTGGCCGTGTACGGCGACGACCAGATGAACGACGCGCGCATGGCGCTGATGACGGTCCGCGCGGCGGCCGAGTCCGGCGCGGTCGTCCTCAACCACGCCGAGGTGACGGGACTGCGTTTCACCCGGGGCCGGGTCACCGGAGCCGAACTGCGCGACCGTCTCTCGGGCGACGAGTTCGGCGTCAACGCCCGCCTGGTGCTGAACGCGACCGGTCCGTGGGTCGACCACCTGCGCCGCATGGAGGACCCGGACGCCGCGCCGTCCATCCGGCTGTCGAAGGGCGCGCACCTGGTCCTGAAGCGGACCTCCCCGTGGAAGGCCGCGCTGGCCACGCCGATCGACAAGTACCGGATCACCTTCGCCCTCCCCTGGGAGGACATGCTGCTGCTCGGCACCACCGACGAGGAGTTCGAGGGCGATCCGGCGGACGTCGCGGTCACCGAGAAGGACACCGCGCAGATACTCGACGAGGCCGCGTTCTCCATCCGCGACCAGCAGCTCGACCGGGACCTGATCACCTACGCCTTCGCGGGGCTTCGGGTGCTGCCCGGCGGCCCCGGGAACACGGCCAAGGCCAAGCGGGAGACGGTCGTCACCGAGGGCCGGGGCGGGATGCTGTCCGTCGCCGGCGGCAAGTGGACCACCTTCCGCCACATCGGCCGCACGGTGATGCGCAAGCTCCAGGAGCTGCCCGGCCATCCGCTGGGCGACGACTTCGAGCCGATCGCCTCGCTGCCGAAGAAGCTGCCGCTGCCGGGCGTGGCCAACCCCCGCGCGGTGGCCCACCGGCTGCTGGTCGACAGCCCCGCGCCCGGCCCGCGCATGGCGGCGGACACCGCCCGGCACCTGGCCACCCACTACGGTTCGCTGGCCTTCGACATCGCCCGCCTGGCCAACGACGACCCGGCGCTCGCCCGGCGCGTCCACCCGGACGCCCCGGAGATCTGGGCGCAGGTCGTCTGGGCCCGCGACCACGAGTGGGCCGAGACCGTGGACGACGTGCTGCGCCGCCGCACCACTCTGACGATCCGGGGCCTGGCCACGGACGAGGTCCGCGCGAACGTCCAGGAGCTGCTCGACGAGAAGTGACCGGTGCTCCCCGGCTCCCCCGCACGGGAGCCGGCATACGGGTCAGGGGCGACTCCGCGCCGACGGAGTCGCCCCTGACCCGTACATTATGGGCTGGATACATCGGAGGTCCGGTCCGCAGGGAGGCGCGGTATGGCAGTGACCGACGAGGCGATCGAGAAGATCAAGACAATGATCGTCTCGGGTGCGCTGCGTCCCGGCGCCCGGCTGCCCAAGGAGAGCGAGCTCGCGGCCGAGCTGGGGCTGTCCCGCAACTCGCTGCGCGAGGCGGTGCGCGCCCTGTCGCTGATCCGCATCCTGGACGTACGGCAGGGCGACGGCACCTATGTCACCAGTCTCGATCCGCAACTCCTGCTGGAGGCGCTGAGCTTCGTCGTCGACTTCCACCGCGACGACACGGTCCTGGAGTTCCTCGCCGTACGCCGCATCCTGGAGCCGGCCGCGACGGCCCTCGCGGCCACCCGGATCGACGAGGAGCAACTGAACGCGTTGGCGGAGCAGTTGGACAGGCTCGGCGACGAGCCGTCGGTGGAGGACCTGGTCGCCGCCGACCTGGAGTTCCACCGGGGCATCGTGCGCGGCTCCGGCAACTCCGTGCTGTGCTCCCTGCTCGACGGCCTCTCCGGCCCCACCACGCGGGCCCGGATCTGGCGCGGGCTCACCCAGAAGGACGCGGTCGGCCGCACCCTGCGCGAGCACCGGGCCATCCTCGCCGCCCTGCGGGACCGGGACGCGGAGGCGGCGCGGTCCTGGTCGACGGTGCACATCGCGAGCGTGGAGCAGTGGCTGCGGTCCACGCTGTGAGTGGTGTTCCGGGAGGTGCGGCGGGTCAGTGATGGGGCACTCCCCTTGTGAAGGGGACTGCGGGCGCTCCTGCGGGCACGCCGTAAGGTTGGGGCGTACACGAGGGCACGTCGGAAGGAGGCGCTGGGTGATCGAGCTCGAGGGGGTTCCCGAGCTGGTCGACCCGGTCATGGTGGCCGCGTTCGAGGGCTGGAACGATGCCGGCGACGCCGCCTCCACCGCGGTCGCGCACCTGGACCGGGAGTGGAAGGGCGAGGTGTTCGCGGCTCTGGACGCCGAGGACTACTACGACTTCCAGGTGAACCGCCCCACGGTGTTCATGGACGGCGGGGTCCGCAAGGTCACCTGGCCGACCACGCGCTTGTCGGTGGTCCGGGTCGGCGGCGAGAAGCCGCGCGACCTGGTGCTGGTCCGCGGCATCGAACCGTCCATGCGGTGGCGCTCGTTCTGCAACGAGATCCTCGGCTTCGCGCACGAGCTCGGCGTGGAGCTGGTGGTCGTGCTGGGCGCGCTGCTCGGTGACACCCCGCACACCCGGCCGGTCCCGGTCAGCGGGACCACCTCCGACCCGGACCTGGCCCGCCGCATGGACCTGGAGGAGACCAAGTACGAGGGCCCCACGGGCATCGTCGGCATCCTCCAGGAGGCGTGCACGCATGCGGGTGTGCCCGCGGTGTCGCTGTGGGCGGCGGTCCCGCACTACGTCTCGCAGCCGCCCAACCCGAAGGCCACGCTGGCCCTCCTCAACCGCCTGGAGGACCTGATCGACGTGCGGATCCCGCTGGGCGAGCTGCCCGAGGACGCGCGTGCCTGGCAGGTGGGCGTGGACCAACTGGCCGCGGAGGACAGCGAGGTGGCCGAATACGTCCAGACGCTGGAGGAGGCCCGGGACACCGCCGAGCTGCCGGAGGCGTCGGGCGAGGCGATCGCCCGCGAGTTCGAGCGCTATCTGCGGCGCCGCGACGGGGCGTCGGGTCCGCCCGGCGGACACGCCACGGCCGACGGATCGGACGGTACGTCGTACCGGCGGGAGGGCCCGGGCGGGCGCACCCGCCCGCCGAAGCCGCCGAAGCCGGACGCGGAATCCGATCCGGACCCGGGCTCCGGCGGCGACGATTCGTCGGAGGACTGAAGGAAGGGGCGCCCCGTTCACCACGGGGCGCCCCTTCGTCGTCGTGTCCGGTTACAGCGCCACGCCGAGCAGCGCGTCCACCGCGCGGGAGACGACGCCGGGCGCGCCGGTGTCCGTGCCGCCGCTCTCCTCCTGGAGCACGGTCCAGCGGTCCACGGCGGCCAGCGCGGCCGGGGCGTCCAGGTCGTTGGCCAGGGCCTCTCGGATCTCCTCGACCAGTGCCTCGGCGGGTGGGCCGTCGGGGCGGGAGACCGCGGCACGCCAGTGGCCGAGACGGGTCACGGCGTCCTGGAGGACCTGGTCGGTCCACTCCCAGTCGGCGCGGTAGTGATGGGCGAGCAGCGCCAGCCGGATCGCCGCCGGGTCCACCCCGTCACGCCGCAACCGGGACACGAAGACCAGGTTGCCCTTGGACTTGGACATCTTCTCGCCGTGCAGGGCGACCATGCCGGCGTGGACGTACGCCTTGGCCATGGGGAACTCACCGGTGAGTACCTGGGCGTGCGAGGCGCCCATCTCGTGGTGCGGGAAGACCAGGTCGGATCCGCCGCCCTGGACGTCGAAGCCCATGCCGAGGTGGTCGAGGGCGATGGCCACGCACTCGATGTGCCAGCCGGGGCGGCCCCGGCCTAGCGAGCCGCCGTCCCAGCTCGGCTCGCCCTCGCGGGCGGCCATCCAGAGCATCGGGTCGACGGGGTTCTTCTTGCCCGGACGGTCCGGGTCGCCGCCGCGTTCGGCGGACAGCAGCCGCATGGCGGCGGCGTCGAGGTTCGAGACCTGGCCGAAGTGCGGGTCGGACTCGACGGAGAAGTAGATGTCGCCCTCGATCTCGTAGGCCGCGCCGAGCTCGCGCAGCCGTTCGACGAGCGGGACGATGCCGGGTATCGCCTCCACGGCGCCTATGTACTGCCGCGGGGGCAGCATCCGCAGGGCCGTCATGTCCTCGCGGAACAGCGTGGTCTCGCGCTCGGCGAGCGCGGTCCAGTCGACGCCGTCCCGTGCGGCCCGCTCCAGCAGCGGGTCGTCGACGTCGGTGACGTTCTGGACGTAGTGAACCTGCCGCTTGGTGTCGAGCCACACGCGCTGCACCAGGTCGAACGCGTTGTAGGTCGCCGCGTGCCCGATGTGGGTGGCGTCGTAGGGAGTGATGCCGCAGACGTAGATGCGGGCGACGGGACCGGGGTCTGAGGTGACCAGGCCCCCGGTCGTGGTGTCGTGGATCCTCAGGTCGCGGCCCTGACCGGGCAGGGCGGGGACCTCGGAAGCGGGCCAGGCATGCATGTCATGAGCCTAACCGGACCGCGGTTCGGAAAACGAACGGGAGCAGGCCGGATGACCGGGAAGGCGCTCTTGCGCCGCGCCGTCCGGCGTGCTCACGGTCCCGTCAGACCGGGGGCCAGGGAATGGCCGGCCAGTCGCCGCCCGGCTGCGGGTGGGTGCCGGTGGCGAGGAGGTTCTCGACGCGTGCGCGGGTGGCGTCGATCTCCGCACGGGTGAGGAGGGGGGTCAGGGCGGTGGTGAGGGGACCGGTGTCGGTGAGGGCCGTTCCGAGTCCCTCCAGGACGTCCAGCGCCTCCGCGGTCAGGGGCTCGCCCGCCCAGCCCCACAGCAGGGTGCGGAGCTTGTTCTCGGTGTTGAAGGTGACCCCGTGGTCGATGCCGTACAGCAGGCCCTCCGCGGTGGGCAGCAGGTGTCCGCCCTTGCGGTCGGCGTTGTTGATCACCGCGTCGAGGACCGCGAGCCGACGCAGCCGCTCGTCGTCGGCGTGCACGAGCAGCGCGGTGCGGCCCTCGCCGACCTCGGCGAAACCGATCGCCTTCCAGCCCGGCTCCGGTTCCTCGCCGTCGACCAGGGCGAGGAGTTCCGCGCCGGGCGCCGTCTCGATCCACAGCTGGCACATGCCCTCGCCGTAGGGGCCGTCGCGGAGCACGGTGGGCGGGACCAGGCCCCAGCCGGTCGCCTCGGAGACCGCGTGGGCGGCGACCTCGCGGCCGGCGAGCGTGCCGTCGGGGAAGTCCCACAGGGGCCGCTCCCCGGCGACCGGCTTGTAGACGCACGCGGCTTCCCGGCCCTCGTGCGTCACGGTGCAGTACAGCGCCGCGTTCGACGCCTCGTGGATGCGTCCGCGCACGGTCAGCTCGCCCTCGGCGAGCAGCACCGCGGCGGCCGGGTCGGCGGCCGTCACGCTCCGCGGCGGTATCCGTTCTGGCGCGGACATACGTGTCCTTCCGGGTCGAGCGGGAGGCTGCACAGCGGGCACGGCGGCCGCCCGGCGTTGACGACGTCGAGGGCGCGCTTGGCGAAGGCCCGGGCCTGCGCGCCGGTGAGCCGGACGCGGAGCATCGGGGGCCCGTTCTCCTCGTCCTGGAGCAGCCGCTCCTCGGCCTCGGCGAGGTCCTCCTCCGAGTCGGCGTCCAGTTCGACGAGCGCCTGCGCCTCGACGATCATGCGCTGTTCCTCGCCGTCCCAGGCGAGCGCCATGGTGCCGACGCGGAACTCCTCCTCCACGGGGGTGTCCAGAGGGGCGCTGTCGGCGATCTCGGCCGGCGTCATCGCGGGCACCGCGGCGCTGCCGCCGCTGCGGCGCACGACCTCGTCGAGCAGTTCGTCCATCCGTTCGGCGAGCGCCGCGACCTGGGTCTTCTCCAGGGCCACGCTGGTCACCCGGGAGCCGGCGGAGGCCTGGAGGAAGAACGTACGGCGCCCTGGCAGCCCGACCGTACCGGCCACGAAACGTTCCGGCTGGTCGTAGAGGAACACCTGACGGGACACGTCCTGTCTCCATTGAGAGTCGTGGTGGGCGTGGGGGACGGGCGGTTGGTCGAAACGGGGACGCACTGCTGCGACCGCTTCACCCTACTGCGCCCGGCGATCACGGTGCGCCCGCGCCGCCCCCTACCGTGGCGTCGTCGGCCGGCGGCTCCTCGCGCGGCGCCAGGGACGCGAGGTCCCCGGTGTCGCCGAGGCGGACGAGGAAGGGGCGCAACCGTGTGTAACGGATGGCGGTGATGGAACACGGTTCAACGGAAATTCGCTGGAAGAGGTCGAGATGAAGTCCGAGCGCGTCCGCGACGAGGGACTTGATGATGTCGCCGTGCGAGCACATGAGGTACACGGCGTCGGCGCCGTGGTCGCGCTCCACACGCGCGTTCCACTCGTGCACCGCCTCGGCGGCGCGCGTCTGCATCGCGCGCATGGACTCCCCGCCGGGGAAGGCCGCCGCCGACGGGTGCGCCTGCACCACCTCCATCAGGGGCTCGTCCTTGAGCTCGGCGAGTTTGCGGCCCGACCAGTCGCCGTAGTGGCACTCGCCGATGCGGTCGTCGGTGTGCGGGGTGAGGCCGGGACGGGCCTCCAGCAGCGGCCGGAGGGTCTCCCGGCAGCGCTGGAGCGGGCTGGTGACGATCTCGGCCAGGGGCAGCTCGGCGAGCCGTCCGGGCAGTGCGGCGGCCTGGGCCGCGCCGCGGTCGTCGAGGGCGACGCCGGGCGTCCAGCCTGCGAGCAGTCCCTCGGTGTTGGCGGTGGAACGTCCGTGCCGGACCAGCAGCAATGTGGGCATGCGGCCCAGGGTAGGCGCACACGCGCGTGGTGTGTCCGTCGTGGGAAGGGAGAAGGCGTCTCGTGATCGTCGACTGTGCCGTCTACCGGGAGGGGCGGCGGTCGGAGGGGCCTCACGACTTCTCCGACGCGCTGGACCAGGCCCGGTCGGCCGGGGGGTTCGTCTGGGTCGGGCTGCACGAGCCGACGGCGGACGAGTTCGACCTGGTCGCGCAGGAGTTCGGTCTGCATCCGCTGGCGGTCGAGGACGCCCTCAAGGCCCATCAGCGGCCCAAGCTGGAGGTGTACGACGACTCGCTCTTCGTGGTGCTGAAACCGGTCGGGTACGAGGCGCAGAGCGACACCGTGTCCTCCGGTGAAGTCATGATCTTCCTCGGTGACTCCTTCGTGGTGACCGTACGGCATGGAGAGGACGTGCCGCTCGGGGCCGTGCGGGGGCGGCTCGAGCATGAGCCCGAGCTGCTGGGCGAGGGGCCCACGTCCGTGCTGTACGCGGTCGCCGACGCCGTCGTCGACCACTACCTGGACGTGGCGACCGAGCTGCAGACCGACCTGGAGGAACTGGAGGCGGAGGTCTTCACCCCCGACGGGGGTTCGCGGCACACCGCGTCCAGGATCTACGACTTCAAGCGGCAGATCCTGGAGTTCCGCCGGGCGACCGGACCGCTGGCCCTGCCGATGACGCGGCTGGCGGGGGCGGGCACGTACGGGGGGAAGGTGCCGTTCGTGGAGGACGGGGCGCTGCCCTTCTTCCGTGACGTGCACGACCACCTCACCCGGGTGAACGAGTCCGTGGAGGGGCTGGACCGGCTGGTCTCGGACATCCTCTCGGCGCATCTGGCGCAGATGAGCGTGCGGCAGAACGACGACATGCGGAAGATCTCCGCGTGGGCGGCCATGGCCGCGGTCCCCACGATGATCGCGGGGATCTACGGGATGAACTTCGAGCACATGCCGGAGCTGCGGTGGAAGTGGTCGTACCCGGTGGTGGTCCTGGTGATGGTGGGGCTGGAGGTGCTGCTGTTCCGCCTGTTCAAGCGGCGGGGGTGGATGTGAGGGCCCGGCCCGGCGCCCGTGCGTGGTCACGCGGACTCCGGTTCCGGGCCGCCGGGCGCGTCGCGGCGGCCGGGCGTCCTGAGGGAGACCATGCGGCGCCAGCCGCCCAGGCGTTCGTACGCGTACACCGCGTGGATGCCTGCCGCGAGGATCGCCGCCCTGGGCCAGCCCAGGACGCGGCCCGTGTGGGCCATCACCGCCGGGCTGACGTCCCGGTGGACGCGGATCTCCGCGAGCGCGCACTCGCGCAGCGTGCGCTGGACGGCGCGGCCGTGTCCGGCGTGCGCGAGGCCCAGCAGTTCCTCGTGGCAGTGGGCGAGGTGGTCGTCCTCGTCGTCGGAGATCATCCTGACCGCGCGGCCGAGGTCGGGGTGGTCGGCGAAGTGCTTGCGGAGCAGGTCCATCCGCTCGGAGGCACGTTGTTCGGTGACCCTGCTGTGGGCGAGGTAGGTGACGACGTCCTGGACGGTGAGCGGCTCGTCGCGTTTCAGCCGGCCGTGGGCCAGACCGATGCCGTTGTTCTCGAGGAGCATGGTGCAGTCGGTCTCCGGAGGGCCGGGACGGGTTTCAGGCCGCGCTTCTTCGGCGGGGCGTCGAGGATGCGGCCGTGCTTGTCCTCGTCGGCACCGCGCCTGGTGATCTTGGGGCGAGTTCGCGCCGGCTCTCGGGGACCAGTGCGGCGGTACGGGCGTTCTCCCAGCCGCCCTGCGACTCGCCGCTCGCGGCGGCGGAGCAGAACAGGGCGAAGGACTCGTCGTTGTCGACGATCCCCTGGAACGGACTCTTGGCCGAAAGCATGGTGGGCCACCTCTCCGCAGGCTTTCCGCTCTCCGCGGGTTTCTGCGGTTCCGGAGTCCCGGAGTCCCGGAGTTGCGCGAGGGACGAGTCAAGTACGCGGGGCGGTGGGCGGCAACAGGTACGCCGGGCAACTCCGCCGAAAGGAGTACGGGGCCGGGGGCTCGGGAGCGTGACCGGGCGGGTCGACGGGCGTTGTGGTGGGTGACGGCCGTGGCGGGGTGGGCCCCCGAGCCCCCACCACGGCCGTGGGACCTACGCGAGGCCCGCGCGTTCCAGGGCCTCGGTGCCGGCGCGGAGCGAGGCGAGGCGCTCGTCGAGCGTGAAGCCTGCCGGGGCGAGGGTGAGGGTGGTGACTCCGGCGGCGGCGTAGGCCTTCATCCGGTCGGCGATGCGGTCGACCGAGCCGAGGAGGGTCGTCCTGTCGATCAGGTCGTGCGGAACGGCTGCTGCCGCACCCTGCTTGTCGCCGGTGAGGTACTTGTCCTGGATCTCGGCCGCCTCGCGCTCGTAACCCATGCGTCGGGCGAGCTGGTTGTAGAAGTTCTGCTTGCGGCTGCCCATGCCGCCGACGTACAGCGCGGTGTAGGGGCGGAAGGTGTCGGCGAGGGTGGTGACGTCCTTGTCGTCGCCCACGGCGAGGGGGACGGTGGGGCAGATGTCGAAGCCGTCGAGGGTCCTGCCGGCCTTCTCGCGGCCGGCGCGGAGGTGTCGTACGGCGGTGTCCTCGAGGTGGTCGGCGGAAGGGAAGATCAGCAGGGCGCCGTCGGCGATCTCGCCGGTCTGTTCGAGGTTCTTCGGGCCGATGGCGGCGATGTAGAGGGGGATGTGCTCGCGCTGGGGGTGCACGGTGAGCTTGATGGGCTTGCCGGGGCCGCCGGGGAGGGGCAGGGTCCAGTGCCGGCCCTCGTAGGAGAGGCGTTCGCGGGTCATGGCCTTGCGGACGATCTCGACGTACTCGCGGGTGCGGGCGAGCGGCTTGTCGAACTCGACGCCGTACCAGCCCTCGGACACCTGGGGGCCGGAGACACCGAGGCCGAGGCGGAAGCGGCCCTGGGAGAGGGAGTCCAGGGTGGCCGCCGTCATCGCCGTCATCGCGGGCTGGCGGGCGGGGATCTGGAAGATGGCCGAGCCGACGTCGATGCGGCGGGTCTGGGCGGCGACCCAGGTGAGGACGGTGGCGGCGTCGGAGCCGTAGGCCTCCGCGGCCCAGCAGACGGCGTATCCGAGGCGGTCCGCTTCCTGGGCCACGGCGAGGTTGTCCGCGTCCATTCCGGCACCCCAGTAGCCGAGGTTGATCCCTAGCTGCATGGCGGCTCTCCCCTTACCGATGAGTAACGTCGCTTGTGCGGAGACCTTATACCTCCGACGGTCCTGTGGGGTGCCTGCGGCGCAGGGTTCGGTCCGGTGGGAACGCGGGCCCTGTGCCCGCGGCGCGGCTTCCGGCCCGGCGGGGGCGGGCCCAGCGCCCGTGGTCGGTGGGTGGGGCGGGGCCGTGTCGAGGGTCTCCGTCCTCGGACCGGCGCGGATCACGTCCGCCGGAGGGGGCGGGGCGCGGACGCGCCGGCCGCTGTGGGCGGCCACCCCCTCCCCGGCCCCTTCCCGCCGTACACGGCCGCCGCTCCCGCAGGGGGCGTGCCCTGTGTCGCGGTGCGGGGGATCAGGCGTCACGCGTTCCGGTACGTGGCCCCGGA
The DNA here is from genome assembly GCF_041380215.1 of Streptomyces pimonensis. Taxonomy (NCBI): domain Bacteria; kingdom Bacillati; phylum Actinomycetota; class Actinomycetes; order Kitasatosporales; family Streptomycetaceae; genus Streptomyces; species Streptomyces pimonensis. The sequence goes on from NZ_JAHWZY010000007.1 coordinate 219,739, forward strand.
CGATCTCCGCGGAGGCTGTGGCCACGGGGCGCCCTGCCGGGGCGCGTCGACACCCGGTCCGGGGTCCACCGCCTCCGATCCGCGGATCCCGGCGCGCTGACCACCCGCACCACCAGGCGGGACGCCGTCCCCGCGGGCAGTCGTACCGCGGGGCGGTGGGGGAGGCACCCCGTGAGCGCCGGGCTTCGCGAACGTCCCCCGGCCGGCGCCGTACGGGGTCCCCCGGTCGGTGCCGGAGCACGCGGGCCGACCGGCCCGCACCAGCGCCGGGCCGGTCGGAAATCCCTCGTCCACAGGTCCCCACACCCAAGGCTCTGGCCAGTAATCTCGGCGTTCATGGAGCAGAGGCATCTCGGCCGTACCGGCCTGCGTGTGTCCCGGATCGGGCTCGGGACTCTGACCTGGGGCCGGGACACCGACGAGCACGGCGCCGCGGACCTCCTGAAGACCTTCTGGGAAGCCGGCGGGACCCTCGTCGACACCGCCGACGTGTACGGGGACGGGGAGTCCGAGTACCTGCTCGGCAGGCTGATGGACGGACTCGTACCCCGCCGGGACCTCGTCATCTCGACGAAGGCCGGGAACGTGGCCGACCCGGACCGCCGGGTCGACGGCTCGCGCGGCCATCTGCTCTCCGCCCTGGACGCCTCGCTCGCCCGCCTCGGCACCGACTACGTCGACGTGTGGCACGTCCACGCCTACGACCCCGCCACCCCGCTGGAGGAGACGCTCGCCGCGCTCGACACCGCCGTCGGCAGCGGGCGCGTGCGCTACGCCGGTGTCTCCGACTTCTGCGGCTGGCAGCTGGCCAAGGCGGCGACCTGGCAGCTCGCCGCGCCGGGGACGCGGACCCGGCTGGCGAGCACCCAGATGGAGTACTCCCTGCTCCAACGGGGCATCGAGCGAGAGGTCCTTCCCGCCGCCCTCGACCTGGGGATCGGACTGTTGCCGTCCTCGCCGCTCGGCCGGGGCGTGCTCACCGGCAAGTATCGCAACGACGCCGCCCCGGCGGACTCCCGGGGCGCCTCGGAGCACCTCGCCCCGTTCGTCGCGCCGTATCTCGACGACACGGCGAGCCGCATCGTGGACGCCGTGACCACGGCGGCGGACGGGCTCGCCGTGACCGCGCTGCAGGAGGCCCTCGCATGGGTCCGTGACCGGCCCGGTGTGGCCGCCCCCATCGTCGGCGCGCGCACCGCGCAGCAGCTCACGGCGGCATTGTCAGTGGAGGCCCTTACTCTTCCTGACGAGATCTGCCGGGCCCTCGACGATGTGTCGGCGCCCGTGCACCGCTATCCCGATCACGACTGGAGCACGCTGTGAGCACGGAGCCGCCCGAGACCGCGGAGGACGCCGAGGAGCCGGGGACGTCTGCCGAGGGCGCGCAGGTGTCCGAGGCCGGGGCCGAACTGGCCGCGCAGCGCGTGGAGCGGGAGCGGATCGAGCGGCGGAGGGCGGAGCGGCAGGGGCCGATCGAGGCCGGGGGCAAGCTGAGCGGCACGGCCGCGGATCTGCTGGCCGCCGTGCGGGCCGTGGAGAGCGGGGAGAAGCCGGCCGTCACCGTGTTCGCGGAGGCCGCGCCCACACCGCGGCGGCCCGAGCCTGAGCCCGTACGCCGGGTCGCGGCCGTGGCTCCGGGGCCGGCGGCTCCCGCCGCCGACGCCGTCGAGGACGTGCGGGGAGTGCTGGTCCAGGGGGGTGCGCCGGAGGGGATCGCCGTACAGGCCGCCGCTGCGCTCGGGGACGGGGGCGCCGACGTGCTGCGCGCCGATCCCTGGCAGCTGCTGCGGGTCCCCGGGGTGCGGCCCGAGCAGGCGGACGGTTTCGCCCGGGCGTTGCTCGGCGCCGGGGCCGGACCGGACGACGAGCGGCGGGGGCGGGCGGTCACCGTGTGGCTGCTGGAGCAGGCCGCGCTGGCCGGGCACACCGTGCTGGACATGGCCGCGCTGGTCGCCGCGCTGGGGCGGCAGGGAGTGCCCGGGGCCGAGGAGGCCGTGCGGAACGCCGTCTCGGAGGGGGACGTACTCGTCTTCCAGGACGCCGTCGGCGAAGCCGGTGGCACCGAGGAGGACGAGGAGCGGCCGGTGCGGGTGCTGGTGGGGCTGGAGCGGTGTGCGCTGGCCGAGGAGAGTCTGGCCGACGGACTGGCCCGCCTGGCCGACTCCGTGACCGGGCAGGACGGCGCGGGCGAGGAGTGGGAGCGTGCGGCCGCCGCGGCGGAGGGTTCCGCGGGGGAGCTGATCCGGGCGGTCGCCGGGCACGGGCTGGTGCTGCACACCGGTGGGGAGGCCTCGCTGACCGAGCCGGCGGCCCTGGTGCGCGCCGCGCGGGGTCTGGGGTTGCGGGTCTGGGCCGCCACCCACGGTCCGGTCGGGCGTGCCCGGTTCGCGGGCCTGGTCGAGGGGACCGGGGTCGCCACCGTCGCGGGACTGCTGTCCGGTGCCGAGGGGCCCGGGCGGGACGCCGACGGGGCGCTGGACGTGGATCTGCTGGTGGTGCTCGACGCACCGCAGCTGGATGTCGAGACCGCCGCGCTGGTGACGGAGTCGCTGCCGGACGGGGCGCGGCTGGTGCTGGCCGGTGATCCGGGAGTGCTGTGGTCGGCGGGGCCCGGGCGGGTGTTCGCGGATCTGCTGGCGGCGCGGGTCTGCCCGCAGATCGCCTCGCGGCGGCCGGACCCCGGCCCGCTGGGCGAGCTGCTCTCGGGTATCGGAGCCGGCGAACTGAACCATGTGGCGGCGCCCGGCAAGGAGGTCGTGATCGTGCCGGTGCGGGACGCGGGAGAGGCCGTGCACCGGACCGTCCAACTGGTGGTGGACTCGGTGCCGCGCGCCATCGGGGTACCGGCCGAGGAGACCCAGGTGATCACCCCGGGGCACGGGGGTGCGGTGGGCACGCGGGTGCTGAACGCCGCGCTGAAGGAACGGCTGAATCCGGGGCCGGGGCGCTTCGGCGGGTTCGATCCGGGTGACCGGGTCGTCTACTCCCCTGTTCCGGGACGTACGCTGCCGGGCCGCGTGGTACGGGCCGACGGCGAGGGACTGCGCCTGGAGTGCGGCGACGAGGAGATCGTCGTATCGCGGGAGCGGGTGGAGTCATCCGTGCGGCACGGGTGGGCACTGACCGCGCACCAGGCGGTGGGATGCCGGTGGCCCGCGGTGGTCGTGGTGCTGCCCGGTGACGCCGTACAGGTGCTGAGCCGGCCCTGGGTGTACACGGCGTTCGGCCGGGCCGACCGGCATCTGTCCGTGGTGCACGGTGCGGACCAGGCGCTGCCGCGTGCCGTGGCCGAGGTGTCGGCGAAGCCGCGGACCACCCGGTTGCCGGTACTGCTCGCCCCGCAGGTTCCGGCGGCGAAGGGCTGAGCCCACCCCGCACGGCGGCGGCACCGGGGTGCCGCCGCCGTGCGGGGTGGGTGCGGTCAGCGGTCAGCGTCGAGGGGGTCCAGGCCCCCGTCCTCGTCAGGGCCGGGGGTCAGCTCGTCCTCCAGGTCGTCCTCGTCCTCGAGGCCCTCCTCGTCGTCGAAGACCGCGCTGACGTCGAAGCGGCACACCACCCGCTGCGGGTCCACCTGCTCGAACGGCGCCTCCAGCCACTCGCCGGGTTCCGCAGGGGCGTCCGATGCCGTCACCCAGAGCGTGGAGTCGCCTTCCTCCAGCCCGAACTCCTTGTGCCGGGAGGCGATCTCGTCCGGCTCGAACTCACCGAACAGCAGGCCGAGCGCACCGTGGACGGTGCTCGACGTCTGCGCGCTCCCGTCGTCCGCCGCCTCGATCCGCTGGGCGTGCGCGCGCAGCCGCCGGGGTTCCACGACGGCGTAGTCGCGGCGGATCAGCACGCTGAGCCCGGCCGGTTCCTCGGGGCCGGTGTACGGCGGCGCGTCCTCCACGCCGGGGATCTCGAAGGGGGTGACCTCGTCGTAGCGGTCGTAGAGCAGTTCGTCGTACGTCTCCGCGGCCGCGGCCAGCTGGTTGAACGCCTCGTAGACGGCCGGGTCGTCCTCCCCCGACCGGCGTTCGACCGCGGCCAGGTGGCGGTCGAGCGCGGTCTTCACCGCCTCGGCGGCGGCGCGTACCTCGGCAGCGGTGGGCTGCGCAGCATCAGACATAGTGCAGACGCTATCCGTAGCGGGGCCCGGACCGCACAATAGATGCGATGCCGGAATACGAATTTGTCGATGTGCACGTACCGCGCGGGGTCACCCGCAGCGAGACGGCACGTCTGCTGACGGACCATGCAGAGTACGGTCACTGGGAGTTGTACCGCCTGACGCTGATGCGTGACGGCAGCCGCAGGGTACGGCTGCGGAGGCGGATCATCCGCCAGGTGCGCGCCACCTGGTGATCTTCGACACCCGACCGGAATCACACACGGAGCGGACCCCGCGGTCGCGGGGTCCGCTCCGTGTGTCCGGTGTCACGCGGCGGCCCGTGCCTTGCGGTAGAGGACCGCGCCGGCGAGCAGCGCGCCGGCGCCGACGGGAAGGAAGAGGCCCATCGGCAGCTCGCTGCCGGTCTGCGCGAGCTGTGCGTCGTGCCGGGGCCGGGTGAGGGAGTGGACACCCTGCCGACTGTCGGCCGACAGGCGGTCCGGGGCGCCCGGTTCGTCGCCGGGACGCCCGGGGTCGCCGGGCTTTCCCGGGCTGTCGTGGCCCGAGCCGCCGTTCGCGCAGTCGCCGCCCTCGGCGGCGTTGCCGGCGCCGAGGATGTCGACGTCGTTGCCGCAGACGTTCACCGGGACGTGGATCGGGACCTGGATGTGGTTGCCGGAGCCCACACCGGGCGAGCCGGCGGTGTGTCCGTCGGCGTGCGAGCCGCCGTGTCCACCCGGTGAGAAGGCCCCCTGGCCGGCGCAGGAGTTCCCCACCGACGGATCGAGGACACCGACCACGTCGACCGTGTTCCCACAGACGTTCACCGGCACATGCACCGGCACCTGCACCGTGTTCCCGGAACCCACACCGGGCGAGCCGGCGGCATGGCCCGACACGCCGGAGTCGGCGTGTGCGGCCCCGCCCGCGGCGGCGAGGACGCCCGTGGCCGCTGCCATGGTCATCAGGCCCTTGCGGGTGACCTGTCGCATTGCTGAAATCCCTGCCTTCGACCTGGTGCCGGGAATCGGCGTTCCGCAGGATCCCCGGTGTTCCGACGTTCGATGAGACCGGTCGGCCCCGGAGCGCATGGCGCGCGCTCCGGGGCCGACGGGCTCAAGCCCTCAGCGGGCGTGCCCTAGAGGGTGAGGCACAACGTCACTTGTTGATGCAGACGTTGCCGAAGGCAGGGTTCAGCAGCCCGATCACGGAGATCGTGTTGCCGCAGACGTTCACGGGGACGTGGATCGGGGCCTGCACGACGTTGCCGGAGAGGACACCCGGGGAGTGCGCGGCGACACCCTGGGCACCGGAGTCGGCGGCGGCCATGCCCGCGCCCGCGAGAACCAGACCACCGGTGGCAGCCGCGACGGCGACGACCTTCTTGAGCATTGTTCCTCCTTGTTGGCAAAGCGATCCAAAGTCGCGGATCACATCACGGCCAACGAGGGCGGAGTAATGAGGCTACGAGCCTATCGTCGCATTCACTCTTTCCAGTCAACTCTGCACACCTGCACGATTGTTGAGGACACCGGACCACCGTCTCAGATCGCGTCGAGAAAGCGGTCGAGCACCCGCACGCCGAACTTCAGACCGTCCACCGGCACCCGCTCGTCGACCCCGTGGAACATGCCGGCGAAGTCCAGCTCCGGGGGCAGCTTCAGCGGCGCGAAGCCGAAGCCGCGGACACCGAGGTCGTCGAAGGACTTGGCGTCCGTCCCGCCGGAGAGCATGTACGGGATGGCCTTGGCGGCCGGGTCCTCGGCCACCAGCGCGGACTGCATCGCGTCCACCAGGGCTCCGTCGAACGTGGTCTCGACGGCCTTGTCGGAGTGGACGTCCTCGCGCCGCACCTTCGGGCCGAGGATCCGGTCCAGGTCGGCGAGGAACTCCTCCTCGTATCCGGGCAGGAACCGGCCGTCCACGTGCGCGGTCGCCTCGCCCGGGATGACGTTGACCTTGTAGCCCGCGCCCAGCTGGGTGGGATTGGCGGTGTTGCTCAACGTCGCGCCGATGAGCTTGGCGATGCCGCCGAGCCTGGCGAGGGTCCCCTCCATGTTCTCCGGGTCGAGCTCGGTCCCGAGGGCGTCGCCCAGTTCGTCGAGGAAGGCCCGGGTCGTCTTCGTGACGCGGACGGGGAACTTGTGCCGGCCGAGGCGCGCGACGGCCTCCGACAGCTCGGTGATGGCGTTGTCGCGGTGGATCATCGACCCGTGCCCGGCGGTGCCGGCCACGGTCAGCTTCATCCAGTGCATGCCCTTCTCGGCCGTCTGGATCAGGTACAGGCGGCGCTGCTCGCTGACGGTGAACGAGAAGCCGCCCACCTCGCTGATCGCCTCGGTGACGCCCTCGAAGAGGTGCGGGTGCTCGTCGACCAGGTGGCGGGCTCCGTACGTGCCGCCGGCCTCCTCGTCCGCGAGGAAGGCGAGGACGATGTCGCGCGGGGGCTTGCGTCCGCTGCGCAGCCGGTCGCGGACGACCGCGAGGGTCATCGCGTCCATGTCCTTCATGTCGACGGCCCCGCGTCCCCACACGCACCCGTCGGCGATCTCGCCGGAGAAGGGGTGGTGGGTCCAGTCGTCGGCGTTGGCCGGTACGACGTCGGTGTGGCCGTGGATGAGCAGCGCCGGCCGGGACGGGTCCTCGCCCTCGATCCGGGCCACCGTGGAGGCGCGTCCGGGGTGCGACTCGAAGATCTTCGGTTCCAGGCCCACCTCGGCGAGCTTCTCGGCGACGTACTCCGCCGCCTTGCGCTCGCCGGGGCCCGAGTGGTCGCCGTAGTTGCTGGTGTCGATCCGGATCAGCTCGCGGCAGAGGTCCACGACCTCGTCCTCACCGGTGACGCTCCTGGCCGTGTCCGTCTCGCTCACGTGCTTCCTCCCGCTGCTGGTGTCCCCGCTGATGGTCGTCCCCTCATCCTCCCTCCCCCGCGGTCGCGCCCCAAGACCCGGCCCGGCCCGTCACACGCCGTTCACGCGACGGCGCGGCCGGGCGGGGTGATCGGCCACCCCGGAACACCTGGTAATGTTTACGTCGTCGCCAAGGGGGGAACCCCGCGCGACAGACACCTTGTCCGGGTGGCGGAATGGCAGACGCGCTAGCTTGAGGTGCTAGTGCCCTTTATCGGGCGTGGGGGTTCAAGTCCCCCCTCGGACACGAGAAGCCCGAGGGCCGCGACCACGAGGTCGCGGCCCTCGGGCGTTGTCGCGGAGGCCGACCATGACCACCCTTCCCTGCCCCTGTGGGCTCCCCGAGGCGTACGAGGCCTGCTGCGGCCGGTTCCACACCGGGGCCGCAGCCGCGCCCACCGCCGAGCGGCTGATGCGGTCGCGGTACTGCGCGTTCGTGCGGCGGGACGGCGCGTACCTGCTGCGGAGCTGGCATCCGGGGACGCGGCCGGAGCGGGTCGACTTCGATCCCGGAATGCGGTGGACCGGGCTGGAGATCCTGGACACGAGCGGCGGGTCCGCGTTCCACTCCAGCGGGACGGTGACCTTCCGGGCCTCCTACCGGGGCGGCTCGCTGCACGAGCGCAGCCGCTTCGAGCGGGTCGACGGGGCCTGGATGTACGTCGACGGGGAGTTCCTGAGCTGAGGCCGCAGCCGGGTCGGCCGTCCCGTCGCCGGGATCAGGGTGTGGTGTCGGCGACGTCCACCGGCGCTTCGCCGGTCCCCGGCGCGGGAGATCTTCCCGGACGTCGCCGACAAGTGGGCGCTCCTGATCATCGAGGCGCTCGGCGAGCGCACCCTGCGCTTCAGCGAGGTGCGCGACGAGGTCGAGGGCGTCAGCCACAAGATGCTCACCCAGAACCTGCGCATGCTGGAACGCAACGGCCTGGTCGAGCGGAAGGTGCACCCCACCGTGCCGCCGCGGGTCGAGTACACCCTCACCGGACCGGGCCGGGCCCTGCGCACCACGGTCGACGCGATGTGCGGCTGGACCCACGAGCACCTCGGCCACATCGAGCGGGCACGCGAGCGTTTCGACGCCTGACCGGCGCGCAACGACGCCCCCGTGCCGGGTGCTTCCCCGGCCGACGGGCCGGCCGGACGGAAGCGGACGTCCCCGGTGATCCGGGACTTCGCGCCGCCCGGCGGCGCGGTCAGGGCGCCAGGATGTCCAGTTCCTGGAGAGCGCCCTCGGTGATCTCGCGGGTCAGCTTCTCCGCGCGGGCGGCGTCGCGTTCGCGGACCGCCTCCGCGAGCTGGACGTGCAGGGTGACGGCGGCGGGATCGGGGTCCTCGAACATCACCTCGTGGTGGGTGCGGCCGGAGAGCACCTCGGCCACGACGTCGCCGAGGCGGGCGAACATCTCGTTGCCGGAGGCGGTCAGGATCACGCGGTGGAACGCCACGTCGTGGAAGAGGTACTCCTCCAGCCGGTGACCGCTGGAGTTGGCGACCATACCGAGGGCGCACTCGGTCAGTTCGGCGCACTGCTCGGGGGTGGCGTTGCGGGCGGCCAGGCCCGCCGCGACCGGCTCGATCGCCGAGCGCAGCACCGTGAGGGAGCGCAGCTGGCGAGGGCGGTCCACGCCGGCCAGGCGCCAGCGGATGACCTGGGGGTCGTACACGTTCCACTCGGGGGCCGGCAGGACCGTCACGCCCACGCGGCGCCGGGACCGGACCAGATGCATGGACTCCAGGACGCGGACGACCTCACGCATCACGGAACGCGACACATCGAAACGCTGCGCGAGTTCGTCGGTGCGCAGAACGCTGCCGGGCGGGTACTCACCCGCGGTGATCTCGGGGCCGAGGGTGTCCAGTACGCGGCCGTGCAGCCCCCGGCCCGTGGTGCTCATGCACTCAGAGTACGGGGCGGATCACGGGAACAAAAAGTCAGACTTATATGTCACAGGCTCTTGAATTCGTCGTACCTAATGAGTTTCAGTTGCGTCGACATCACGTGTCGGCGAAGACATCAGACAGTGAGGCAGCCATGAACACCCCCCATGTCGTCGTGGTCATGGGCGTCTCGGGCACCGGGAAGACCACCATCGGTCACCTGCTCGCGGCCCGGCTCGGCGTCCCGTACGCCGAGGGCGACGATCTCCACCCGCCGGCCAACATCGCCAAGATGTCGGCCGGTACCCCGCTCACCGACGACGACCGGTGGCCCTGGCTCGACGCCATCGGTGACTGGGCCCACGGCCGGGCCGGTCTCGGCGGAGTGGTCAGCTGTTCCGCGCTGAAGCGGTCGTACCGCGACCGGCTGCGGGCGGCCGCGCCCGGTGTGGTCTTCGTGCACCTCACCGGTGACCGCGCGCTCGTCGAGGGCCGGATGTCGCACCGGCAGGGCCATTTCATGCCCGCGGCGCTGCTCGACTCCCAATTCGCCACGCTCCAGCCGCTGGAGCCGGACGAGGCCGGAGTCGCCGTGGACGTGACGGGCAGCCCCGAGGAGATCAGCGGACGGGCGGCCGCCGCCCTGGACGCACTGCCCGAGCCCACCCCGTAGGTCCCTGCCCGGACCCCCGCTTCCCGGGGCGCCCCACCTCCCCGGTTTCTCCCCGACCCCCGTACACACAAGGAACCCCCGTGACCAGACTCAGCGTCGAGATGCTGGCAGCGGACGCCCCCGAGCCGATCACCTCGGCCGGCCACGCCCAGCTGGGCATCGCCGTGCTGCTGGGCATCGCCGTCATCGTCCTGCTCATCACCAAGTTCAAGCTGCACGCCTTCCTGTCACTGACCATCGGCTCACTGGCGCTCGGCGCGTTCGCCGGCGCGCCGCTCGACGAGGTGATCACCAGCTTCAGTGCCGGACTCGGCTCCACCGTCGCCGGCGTGGGCGTGCTGATCGCCCTCGGCGCGATCCTGGGCAAGCTGCTCGCCGACTCCGGCGGCGCGGACCAGATCGTCGACACCATCCTCGCGAAGGCGAACGGCCGCACCATGCCTTGGGCGATGGTGCTGATCGCCTCGGTGATCGGGCTGCCGCTGTTCTTCGAGGTCGGTGTGGTGCTGCTGATCCCGGTGGTGCTGATGGTCGCCAAGCGCGGCAACTACTCCCTGATGCGCATCGGCATCCCGGCGCTCGCCGGTCTGTCCGTGATGCACGGTCTGGTCCCGCCGCACCCCGGTCCGCTGATCGCGATCGACGCGGTCGGCGCCAACCTGGGGGTGACGCTGGCGCTGGGCGTGCTCGTCGCGATACCGACGGTCGTCATCGCCGGTCCGTTGTTCTCGAAGTACGCCGCCCGCTGGGTGGACGTCCCCGCCCCGGAGCGGATGATCCCGCAGCGGCCCTCCGAGGACCTGCAGAAGCGTCCCGGCTTCGGCGCGACGCTGGCCACGATCCTGCTGCCGGTCGTGCTGATGCTGGCCAAGGCGCTGGTCGACATCGTCATCGACGACCCCGGGCACCACGTGCAGCGCGTGTTCGACGTGATCGGCTCCCCGCTGATCGCGCTGCTCGCGGCCGTGCTGGTCGGCATCTTCACCCTGGGCGTGCCCGCCGGGTTCAGCCGGGAGCGGATCTCGCGGCTGGTCGAGAAGGGGCTCGTGCCGATCGCCGGCATCCTGCTGATCGTCGGCGCGGGCGGCGGTTTCAAGCAGACGCTGATCGACACCGGTGTGGGCCGGATGATCCTGGAGATCTCCGAGGACTGGTCGATCCCGGCACTGCTGCTGGCCTGGCTGATCGCGGTGGCGATCCGGCTGGCGACCGGTTCGGCGACGGTGGCGACCGTCTCGGCGGCCGGTCTGGTGGCTCCGCTGGCGGCCGACATGTCGACCACGCACGCGGCCCTGCTGGTGCTGGCGATCGGTGCTGGTTCGCTGTTCTTCAGCCACGTCAACGACGCCGGGTTCTGGCTGGTGAAGGAGTACTTCGGGCTGAACGTCGGACAGACGGTCAAGACCTGGTCGATCATGGAGACGATCATCTCGGTGGTCGCCGGTGCCCTGGTGCTGCTGCTGTCACTGATCATCTAGGCGTACGACTGCTCCTTGAGCCGTACGCCGGCCGAGGGCCCCGGCACCTCGTCGAGGTGCCGGGGCCCTTGCGCGTCCCAGGGGCGCGGCAGCGCCCTACGAAGTGCGCTCGGCCTCCTTCTCCAGCTGGAACGCCTCGTTGCCGAGCCCGATGCGGGCGTGCTTCTCGGGGGCGCGGGCGCGCAGGACGGCGCCCTGGACCAGCCCGGCGACCAGGGCGAGCCCGATGATGCCGGGCAGGATCCAGCTCAGCGCGGAGCCGGGTCCGGCGCCGACCAGGACGTCGAAGTCCTTGACCGTGTAGACCGCGATGCCGGTCAGGGCGACGCCCGCCAGCGCGGAGGTGACCAGCCGGCGGCTCTGCGCGCCCGCGGCGCCGCGCCGGGCGAAGAAGACGACGACGGACAGGGAGGCGATGGCCATCAGCACGATCACGCCGAGCGCGCCGACGTTGCCGCCCCAGGTGAACAGGTGCAGGACCGGTGCGGTCGGGTCGCCGGTCGGCTTGTCGTCGGTGAGCGCGAAGGCGAGGACGAGCACGGCGGCGATGACGGTCTGGAGCAGGGAGCCGGTGCCGGGGGCGCCGCTGGCGCCGGTGGTGCGGCCGAAGACGGCGGGCAGCAGGCCCTCGCGGCCCATGGCGAAGGCGTAGCGGGCGACGACGTTGTGGAAGCTGAGCATGGCCGCGAACATGCCGGTCACGAAGAGGACGTGCAGGACGTCGGTGAAGGTGGAGCCGAGTCGGTCCTCGGTGAGGAGGAACAGCAGTCCCGCGCTCTGCTCCTGGGAGGCGCCGACGATCCCGGAGGGACCGGTGGCGACGGTGAGCGCCCAGCTGCTGAGGGCGAAGAAGACGGCGACACCGGTGACCGCGAGGAACATCACGCGCGGCACGACCTCGTGCGGCCTGCTGGTCTCCTCGGCGTAGACGGGGGCCTGTTCGAAACCGAGGAAGGCGGCGACACAGAAGCACAGGGCGGTGCCGACGCCGGCGCCGGTGAGCGTCTCCGGGTCGAAGGCGTGCAGCGACAGACCCTCCTTCCCGGGGTCGGCGACGGCGGCGACGTCGAAGGCGACGACCAGCAGCACCTCGATGACCAGCAGCACGCCGAGCAGGCGCGCGTTGACGTCGATCTTCAGCCAGCCCAGCGCGCCGACGGCGAGCACGGCCACCAGCGCCGGTATCCACCAGGCGACCTCGAGGTCGGCGTAGGTGGCGAGGAGGCCGGAGACCTCGAAGCCGAAGATGCCGTAGATGCCGACCTGGAGGGAGTTGTAGGCGACGAGCGCGACGAGCGCGGCGCCTGCTCCGGCGGTGCCGCCGAGTCCGCGGGAGATGTAGGCGTAGAAGGCGCCGGCGTTGTGGACGTGCCGGCTCATCTCGGCATAGCCGATGCTGAAGAGGACCAGGACGACGCCGAGGGCCACGAAGAGCAGCGGCTGACCGACGATGCCCATCACCGCGAATGTGGTGGGCATGACACCCGCGACCACCATGAGGGGAGCGGTCGCGGCGAGGACGGAGAGCAGCAGGCCCCCCGTGCCGAGGCGGTCGGCGCGCAGGGCGCGCTCCTGCCCCCTGAAGGTGCTGATGCCGTCGGCTGTCGCTCTGCTCGTATGCGTGCTCGAACTGTCCGTCGTCATCTCGAGACCGTCCTCGGGTCGGTGGTGGTTGCGGCGGGCCGGGCCGGGGTCAGGCCGTGCCCAGGGCTGCGGCGCGGGCGGCGCGGAAGGCGGTCAGGGCGTCACGGCCGGGGTACGACCAGGGGGCGGGCGTGGCGTGGTCGCCGATGCGGTGGAAGAGGGCGGCGGCCTCGGCGCCCCGGCCCTCGCAGACCTTGGCGTGGGCGAGGAAGTTGAGGTCGACCAGGCGGCGTGGGTGACCCTCGTGCTCCCACTCCAGCCACCAGTCGAAGGCGGCCTTCATCACCTGCCGGGCGCGACGGCCGACCCAGTGGCCGGAGGCGACCGGGTCGGCGGGTTCGTGCCCGGCGGCGGCCAGGGCGCGGTAGCGCTCGGCGTGCGCGATGACCGGCAGGATCGCCAGCGGCGAGTCGGCGGGCGCCTGTTCGGCGGCCCAGTTGGCGAAGTCGTACACCTCGTGCAGCGGGTCCGGGCCCGCCTCCACGCGACGTTCGGCGAGCCAGGCGACCAGCAGGTGGTGGGCGTGGTGGTGGTCCGCGTACCGGGTGCGGACCTGCTCGAACAGCCGGACCGCGTCCCCCTCGGCCCCCTGGACACACTCCAGCAGGAGCAGTCCGAGCCAGGGGGTGGGGTCGGCGGGCACGAGCTCCGCGACCCGGTGACAGGTCTCGCGGGCACGGGCCGGTTTCTCCCTGCCGTGCAGCGCGCGCCGCACCTGGGCCAGGGCGAGCAGCACGGACGCGTCACCGGAGTCGGGTTCGGCGAGCAGCCACTCGCGGGCCCAGGGGGCACAGTACGGCTCCTGGGCGAGCACCGTGACGCGGTGGCCCCGGCGGTCCCAGTCCTCCCCCGTGCGGACCAGCAGCGATCGGGTGTTCTGCCACCGGCCCTGCGCCAGCGCGGTCCGCGCGGCGACGAGTTCGGCGTCGTCGAGGGCCTCGTCGAAGGCCTGTGCCGCCCGTCTGCGGGCGCGGCCGAGGGGAGGCGGGGGTGGGGACACCGCTGGATTTCCTCACGCGCTCTTCTTGTGGTCGTCGGCTCACGGCGGGTGGTCGGTACGGCAGCGGTCGGCTGCCGAACGCCATGGGCCGGTCACGCACAGCAAACCGCCCGTCAACGGATCACGTCAAGGGCACCCCTTGCGTTACTCGCGTCAACTGCCTTCACAAACAAGCCACTTGTGACGTCCGGAGCCGGAGGGCCGCCCGGGTGGGGCGAGCGGCCGGGCGGGGGCGGCCACTGCTTGGATGACCGTATGAGCGCTGAGGAGACCATCGACATCGTCGACGAGAACGACCGGGTGGTCGGGCGGTCCCCACGCGGGGAGGCCTACGCGCGGGGGCTGCGCCACCGCTGCGTCTTCGTCCTCGCCCGGGACGCCGAGGGACGGGTCTTCGTCCACCGCCGCACCGCGGCCAAGCAGGTCTTCCCCTCCCTGTACGACATGTTCGTCGGCGGGGTCGTCGGCGCGGGCGAGAGCTACGACGAGGCGGCGCTGCGTGAGGCCGAGGAGGAACTGGGCGTGCGCGGACTGCCGCGCCCCGAGCACCTCTTCACGTTCCTGTACGACGACGGGGCCGGCCACAGCTGGTGGTCGGCGGTGTACGAGGTGCGCTGCGACCGGCCCGTACGGCCGCAGGCGGAGGAGGTGGCCTGGGGGGACTTCCTGTCGGAGGCGGAGCTGGAGCGGCGGCTCGGGCAGTGGGAGTGGACCCCGGACGGGCTGGCGGCGTACGAGCGGCTCAAGGCGTACCGGGCGGGGCGGGCCGCGGGCTGAGCAGGCTCCGCCCCCGGCCGCCGGCCCGGCGCGGGGGCGGCCCCGGTAGGGTCGCCCGCATGATCGACTTTGTACGGAACGTCCGGTTGTGGTTCGCGCCCGGCGAGGTGCGACGGGAGGGCGACACGCCCGACTACCGGTTCTCGCTGGCGAACGAGCGGACGTTCCTCGCGTGGTTGCGCACCGCGCTCGCGTTGATCGGGGGCGGGTTCGCCGTGGACCAGTTCCTGCCGGACCTGCGCTGGGGGTGGCGGGTCGGGCTGGCACTGGCGCTGCTGGCCGCGGGGGCGCTGTGCGCGCTGCGGGCGGTCCACCACTGGGTGCGGTGCGAGCGGGCGATGCGACGGGGGGAGGACCTGCCGGTGTCGCGGTTCCCGGCGCTGCTGAGTCTTGTGGTGGCGGTGGTGGCCGGGGCGATGGTCGCCGTGGTGCTCTTCGGGTGGGACGGGTGAGCGGGGCGGCGGGCCGGACCGCGGAGCGGGATCCCGGGCTGCAGCCCGAGCGGACCCGGCTCGCGTGGCGGCGTACGACGCTGTCGGCCACGGTCGCGGCCGTACTGGCCGTGAAGACGGCGTCGGCGGGCGGGGGGTCGGGGGCCGGGTTCGTGGCGTGCGCGCTGTGCTGTGCCTGTTGGCTGGGGTTTCTGTGGATCGCCCACCGGCGGATCCAAGGGCTGGCGGCGGTGCGGGAACCCGCGGCGCTCGCGCCGCCGTATGCGGCGGCGGCGGTGATCTGCACGGTGGCCATGGCGGTGTGCGGGGCGGTGCTTGTCGGTTCGGGGTGAGGTGGGGGCGCCCGGCGGGTCTCCGCCCCTCCGCCCCTCCGCCCCTCCGCCGCTCCCGGCTCGGCTCGGCTCGGCTCGGCTCGGCTCGAGCGGGGGAGACCGCCGTCGTCCCCGAGGAGCTCCCCCCGGACCCTCTTGCCGGCCTTCGGCCCCGGCCTCAGGCGCCGGACGAGCTGTTCAGCGCCGGACCTGCTGGGTTCAGCCGACCGTCACCACGATCTTGCCGCGGGTCCGGCCCTCCTGGTTCAGGCGGTGGGCCTCCGCCGCTCGTTCCAGGGGGAAGGTTTCCGAGACGTGGACGGTGACCGTGCCCTGCTCCGCCAGGTCGCAGAGGTGCTGGAGGTCCTGGGGGTCGGGGCGGACGAACCAGTAGCGGCCGCCGTAGCCCACCACCTCGGGGTCGGTGACCGAGGCCAGGCGACCCTCGGGGGCCAGCAGGTTCGCGGAGGTCCCGAGGGCGTCGCCGCCCACCGTGTCGAACACCGCGTCCACGCCCTCGGGCGCCAGCCCCCGTACCCGTTCGGCCAGGCCCTCGCCGTAGCTCACCGGCTCCCCGCCCAGTCCGCGCACGAAGTCGTGGTTGCGCTCGCTCGCCGTGCCGATGACCCGGGCGCCGAGGTGGGCGGCGAGCTGGACGGCGATGGATCCGACGCCGCCGGCCGCGGCGTGCACCAGGACGGTCTCGCCCCGCTTGACCTCGAGGACACGGTGCAGCACCTGGTACGCGGTGAGCCCCGCGAGCGGGAGGCCGGCCGCCTGCTCGAAGGACAGGGCGCGCGGCTTGTGCGCGAGGGCGCGCACCGGGGCGGCCACGTACTCGGCGAAGGTGCCGTGCGAGAGGACGTCCTGGCGCACGTAGCCGATGACCTCGTCGCCGGCGGCGAACTCCGGTACGGCGGGGCCCGGCCGGACGACCACGCCCGAGACGTCCCAGCCCGGGACGACCGGGAACACCGGCTGGAGGATCGAGTCGAGATGGCCTTCGCGGCACTTCCAGTCGACCGGGTTGACGGCCGCCGCCCGCACCTTCACCAGAACCGAGTCGGGGCCGACCCGAGGGTCGTCGACCTCCCCGAGGCCGAGCACTTCGGGGCCGCCGTACCGTGAGTAGCTGATCGCCTTCATGGGTCCGACCCTCCGGTGTCCGTGCGCGCCGTGCAAGCCGAATGGCTCGATATACGCCATTCGCGTGGCGGCCGGACGGAGCGGGAGCGCGACGCGCGCCCCTCGTGGCCCCGATCACGTTCGACCACCGCTCTGGACGGCATACCGACCGGTCGGCATCATGAGACGGGTACTGTTTCCTGCCCGGAGGAGCGACGATGAGCCCCGACCACCCGCCCGGACTCGATCTCGACCGGCTGCGCGGTCTGCTCGAACGGGAGCGGCCCGGCCTGGTGGACGGCCCGCTCACCGGCCGGCTGATCGAGGGCGGCAGGTCGAACCTCACGTACCTGGTCTCCGACGGCAGCTCCAGATGGGTCGTACGGCGTCCCCCGCTCGGCCACGTCCTGGCCACCGCGCACGACATGAGGCGCGAGCACCGGGTGATCAGCGCGCTGCACCCGACCGCCGTGCCGGTGCCGCGCACCGTACTGCTGTGCGAGGACGAGGAGGTGCTGGGGGCGCCGTTCTACGTCATGGACTTCGTCGAGGGCACCCCGTACCGGACGGCCGGCCAGCTCGCCCCGCTCGGCGCCGGACGCACCCGGAACGCGGTGCTGAACCTGGTGGACACGCTGGTCGAACTGCACGCGGTGGAGCCCGGCGAGGTGGGTCTTGCGGACTTCGGCCGGCCCGAGGGGTTCCTCGACCGGCAACTACGGCGCTGGGGCAAGCAGCTGGACGCCTCCCGCAGCCGGGAGCTGGCCGGCATCGACGAGCTGCACGCGGCGCTCGGGCGCGACCTGCCCGCCTCCCCCGCGCCCGCCGTGGTGCACGGCGACTACCGCCTCGACAACGTGCTGGTCGGGGAGGACGACACGATCAGGGCCGTCCTCGACTGGGAGATGTCCACGCTCGGCGACCCGCTGACGGACCTGGGACTGCTGGTGATGTACAGCATGCCGCTGGGCATGCCGGACTCCCCCGTCTCCACGACCGCCGAGGCGCCCGGGCACCCCACGCCCGCCGAACTGATCGAGCGGTACGCCGCGCGCTCGGGGCGCGACGTCCGCGCGGTGTCCTGGTACACGGCGTTCGCCTGGTTCAAGCTCGCCGTGATCCTGGAGGGCATCCACTACCGCTACACACTGGGCCAGACGGTGGGCCGCGGCTTCGACCGCATCGGCGATCTGGTCCCGGTCTTCATCCGGCACGGTCTCACCACCCTTCAGGAAGGCTGACGCACCATGGACTTCGCGTTCGACGCGCGCACCGAGGAGCTGCGCGCCAAGCTGCTCGCCTTCATGGACGAGTACGTCTACCCGGCCGAAGCGGTCGTCCACGAACAGCGTGCCGGGCTGGACTCGCCGTGGCGGAACGTCCCCGTGGTGGAGGAGCTGAAGGCCGAGGCCCGCCGACAGGGACTGTGGAACCTGTTCCTGCCCGACTCCGGGTACGGCGCCGGTCTGACGAACCTCCAGTACGCCCCGCTCGCCGAGATCATGGGCCGGTCCCCGCAGATCGCACCGACCGTCACCAACTGCGCGGCGCCCGACACCGGGAACATGGAGGTGCTGGCGCAGTTCGGCGACGAGGCGCAGCGCAAGCAGTGGCTCCAGCCGCTGCTTGCCGGTGAGATCCGCTCGGCGTTCGCGATGACCGAGCCGGAGGTGGCCTCCTCGGACGCCACCAACATCACCACCCGCATCGAGCGGGACGGCGACGAGTACGTCATCACCGGCCGCAAGTGGTACATCTCCGGGGCGATGCACCCGGACTGCGCCGTCTTCATCGTGATGGGCAAGACCGACCCGGACGGGGCGGACATCCGCCGCCAGCAGTCCATGGTGCTGGTCCCGCGTGACACTCCGGGCGTCACGATCGAGCGCGCCATGCGGGTGTTCGGCTACGAGGACCACTACCACGGCGGGCACGCCGAGGTGGTCTTCGACCACGCGCGCGTGCCGGCGTCGCACCTGATCGGCGAGGAGGGCGGCGGTTTCGCCATCGCACAGGCCCGGCTCGGTCCGGGCCGGATCCACCACTGCATGCGGCTGATCGGCATGGCCGAGCGGGCCATCGAGCTGATGTGCCGGCGGGCGGTGTCGCGTGACGCCTTCGGCACGGCGCTGGCGCAGCAGGGCGTGGTGCAGAACTGGATCGCCGACGCGCGCGTGGCGGTCGAGCAGTTGCGGCTGCTGGTGCTGAAGACGGCCTGGATGATGGACACCGTCGGCAACCGGGGCGCCCACACGGAGATCCAGGCCATCAAGATCGCCACCCCGCGCACGGTCGTCGGCATCCTCGACCGCGCGATCCAGCTGTACGGCGCGGGCGGGGTCAGCCAGGACTTCCCGCTGGCCGAGCTGTACGCCGGCGCCCGCACGCTGATGATCGCCGACGGCCCGGACGAGGTGCACCAGCGGTCGCTGGCGCGCCGGGAGCTGAAGAAGCACCTGTGAGCCCAGGACGGCCCGTGGCCCGCCGGTGCCGGCGGGCCACGGGCCGTGGGGGGGCGGGGCGACTCAGGGCCGCAGGGCCCGCAGCAGCAGGTCCGCCAGGTGGTCGGCGACCTCCTGCGGGCCGAGCGGGCCGTCGGGGCGGTACCAGGTCGACAGGTGGTGCACGGAGCCGAAGTGGTAGTCGACCACCAGGTCGGCCGGGGTCGCCGTGGAGAAGACGCCCTCCCGCTGCCCCTCCTCGATCAGCGCGCGGAAGCGTTCGTGGTAGCGGCGGCGCTCGGCGCGCACCTGCTTGTTCTTCTCCGGGCCGAGGTGGTGCATGGAGCGGAAGAAGATCGACGCGTCGTCGAGGTTCTCGATCGTGGTGACGACGACGTCGGCCGCCGCGCCGCGCAGCCGCTTCTCGACCGGCTCGTCGGCGTCCGCGAAGCGGTCCAGGCGTTCCTGCTGGAGGCGCAGCACGCGCGCGTACACCTCGTGCAGCAGGTCGTCCTTGGAGCCGAAGTAGTGGTAGAGCGCCCCCTTGGTGACGCCGGCCGCCTCGACGATCTCCTGCACCGAGGTGCGGTCGTAGCCCCGCTCGGCGAAGAGCCGGGTGGCGGCGGCCAGGAGCCGCTGCGGCACAGGAACCCCGTCACCGTCCGTCGTCCTGGGCACTGCCGCCACCCGCCTTTCCGTGTCGCTGCTGGTTCTCGTGGGCCGGGGAACACAGTTCCCGCCGGAGGATCTTCCCACTGGCCGTCCTCGGCAGGTCCGGCAGGATCTCCACCTGGCGCGGACACCCGTAGGCGGCCAGTCTCCCCTTGCCGTGCGCGGCGAGCGCGGACGGGTCCGCCTCCGTGCCGGGGCGCAGGCCGACGAAGGCCTTGACGGTCTCCCCGCGGTGCCCGTCGGGCACGCCGACGACGGCGGCCTCGCACACCGCCGGGTGGGTGCGCGAGGACGTCCTCGACCTCGCGCGGCCACACCCTGGAGCCGGACGCGTCGGTCATGTCCTTCTTGCGGTCGACGACGTACAGCCGGCCCTCGGGGTCCATGAGGCCGATGTCGCCGTGCACAGTTCGCCGGCCGGGAAGGCGTCGGCGGTGGCGTCGGGCCGCTGCCGGTACCCGGGCACGGACTGCGGGCCGCGCACGGCGATCCCGCCCTGTTCGCCGAAGGACACCTCCTCGCCCCGGTCGTCGACGATCCGCACGACGGTGCCGGGTCCCGGCACGCCGACGGCCAGCAGGCCGGAGGCCCCCGTCGACGGGGGCCTCCGGGTGCGGCGGGACGGAGGCACAGGGGGCGGTGCACCCGGTCAGCCCGCAGCCGTTGCGGTGTACGGCCCGAAGCCGGCCCGGCACTCCTCCCCCGGAGCGGGCGGCAGCGGGGCACCGCCGGAGGAGATCACCCGGAAGGGGAGGAGCGGTCGCGGGCCACGTGACCGGAGGCGGTCACCGGGTGGCCTCCCAGTGCTGCTGGACGCGGTTCATGCCGGAGATCCAGCGGTCGGGGTCGGCGGCGCGGGCCCGGTAGTACTCGGCGACCTCCGGGTGCGGAAGGACCAGGAAGCGGTCCTCCTCGATGCCGCGGAAGAGGGCGTCGGCCACGTCCTCCGGTTCGATCGCGGTCGGCCTGAGGACCAGGTCGCCCGCGCTGCCGCTGGCGTCGAGCATGTCGGTGCGCACGCCCTGCGGGCAGATCGCGTGGACCTTCACCCCGCGGTGGCGGTACGTCAGTGACAGCCATTCGGCGAAGGCGTAGGCGCCGTGCTTGGTGACGCTGTAGGGGGCGGTGCCGATCATGGTGAGCAGTCCGGCGGCGGAGACGGTGGAGACGAAGCGTCCGCTGCCGCGCTCCAGCCAGTCCGGGAGCAGCGCGTGCGCCGCGCGGACGTGTGCCATGACGTTGACGTCCCAGGAGAGCGCCCAGCCCCGCTCGTCGAGCGGCTCCCCGGGCTCCCCGCCGTCGCGGCCGACGCCCGCGTTGGCGCAGTACACGTCGACCGTGCCGCCGAGCGCGTCACGGGCCTCGGCGACGATCGAGGAGGCGTCGCCCGCAACGGCAAGGCCGCCGATCTCCTCGGCGACGGCCTTCGCGCGGCCGGCGTCCAGGTCGTTGACGACGACCCGCGCCCCCCGGTCGGCGAAGCGGCGGGCGAGCGCCGCCCCGATGCCGCCCCCGGCTCCCGTGACGACCACCTTCGCACCCTGCTCGGCTTGCATCATCGGTCTCCTTCGACGCGGCTCCCAGCGGCTACCGGCGTCAGACTAACCGGTCGGTATGCCCGGTGGAAGGGGTGTTCCGCGCGGGGCCGGTCCGGTTCGTTCCCCGGGGCGGCCGGGCGCGCTAGCGTGCGCGGGCATGACACCCGCCGCACTCACGGAGGTCACCGCATGAAGCTGTCCAGACGGAGTCTGCTCGTCACCACCACGGCCGCCGCCGCGGCCGCCGCCGCTCCGGCCGCCGCCTCCGGGCCGGCGCACGGGGGTGGCCGGCGGCTGCGCACCGGGTTCGAACGGCTCGCCGCGGACGGCTACGCCCTGCTCGACGGCCGGCGCGTGGGCGTGGTCACCAACCCCACGGGCGTCACCCGGGACGCACGGCACATCGTCGACGTGATGCACGCCGACGACCGGGTGGACCTGGCCGCCGTCTTCGGCCCCGAGCACGGCTTCCGGGGCACCGCGCAGGCGGGCGGCTCGGAGGGCCGCCACGACGACCCGGCGACCGGTCTGCCCGTCTACGACACGTACCTGAAGAGCGGTCAGGCACTCGCCGACGTCTTCACGGTGTCCGGTGCGGACACGGTCGTCTTCGACGTCCAGGACGTCGGCGCGCGGTTCTACACGTACATCTGGACCTTGTTCGACTGCATGGAGGCGGCCGCGCTCGCGGGCAGGCGGTTCGTCGTCCTCGACCGGCCGAACCCGGTGACCGGGCGGGCCGCGCTGGGCCCGGTGCTGCACGAGGAGCTCGCGTCGTTCGTCGGGCGCCGGCCGATCTCCCAGGCGCACGGGATGACGGTGGCGGAACTGGCGCTGCTGTTCAACGGGGAGTTCCTGACGGCCCCGGTGCCGTTGGAGACCGTGACGATGTCGGGCTGGCGGCGGTCGGACTTCTACGACGCCTCCGGGCTGCCGTGGGTGCCGCCGAGCCCGAACATGCCGACGCCGGAGACGGCGCTGGTGTACACGGGGACGTGCCTGTTCGAGGGAACGAACCTGTCGGAGGGGCGCGGGACCACCCGGCCGTTCGAGCTGCTGGGGGCGGAGGGGATCGACGGGCGCTGGGCGGAGGCGGCGAACGCGCTGGGGCTCGCCGGCGTGCGCTTCCGGGAGGCGTACTTCGCGCCGACGTTCTCCAAGTTCCGGGGGAGGACCGTCGGGGGCGTCCAGGTGCACGTGCACGACCGGGAGGCGTTCGATCCGGTGCGGACGGGGATCGCCCTGCTGATCACCGCCAGGCGGTCGTGGAGCGGCTTCGCCTGGCGCGCGGACAACTGGATCGACAGGCTCACCGGCTCCACGCGTGTGCGCACCATGATCGACGCGGGCGCGGACACCGACGAGGTGGTGGCCGGCTGGCAGGAGGAGCTGGCGGGGTTCCGAAGGACGCGGCGGGAGTATCTGCTCTACCGCTGAGGGGGGCGGTGCGGGACGGCGGCGGGCGGCGGCCCGCCGCCGTTTTGCGTCGGACGTGCATATCGGCGGAGTCTCCAGGAACCCGTGGAAGCCGCCGGGAGTTCTCAGACTGTCGAGGAAGGACTTCTCCCCATGCGGAGGACACGGAGCGGGTTACCGCCGGTACCCCCGTGGACGACCACAACTGAAGCAGGGCTCATGGGAGTTGGTCCGTGAGCCCCCGCGGCCGGCCGACGGGGGCCGTCGGGAAAAGGATGGAGCCGATCCGCGTGTCGATACGTCTATTCGGCGACGTCCGTTCGACGACGCCGAAGTGACCGGATTACAGGTGCAGGTGTGACGGAGGTGCAGGACGATGGCCGGTTTCCGAAGTCTGGCGAGACAGGTCCGAGATCCGCGGTGCGATCCGGCGCTGCGACGCTATTCGCTGCGCAAGTGCCTCGAGCGCTTCGCTCCTTACGGGCACAGGGCGACCTGGGACCATCTGTGCTCGCGGGCCGGGTTCGATCCCGAGGACCGCTCCGTCGACCCGGCGCGGCTCGTGGCCGCACTGGAGGAGCTGGAGGAGGCCCGGGCGGTCTGGCTGGCCTACGAGGTGGAGTTCGCCGAGCGCCGCAGGAAGGAGAAGCACGACGGGCTGCGCAGGCCCGGCAGCGTGGACGACTGGCACCGGCTGACCTGGGGCGGTTTCGGCGTGGCCTGGTGCGACGATCCGCGGGTGCATCCGCGCGAGCCGCTGGCCGAGGTGCTGCGGCGGCTGATAGCCGCGCTGGAGCGCGAGCCGGGTACGGTCTGTCCTGTGTGCCGGGGGGAGCGGCTCGTGTGGCGCTTCGACCTGGACCACGAGCCGTCGACGGGCCCGGTCTGCACGGACTGCGGAATCCTGGTGCCGCGTCCCGTGCTCACCCCGGAAGCCCTGGCGGACGCCCGCAGGGCGAGGCTGCTGGTGTCGGCCTGAGAGGCAGGGGGCGACGGGGGCAGGGGGTGCGCAGGGGATGCCGCGCCCCCTGGCTCCGGGGAACGCCCGGGCGGCGCGGTCCGTCTGCCGGCGACCACCGGGCGCCCCTCCGTCCCCGGCTGCGCTCGTGCGGGGGGAGGCGCGACGGCCCGCGGTCACGAAAGTGCGGCCGGGCTCACCGCTCGCCCTCCGGCCGGTCGCCACGGCGCGTGCCGCCGGGATCCGCCAGCAGGCGGGAGCCCGTCAGACGGTCGCCGAAGACGTCGTCCGGGTTGGACAGGACACAGCTGTCCAGGGAGAGACAGCCGCAGCCGATGCAGTCCGTGAGATGGTCGCGCAGGCGGTTGAGCCGCTTGATGCGTTCGTCCAGCTCGGAGCGCCACACTTCGGACAGGTGCGCCCAGTCGTCGCGGGTGGGCGTGCGCTCCTCGGGCAGTTCGGCGAGTGCCTCACGGATCGTGGCGAGCGGGATGCCGACGCGCTGGGCGGCCCGGATGAAGGCGACCCGGCGCAGGGTGTCACGGCTGTAGCGGCGCTGGTTGCCCGCGGTGCGGCGGCTGCCGATCAGGCCCTTGGACTCGTAGAAGTGCAAGGCCGAGACGGCCGCGCCGCTACGCGCGGAGAGCTGGCCGACCGTGAGCTCGTGGATCTTCTCGGGAAGCTGGGGCACCCCCGAACCCTACCCACCCGTCCGGCAGCCGTCGTCGTTGACAGGGACCGCCCGGCACACCATGCTAAGCAGTTGCTTAGGCATGCGCACACCGGTGCGCTGCGACTACGTGACGCGAGAGGCCGGGACATGGCAGAGCCGAGGATCTTCACGTCCGTCGACGAACTGAAGGCGGCGGTGGGCGAGCAGCTGGGGTACACCGACTGGCTGGAGGTCGACCAGAAGCGGATCGACCTGTTCGCCGAGGCCACCGGGGACCACCAGTGGATCCACGTCGACCCGGGGAAGGCCGCGGCGGGACCGTTCGGGACGACCATCGCGCACGGCTACCTGACGCTGTCGCTGCTGCCGCTGTTCGGCCCGCAGCTGATCTCCGTCGAGGGCGTGAAGATGGGCGTCAACTACGGCACCAACAAGGTGCGCTTCCCCGCCCCGGTCCCGGTCGGCTCGCGGGTGCGCGCCACCGCGACGATCACCTCCGTCGACGAGGTGCCGGGCGGCGTCCAGGTGGCCACGGCGTTCACCGTGGAACGTGAGGGCGGCGACAAGCCGGTGTGCGTGGCCGAGTCGGTGGCCCGCTACTACCTCTGAGCGGGGCCGGTCTCCCCGGCCCCGACCATCCGGAGCACGAGGTCGGCGTAGAGCGCGCCGACCTCCTCGGGGGTGCGGGGGCCGTCGACGTTGAACCAGCGGGCCACGTCGATGCACAGGGAGAGCACGGCGAGCGTGGTGCCCTGGACGTCGACGACGTCGAACTCGCCGGAGCGCACGCCCTCCTCGATGATCCCGCGCACCTCGGCGTCGACCTGGCGGCGCAGCCCGAGGATCTCGGCGCGGGCCTCGGCACCGAGCGAGTCGAGCTCGTACTGCACCACCCTGGCGGTGGTGCGGCCTCCCGCGTGCCAGCGGACGAAGGAGCTGACCGCTTCGGCGAGCCGCCGGGTCGGGGTGCCCTCGGCGCGGGCCGCCGTGCGCAGGATCGCGACGGCCTTCTCGTGGCCGATCCTGCTGATGCGGTGGAGCAGCTCCTCCTTGGTCTTGTAATGGATGTAGAGCGCGGCCGGGCTCATCCCGGCGCGGCCCGCGATGTCACGGGTCGTCGTGGCGTGGTAGCCCCGCTCCGCGAACGCCTCGACGGCGGCGAGCAGCAACCGCCGGGCCGCGTCGGGCGTGACCTCACCCCACGGTTGCGCCTCGGCACCGGACGTCTCCTCCGCCGTACTCATCGCTCACCTCATTCGCTGGCAGGGACAACACCATACCGGCAAGGGTGAGCGCTCGCTTAGCGTGCCCGTCGTCACAGCTTCTGCAGCGGGTCGTGCTCGGCGAGCAGCTTCTCCAAGCGGGCCTGGTCGACCCGGTTGACGATCTGTCCGGCCTCCTGGCGGTCGCGGATGACCTT
The DNA here is from genome assembly GCF_041380215.1 of Streptomyces pimonensis. Lineage (NCBI taxonomy): Bacteria > Bacillati > Actinomycetota > Actinomycetes > Kitasatosporales > Streptomycetaceae > Streptomyces > Streptomyces pimonensis. Next base: position 245,194 of record NZ_JAHWZY010000007.1, read on the forward strand.
GGCCAGGGTGAAGGCGGAGGTGACGAGGTACAGGACGGCGACGCCCAGGAAGGCGCGGACCCAGCCGTCGGTGTCGAGGTTGAAGATGCCGACCGCAGTGGCGCCCATGGCCACTCCGAAGGACGCGACGGCCTGACCGTAGAAGGCGGCCGTGCTCTGCTGCTTGACCGGTGTCTCGCTCATGGGGGCAAGCATCGGCGGAATGTGGCCGCGGCCACATCCGCTCAGGTACTCATAGCGTACTCAGAACGCCGAAACCCCGGTCAGCGCACGTCCGATGACCAGTTTCTGGATCTGGCTGGTGCCCTCGTAGAGGGTCATCACGCGCGCGTCGCGCAGGAGTTTGCCGGCCGGGTACTCGTCGATGTAGCCGTAGCCGCCGAAGACCTGCAGGGCGTTGTTGGCGGCGCGGACGGCCGCCTCCGAGGCGAAGAGCTTGGCCTTGGAGGACTCGACGGCGAAGGGCCGGCCCCGGTCGATCAGGTCGGCCACCCGCCAGGTGAGCAGCCGGGCCGCGTCGACGTCCACGGCGATGTCGCTGATCAGCTCCTGGACGAGCTGGTGACGGGCGATGACCTTCCCGAACTGCTCCCGCTCCCCCGCGTACCGCACGGCCACGTCCAGGGCGGCCTGCGCTATGCCGACGCAGCCGGCCGCGACCGACATACGGCCCTTGGCGAGGGCGGACATGGCGACCGAGAAGCCCCTGCCCTCCTCGCCCAGCATCGCGGAGGCGGGCACGCGCACGTCCTCGAGGACCAGTTCGGCGGTGGCCTGACCGCGCAGGCCGAGCTTGCCGTGGACGGCGCGGCGGGTCAGGCCGGGGGTGTCGGCGGGGACGAGGAAGGCGGAGACGCCCTTGTGGCCGGGGGCGTCGGTGGCGCGGGCGAAGAGCAGGACGACGTCGGCCCAGGTGCCGTTGGTGATGAACATCTTGGTCCCGTTGACGACGTACCCGTCGCCGTCGCGCACCGCGCGGGTGGTGAGGTTCCCGGCGTCGGAGCCGGTGCCCGGCTCGGTGAGGCCGAAGCAGCCGACCTGCTCCCCGGAGGTGAGGCCCGGCAGCCAGGCGCGCTTCTGCTCCTCGCTCCCCCAGGCGGCGATCGTCTTGGCGACCAGGCCGAGGGAGACGGAGACGATGCCGCGCACGGACGAGTCGCCGCGGCCCAGTTCCTCGGTGACCAGGCAGTACGCGAGGTGGTCGCCGCCGCTGCCGCCGTACTCCTCGTCGATCGTCAGCCCCAGGAAGCCGACCCCGCCGAGCTTCTTCACGATGCCGCGGTCGACCTCCTCGGCACGGTCCCAGGCGGTGGCGCGGGGCGCCACCTCGCGCTCCACGAAGTCCCGGGCGAGCCGGCGGACGGCCTCCTGCTCCTCGCTGAGCTCCAGGTTCATACCGAGTCACTCCATGTGGGATCCGCTGACCGTGCACATCCGGAAGACCGTGCACCCTTAAATTAGCACTGCTAGTTTCTTGTCGCGGTCCTACTATGTGCGCCATGGCCCGACCGCGCAAGCCCTTGCTCAGTACCGACCGGATCGTCGGTACGGCCCGTGCGCTGGTGGACGCGGAGGGCCTCGCGGCCGTCTCCACGCGCCGGCTCGCCGCGGAACTGGGGGTGAGCGGGCCCTCGCTCTACAACCACTTCCGTACCAAGGACGAGATCCTGGAGGCGGTGGCCGACTCGGTGAGCGCGCTGGTCGACCTGTCGATGTTCGAGGACGGCCGGGACTGGCGGACCGCGCTGCACGACTGGGCGGTCTCCTACCGGGCCGCGCTGCGCGACCATCCGAACATCGTCCCGGTCCTGGCCCGCGGTCCGGGCCGCCGTCCGGCGGCGCTGCGGCTGGCCGACGCGGTCTACGGCGCGATGGTCGAGGCCGGCTGGCCGCCCGCACAGGCCACCTCCATCGGCGCGCTGATGCGCTACTTCATCATGGGCTCCGCGCTCGGCTCCTTCGCGGGCGGCTTCGTGGACGACGCCAGCGCCTACGACCCCGCCGACTACCCGCACCTCGGGCAGGCCCATCTGCTCGCCGAGCAGCAGGAGAAGGTCGACGAGCGGGCCTTCGAGGCGGGGCTCACGGCGCTGCTCGACGGGCTGGCACTGCAGTACGAGCAGGTGCGAACCGGCGCCTGAGCGCTCCGCCGGGAGCACGGCGATGTGCCCTCGATCGTCTGCGGCGCCGTCGTCCGGTCGCGCCCGCGCGGCGGTGGCCGCACGTCGGCACGGTCCCGCGCCCCTTTCAGGGCGCGGACTCTTCGGTGAGCGCCGAAGCGTCCGCGCCGCGTGCCGGAGGGCACGACCACCAGGGACCCCCGGGCGGCCGGTCTCGCGCGGCTCGCCGCGCCGGCCGCCGACGAGACACGGGCCGCGTGCCTGCTGGCGCTGCTGGACGGGCGGGCCCGGACGGCGGGCGAGCCGGCCCGGCACGCCGGTGTCGCCGCCTCCGCTCCGAGCGAGCACCTGGGCAAGCCGGTCGCGGGCGGGCTGCCGGCCGAGGAACGGCAGGGACGGCACCGGTACGTGCGGCCGGCCGACGCGCGGGTGGCGCAGCCGGTGGAGGACCTGGTCGCGCAGGTGGCCCCGGGTGCCGCCGAACGTCCGCGCACGCTGCGGCAGGCGGGCGCCGGGGCCGCCGGGGGCGCGACGGGCCCTAGAAGACCACCAGGGCCCGTCCGCCCTTGCCCGCCAGCATGGTGTCGAAGGCGGCCGGGATGCCGTCCAGAGCGATGTGCTCGGTGACCAGGGACCCCGGGTCGAGGCGGCCGGCCCGGATGTGTCCGGCGAGGACCGGCAGGTCGCGGGCGGGGTCGGAGTTGCCGTAGACACAGCCGGTGAGGGTGCGGCCCCAGTGGAAGATCTCCAGGGCGTTGAACGTGACCTGCTGGTCCTTGCCGCCGATGCCGACGACCGTGGTGCGTCCGCCGCGCCGGGTGGACTCCCAGGCCGTGCGGATGGTGGTCGCGCGGCCGACGCACTCCACGGCCGCGTCCACGCCCTCCTTGCCGGTGAGGGCGCGGATCTGCCGGGCGGTGGTGTCCGAGGCGACGAGGTAGTCGGTGGCCCCCGCGGACCGGGCCAGCTCCTCCTTCTCCGGGGAGACGTCGACCGCGACGATCGTGGACGCGCCCGCGATCCGGGCCGCCTGGAGCGCCGCGAGACCCACTCCCCCGACACCGAACACCGCGACCCTCTCCCCCTGCCGCACCTTCGCGCAGTGGTGGACGGCGCCGTAGCCGGTGAGCACCGCGCAGCCCAGCAGCGCGGCGTCGGTGAGCGGGACGCCGTCCGGGGCGGGCAGCACGCAGGAGGCGGACACCACCGTCTCCTCGGCGAACGCGGCGACGTTCAGCCCCGGGTACAGGTCGGTGCCGTCGTCGGCGCGGCGGGCGTGCACCTCGGCGGCGCCGGCCAGGGCGCCCGCGCACAGCCAGACCTCGCCGCGCGCGCAGGCGGGGCAGGTGCCGCAGGAGGGAGCCCAGTTGAGGACCACGTCGTCGCCGGGCGCGACGTGGGTGACGCCCTCGCCGACGGCGACGACCGTGCCGGCGCCCTCGTGGCCGAGGACGGCCGGGACCGGCAGGCGCATGGTGCCGTCGGACAGGGACAGGTCGGAGTGGCAGACGCCGGCGGCGGCGAGCCGGACGCGGACCCGGCCGGGACCGGGTTCGGGCAGGTCGATCCCGGTGATCTCCAACGGGGCACCGACGGCGGGCAGGACAGCGGCGCGTACGGCCATGGTGGTGACGACTCCCCTAGAACTGGAGGGACTTGGTCTGGAGGTACTCGGTCAGGCCGTGCGTGCCGAGTTCGCGGCCCACACCGGACTGCTTGTAACCGCCGAAGGGCGCGAGGGGGTTGAAGCGACCGCCGTTGATGTCGACCTGGCCGGTCTCCATGCGGCGGGCGAAGGCCACCGCCTCCGCCTCGTCGCCGGCCCAGACGGCGCCGGCCAGGCCGTAGACGGTGCCGTTGGCGATGCGCAGTGCGTCCTCCTCGTCCGCGTAACGCAGGATCGACAGGACGGGGCCGAAGATCTCCTCCTGGGCGATGGTCATCTCCGGGGTGACGTCGGCGAAGACCGTGGGGCTGACGTGGTAGCCCCTCTCGTGCGGGGAGTCGGGACCGCCCGCGACCAGCCGGGCCCCTTCGGCGACGCCCTTCTCGATGTAACCGCGCACACGTTCCCGCTGGTCGGCGTTGACGAGCGGGCCGATGCGGTCGCCGTACTTCGCGGCGGCGGCCGTGGCGAGTTCCACGGCCTCGTCGTACTGGTCGCGGTGGACCAGCATGCGGGTCCAGGCGCTGCAGGTCTGGCCGGAGTTGGACATGACGTTGGCGACGCCGACGTTGACCGCGCGGGCCAGGTCGGCGCTGGGCAGGATGACGTTGGCGGACTTGCCTCCGAGTTCCAGGGCGACCTTCTTCACCATGCCGGTCGCGATCGCGCCGATGCGGCGGCCGACGGCGGTGGAGCCGGTGAAGGAGACCAGGTCGACGCCCGGGTGCTCGGCCAGGGCCTGACCGGCCACCGGGCCGAGGCCCGTGACGAGGTTGAACACACCCGCCGGGATCCCGGCCTCGTGCACGGCCCGGGCGAACAGCCGCGCGACCAGCGGGGTGTCCTCGGCCGGCTTGACGACGACGGTGCAGCCGGCCGCGAGGGCGGGGGCGGTCTTGGCGACGATCTGGTGGAGCGGGTAGTTCCAGGGGGTGATCGCGCCGACCACACCGACGGGCTCGTGGAACACCGTCGAGTTGCCCGTCCTCTCCTCGAAGGCGTACGTCGCCGCCAGCTCGGCGTACGAGCCGGTCACGGCGATCGGCACGCCCGCGTGGACGGTCTGCGAGAGCTTCAGGGGCGAACCGAGTTCGGCGGTCACCGTCTCGGCGATCTCGTCCCGCCGGTCCACGAGCACGTCCCGCAGCGCGGCCAGCCGGGCGGCGCGTTCGGCGGGCGGGGTGGCGGCCCAGCCGGGGAGGGCGGCGCGGGCGGCGCGCACGGCGGCGTCGACGTCCTCCACGGTGCCCGCGGGGACGGTGGCGATCACCTGTTCGTCGGCCGGGTTCACCACCTCGATCACGTCCGGGCCGGCGGCGGGGCGCCAGGCGCCGTCGATGTACATGCCGTCGTGTGCCTTCATCGCGCTTCCTCCGGGGCGGGTGTCGGTGTCCGACCGCTCGATTCCGTGTGAAGTTCTAAACTAGCGGTGTTAGTTTTCCCGCGCCAGAGGTCTCCGCACGCCGGTGTCACTCCTCCAGGTCGGGCAGCCGTGCCGGATTCGGGCAGACCCGTTCGCCGCCGCGGCCGAAGACGAAGAGGTGGGCGAGGCCGACCAGAAGCGGTGTCTGCGTGCCGTGCCGGAGGCGGATGGCGGGAGTGCGCGGACGACGAGGTCGCCGGGTGCGCTGGGCCCGACGGCGGCGGAGGCGGAGGCCGGATCCGGTGGTCCGGGCCGGGCGGCCGCCGGTCCCGTGCACAGTGCGCCGGCCCGTTCCCGCAGCCGGTGCAGGGCCGTGCCCTCGCGGCGGCGCCGGTCCGGGCGCTCGGGCCGCGGGTGCGGGGCCCCGATGCCGGGGACGGCCGCGGGGCGGGAGCCGGTGTCGAAGCGGACAAGGCCTCGTGGCCCTGGAGCTCCAGGTGCTCCACCGGACCGGTGAGCGCCACCTCCCCGGCCCGCGCGGCGGAGGGCCTGGCGATCCGTACGGCCTCCGAGCGCAGGCCCACGATGACCTCGCGCCCCTGCTGCACCCGCAGCAACCGGTGGTCCGGGGACAGCGGTTCGGGCAGTCGCAGGAACCGTTTGCCGAGGCTGATGGTCATCGCCCCGCCGAGCGGGGCGCCCACCAGGCCGCGCAGCAGGTTGACGCGCGGAGTGCCGGTGAACGCGGCGACGAGGACGTTGCCCGGCGGGGAGTACACCGTACGCGGGGTGCCGACCTGTGGGAGGACGCCGCCGCGCAGGACGGACCCGCCCGCCGGACACCG
>NZ_JAHWZY010000070.1:0-12386 GCF_041380215.1 Streptomyces pimonensis
CGAGGATCCCGGCGCAGCTACACGAGGAGATCACCATGGGCACCTGGGACACTGGCCCCTTCGACAACGACACGGCCGCGGACTTCGCCAACGCTCTCGACGACGCCAGGCCCGAAGAGCGCGAGGCACTGATCCGTGGCGTCCTCACGCGCACCGTTGACGCCATCGGCTGACTCACCGAAGGAGAAGAAGCGGTGGCCGCCGCCGCACTGATTGCGGCCCAATGGCGGCGCCTCAATCGACACACCCTACGGCCCTGAGAAACCCATGCCCGCATTCTCCAACGATCTTCGGACGCTCGCGGACGAGGCCCTCGCCCGCGTCATCAGCGACGAGGCCGGACCGGCCTCGAACTGGGTCCACCCGGCAGACTGGAAGCAGTGGCAAGCCAACCTCAACCGCCTCCGCATAGTCCTTGCCCCGCCTCCGCCGTCCATCTCGCTGTTCGATGTCGAACAATGACAGAGCGTCACCCACCACAGAACTTGAGCCAGAACCCGTTCTCGCGAACAAAGCCACATCGGGAACTCCCTGTTCGGCAACCGAACCTCGACGTCCCTCTGGCCAAGAGAACGCAGGTCGTTGAAGCGGTCCGACAGACCCTTCACCTCTGAACGTCTCTCAACCGGAGAGAACAGTCCCGATTCTGGCGATGTCGCCGACCACACCACGCTCATCCAGCCACTCCTCCCCACACAGGTCATCGCCTACGATCCAAGGCCACGCTCCCACGCTCCACCACGACACGACTACTGGACCGGGCGCATGATCGTGTTACGAGCTCTTATCCATGCAGGAAACTGCCTGAGCGGCCAGCTGGACGATAACCATGTTACGAGTGGCCACCGTCCAGCTAATTCGAAAGATTCAAGACTGCAGCTACTGCGGCAGTTTCACCAGAGCCGCCTCATCTGAGGGTCAAAGCAGTTGAGCCCGAGACGGTGAGCCTCTTCCGCTATCAGAGGAGACACCCTCTCGGCACTTTCCCATCCGAGCCCGATGTACAGATACGGACCACTTGCACCGGCGCGAACCGGGGTCGAAGCCCAGGGCGTGTCGTCACCCGCATCAACATCTGGCCAGCGGTCAGTCAGAACGGAGATTAGATCAACGATCTCCGCCGCTACTGGGGAGAATTCGCCATCCTCAAGGTACTCGTCATATAGCCGCTTATGACATTTCTCGGCTTCACGATCAGATGACGGCGCATCTCCAACCCAGATCGCCAAGTCGTAGCTCATGAAATCTTCCCTTCAGAAAGCTCTGACCATTTCGCTACCACGCCTTCGCACCTCCGTAAAGGATTATACCGACGTCCGCTTGCGGCAGTAGGTCACCACTCTTGAGCCCCCACGCACTCATGGCGTCTGTCCGCAAGATAACGCCACCTTCCGTGGATAGTTGACCGTACACGGCCTTTTGTTGCGGAGTAAGACTGGCCGTTGGGCCATTCTTCACCTCGAAGTATGAGGGCGCGCCCAGGCCATCCCCCTTCCGAGTCGCCACGATATCAACATAAGAGGTGACGCCATGCTTTGACTCGAGCTGAACATGCGTACCCATGATCACATAGCCGCGATCGATCAACTCTTGGCGGGCCCGCGCTTCACCCAATTTACCTTTGGAAGTGCTGTATCCTCGACCCTTACCCTTTGGCTTTAGGCCCCCTGCCTTGCCTGCCCCAAATACCGCAGCCAGTGCCCCCGGCACCAAGTAGGCGTCACCAGCAGTGTCGACTCCTTGCTCGGCTGCCCACTCGTCGTAAGATTCGCCGTAGTCACAACCGAGGTTGTCTACACCACCACCTGAACGGCAGTCGCTATCCCAGAGCGCCCCCAAGTAGTCGACCGCATACGCGGCGTTTCGCGCGAGACCGACAACTGCATCCGTGACTGGATCCGGGCCCTCATTAAAATTCCCTATGCAGTGGCCATAAGCACAGAAAAGTGACTCTCCGGTATCGTAATTAACCATCGACTGGCCATTTACTACCACCCCTTCCAAGCCGCAGTTGCTGTTGCAAGGGTGCTTGACCGTGGGTGGTCCAACGACGGCTTCATTGGGGCGCCCGTTTCCCTTCGAGCCATCGGGGCGTGTCGGGCAGCCTTCCGATGCACCGCCGGCTCCGCCGCATGCGAGGCCCATGCCGGTGGGGTCGGAGTGGGTCACGGGGTTCTGGGCGGCGTAGCTGTAGCCGTTGAAGGTCTGGTGCTTGTCGAGCTCCAGGAGCGGGTCGACGCTGAGGAACTGGCCGAGGGCGGGGTCGTATTCACGGGCGCCGATGTGGGTGAGGCCGGTGTCGGTGTCGGAGCTCTTGCCGAGGAAGCCCTTGTCGTCGGGCCAGGGGCCGTGGAGGGGGGCGCCCCTGTCTTCGCCGAAGGGGCTCAGGTAGCGCTTGGTCAGGGCCTGGGTGTCGGCGGTGATGGCGGTGGTGCTGGTGCCGTGCCGGTCACCGGCCAGGTAGCTGATCTTCTCCGTGCCGGACTCGTTGCTGCGCAGGGCGATAACGGACCCGGCATAGGTGTAATAGCGGTTGGCCCACTTCTTGCCCGCCTTGAGATGGACCTCTGTGGCCCCGAGGTAGAGGACGGTCTCTCCGTCGCTCGCGGTGTTGCGCCGGATGAGGAGGCTGCCGTCCGGGCCGTAGATGTAGTCCGTGGCGCGTGCGGCGCCGCCCGGGTCCTCGGTCAGGCGGGAGAGTTTGCCCTCGTCGTTCCAGTCGAGTTTCTGCGTCGTGCTGCCGTCCGGGCGTTTGGTGGTGTTGCTGGCCGCGTCGTAGTCGTATGTCGCGGTGGCGCCGGTGCAGGTGCCGGTGGTGATGGTGGCGAGCAGGGTGTGGGGCTGGGTGGCGCCTTGCTTGTAGCAGGAGGTGGTGGTCGTCGAGCTGCTGCCGTGGGTGGTTTCGGTGACCCGCTGGCCTGCGGTGTTGTAGGTGTAGCTGGTCCAGTAGGGGGCGGCGCCGCCGAGGTTGGTGGTGGTGCGGTGGTCGGGTGCGCAGTCGGCGTCGGCGGGTGTCCATGCCTCGGTGAGGCGCTGGTAGCCGTCGTAGGCGAAGCACTGGGTGTCGGCTTTGCCGGTGCCGGCGAGGGTGGTGGTGTCGGAGATCTTGGTGACGTTGCCGGCGTCGTCGTAGCTGTAGTGCAGGTTCAGTGCGTCGTAGGCGTGGGAGGTGGCGTGGACCTGGGTCTGGGTGAGGCGGTGGGTGCCGTCCTCGTAGCCGTTGGTGATGTCGATCTTGTTGGTGCCGGTCGCTTCGGAGACGCCGAGCTTGAGGGTGGAGACCTGGGCCAGGTCGGTGTAGGTGGTGCCCAGGACGATGCCCTTGCTGCCGCCGGTGAGGGTGGTGGGCAGGCCGCGGTCGGAGTAGTTGTAGCTGATGGTCTCGGAGGACAGGCCGCCGGCCGCGGGCTCGGTGGTCTGCTCCAGGGTGCCGTCGATCTTGTAGTGGGCAGTGAAGCTCAGCGTGTTGGAGGCGAGGGCGCCGGAGGTCACCAGCGGGTCGTCGGCCGGGAGGGTGATGCTGGAGCCGGTGACGTGGTAGCGGCTGTCGTAGGCCGTGACGCTCTGTGTGTACGCCTTGCCGGTGGTTCCGCCCGTGTAGCGGGTGGCGGTGGCGGGCTGGCCCTTGCCGGAGGTGACGGTGTCGTAGGTGAGGTGGGTGAGTTTGTTGGCGTCCGTCTTCTGCGCGGCGAGCACCGTGGGATCGGTCAGGTCCGCGCCTGTGGCGGCCTTCCAGGTGTCGGTGATCCTGCCGAGCACGTCGTAGGCGGAGATCACCGCCTGTCCGGTGGATCCCTTGGTCCAGGACACCTGGTCGAGGGTCGTGTAGCCGGTGGTCGTGGTGCCCTTGTCCGGGTCGCTCGTCGCGATCTGACGGCCGTAGAGGTCGTAGGTGTACGACCAGACCGTGCTGTCGGGGCCGGTGATCGTTTTCTGTTTGCCGTCGGGGGTGTAGGTGAAGCGGGTGCGGGTGTAGTCCGCGCCGACGGAACCGCCGTACTCGCTGTCCGCCGGCGAGGTGCCGGCGTACTGGCGGGTCTCGGTGGTGCGGCCGAGGGCGTCGGTGATGACGCGGGCGGCCGAGCCGCCGTCGACTGCGGTGGTCGCGGTGGAGTCACCGGTATAGGTGGTCGTGGTCTGCCACTTCTGCACCCCGCCGACCAGGAACGCGCTCGTCACCGGGCGCCCGGCTGCGTCGTACCCGGTCTTGGTCAGGCTCGGTGTTTCCCCGTACTCGGCCTGCGTGTACGTGCCCGACGGCTCGGCCGTGTCGAAAATGTCGGCGTAAGCCTCGTAGGCCAGTCCGCGGCTGTCGTAGCGGGTGTCGGTCAGGATTCTCCCGCTCGTCGCACCCGGTGACTGCGTCTGCAGCGGGCGCAGCAGCGAGTCGAAGATCGTGTAGCCGGTGGAGTAGGTTTTGCCGTCCGCCTTCAGAGTCCCGGTGGAGGTCCAGGAGGGGGCGGTGCTGGAGACGGAGTAGTCGAACACGTAGCTGGCGCTCTGCCCGCCTGTGCGGATGCGGTTGGGCAGCCACACCGCTGTGGTGCGGCCCAGCGCGTCATACGTCGTTTCCGTGGTCCGGTTGTTCGGGTCGAACACCTTCGTCGGCTGGCCGCGTCCCGGATCGAGGTAGGTGTAGGTGCTGTACTGCTTGGGGTTCTTGATCTGGATGCGGGTGACCGGGCCGGTGTCCGTGGGCGTGTACGTGGTCCTGGTCGTGTTGTTGCCCGCGTCCGTCGCGGTCAGCATCCGGCCCAGTGTGTCGAAGGTGGCCTTGCCGACGGTCTGCCAGGCGGACGGACTGCGCTCGCCTCCGGACACCCCGGCCGGGTAGGCCGAGGCACGGCCGGTCCAGCTCACCTCGCCCCTGGTCGGCGTCTGTGACGCGGTCCATGCCGTGGCGGTCGAACTGTCGTAGACGGTCGCGATGTCGGAGATGACATCCCCGGCCGAAGCGACATTGGACGGCAGGGAGAGGTCTGCCTCGCCGACCGAGCACGCCCGGCCCACCGTCCTGGCTCGGGAGGTGAGGGAGTTGATGCCGAGGTTGTCGTTGCGGGCGTACCAGGTGCGGGTGCAGGTCTCGTCGCCCGGCTTGGCCGTGTCGCCGGTGTTGTCGGTCCTCACGGCCATGCCGTAGCCGTCGTACGTGGTGCTGCTGGATACCGAACGCCAGGACCGCGAAGCGGTCAGGTAGGTGTGCGTGGTTGTCTTGCCGGTGCGCACGTAGTACGCCTCGGTGTCGGCGTACGACTTGTGCTGCGTGGCCGTCTTCTTCGACCACGGATTGTTGACGGTGACCGTGACCGGAGTGGTGCCGTTGTAGGTGATCTGTTCGCGCAGGAAACCGGAGTAGGGTTCGCTGTCCTTCTGATCGGGCACGTCCAGGCCGTCGAAGCCGATGCCGGGCACGGTGGCGGTGCGGCGGGTGTCGGGGGCGAGGGTGCCGTCCGCGTTCAAAAGGCGGTCGCCGTCCATGCCCTGCAGGTACACCGACGTCACCTTCGACAGGTTCGAGCCCGTTCCCTGGGTGACGGTGACGGTGCGGTAGCCGCGCCAGAGGGACCAGGTGCGCTCGTCGGCCGGGGTGAACGGCGAGTCGTTGTAGTGCCAGGCCGGGCCGGAGTAGGCGTACTGGCTTTCCATGGTCGCGCCGTGTCCGGTGGGGTCGCTGGTGACCACAGCCGTGACCCGGTACTTGTGGAACCAGTCGATCGAGGCTTCCTCGGCCCCGTTGATGTGCCAGTACTGCGGATAGCAGGACTTGCTGTTGTCGTCCTCGGCCGTCGGCATGCTGCCGCCCCGGACGCATTCCTGCCCGGAGAGGGTCACGTCGGTGATGGCACCGGTCTCCGAGATGACTTTGCGGATGCGCGGCTTGGTCAGGGGCAGGATGTCGTCGCGATCGCCGTCGACCCGGTTGGGCCGCATGTCGTAGGCGAAGGTCACCGGGTTCAGACTGATCGCGGTGCCGTTCTTCCCGGTGTGCTTGACGCTCTTGAGCGTCAGGGTCTGGTCGGTGGTGTCACCGATGTCGCCGCCGTCCAGGTACTCCTGGGTGAGATTCCAGGTGTCCACCGGAGAGAAGCTGCTGCTGCCGGCCGACCACACGAACGTGTCGATCCGGGTCAGCCGCTTCCGGGAGAAGAACGACGGGCTGATGGCGTCACAGTCCTCGCCGGACGCACAGATGAAGTCGAAGGGCACGTCCGGCCAGTTCGGGGCCGTGGAATCCTTCAGCTCCGAGCAGTCGGAGGCGGTGCAGCGCTCCGCATACGAGAACTCGACCTTGCCCGCGGTCACCCCCGTGAACAGGGAACCGGCGCGCTGTCCGTAGAGAATCTTGGTGAGGTAGCCACCCCGGGTGTAGGAGGCGGTGGCTGTGCTCGCGCCGTTCTTGGCGTAGGAGTTGGACTCCTTGGTGTACCAGTACGACATCGCGTTGTCGTGCAGGTCCTCGACGTAGTCGAGGTTCCACCGCCACGCCTGTGTCACCGCGCGGTCTGCGAACGCGCTGCCCTGGCTGTAACCGGGTTCGCCGGAGTCGTCGCCGAACACCGGGGCGGTCCAGACGGAGTTGGTGCGCTGGCCGTCGGCGCCGGTCAGCTTGTTGAGGCCGAACACGTAACGGGTGCCGTCCCCGGTGGTGACCGTCCAGTGCTCGCCGTTGTTGTCGCCGTTGTCGGCGCCGGTCGACAGGGTCACCGTGGAGGCGTCGTCGTTCTTCAGCCGCCATGTGCCCGTGGTGTCGTCCTTGACGAGTTCGGACGCCTTGCCGTTCAGGACCAGGCTGGCGTTGTCGATCTTCCAGCACAGGTCGGACTTGTCTGTCTGCCCGTCCTCGTCACACGGCCCGTAGGTCCGCTCGATGTACGAGTTCGCGGACAGTTCGAAGCCCTCACCGACCTGGGTGGACTGATTGTTCGTCGACGCCGTCTTGCCGTCCACCGAACCCGAGTCGTACCCGAGGGACAGTGAAGGGGCCGGGCCCGGGGCCGGGGGAGCTGTCATCGGGTACGACCAGGTGAACGCGCCCGACGACCCGCCCGCCTCCCACGTGGCCGACGGCGACAACTGGGTGGCCGCGTAAGTGCCCGACCCGGAGGCCGACTCACCCGACGTGGTGGCCGCCAGGGCCAGCACCGTGGGAGCGGAGGCCGACAGGGCGAGGGTGCCGGTGACGGACTGCTCCGAGACGTCGTTGGCCGACGCCACCTTCGCGGTGGTACGGCACTGCGCCTTCTCAGGTGTCGTCAGGGCACAGTCCGGAAGCCGGAGCAGCCCCAGCCTGCCCGACCAGCCGCCACCGTACGCCGAGGCGAACTCGCCGTATCCCACGCGGATGTCCGCGACGCCGGCCTGCGAAGCCTTCGCCGACAGCACGACGCCCTTGATCCCCAGGCGCTCCGCAGCCCGGTGGCCCAGGACGCGCACCTGCGCTTCTCCCGCAGCCGACGCCTTCGCGGACTTCGCCGCTTCCGCGGACTTCGGAGCGCTGACTGCGACCGGCAGCCCGCCCACGGGCGCGGCCGAGGTCTTTCCGGCGGCAGCCACGTTCAGGCGGCCCTCACCCCCCTGCGGCCAGACTGCCTTCTGCTGGCTCTTCGCGGTCTTGGCCTGGGCCTCGTTCTTTTTCCGAGCGGCAGCGGCCCTGTCCCTCTCCGCCTTGGCACCGAGGCCGGTCACCGCCTCGGTCCTGCTGACCTTCCGCTCCCACAACGGCTTCAGCTCGTGCGATGCCTCGGCCGCCTGAACCGCAGGGGTCAGCCCGCCCGCGGTCACCGCCACGGTCACCGCCAGAACCAGCCCCAGCCGGCCCCGCTCATGCCAACGCCGCCGGCGCGGCACCCGTCTTTTGAACACCGACAACCCCCATCAGGGTCATGAAGCAACCAAGGATGATCAGCAGCCCCCACACGGGTGCCGCGCCGTGCACAGTGGTGCTTGGGTGACTGGTGGCCGGTGCTGCTTGCGTGCGCCGCATCGGCCACCGCGCCGGGTCAGCCGGACACGTCGTCGTTCTCGTCGTCCTGTGCGACGCCGACCAGTGGTCCGACCTGGTTCTCCTCTGCCGCACCCACCCAGATCCTGATGTCGGTGATTCTCCCCGGCAGGTAGTGGCCCCATGTGCTGTTGACGAAGCCCTTGCCGCCGGCCAGTTCGCCCGAGCCGATCACTGCGGTGTACGCGGTGTCCGGTCCGTTCTGCGTGGAGGCGAGGTACAGCCGGATCGTCCCTTCCTGGGCGTCGTACACCCCGGTCAGGCGTACAGCACCGCCGGAGGCCGCCTCCTCGGAGTCGACCGCGGTGAAGGAGCCGTCGCTGTTGAGGCGGCCGAAGCGCCAGAAGCCGACGGGGCGGGTGAGCAGGTCGCCGGTCTCCTCGTCGATGTACTCCTCGGCACCGGTGCGCTGGTACCACAGCCCCCAGGCGGACCCGTCGGTGGTGCGCTGTCCGAGGATCTGGGCCGTGTAGCCGTTCGCCTTGGCGTTCAGGGCCTGTTGATCGAGTTCGACCTCGACGGTCGTGGTGAAGGATTCCCGGTCGTCGATGACCGGTCCTGGTGTGGTGATCGAGTCGTTGACGCCGTCCAGCACGATCGCGTCGTCGGTGACCGCGGCCCCGCCGTTCATCTGCAGCGCACGGCCGTAGCCGCTGACGGTATCCGTGAGGGCGGCCGTGCCGGTGCTGCCCTGCGGTTGCCAGGCCGCCACGAGTTCCACCGCCCGTGCGCTCTCGTCCGCGTTCAGCAGCTTGGCCGCCTTGGCGACCTCGGCGTCCGGCAAAGCGGTCTGGTACGTGGCGACCTCGTCGACACGGCCCTTCCAGTAGTTGTTGTACGTGCCGCTGGTGGTGCCCGCGCGGCCGACCTGGAAGTTGCCGTCCACCACGGCCGGCCGACCTGCCTCCGGTACCGGCACGGGATCACCCTGGCGCTTCCCGTTCACGAAGAGGCTGAGGGTGTGGGCCTCACCGTCGTAGACACCGGCCAGATGCGTCCAGGTCTTCAGGGTGATGCCCGGTGTCGCGTCCGCGTTCGCGCCGATGTGCTTGCGTGTGCCGTTCTCGTACCAGTGCATCAGGAACACCCAGCGGCCGACGCCCGGCGAGTAGTACAGCGAGAGCCCCTTGTTGTCGCTCCCGGTCTGGGACAGCACCGTTCGAAACGCCGTGTCGTCCGTCGGATAGGCCCAGGCCGACACCGTGAACGAGGACTGCGTATTCACCACCGGACCCGCAGAGTCCGCATAGCCGGTCTGCTGTGCGCTGTTCGTCGTGTCGTTCAGCCACAGCGACCGTCCGCCCTCACCGGTGCGGGAGAACGTCGACCAGCCCGCGCCGTTTCGCAGGGTGAGGTGGTGCCGGCTGCCGGGGGCCGTCCCCGTATCGGCCGCGAGCGTCGCCGCCGACCCGGGCGCGGAGTCGTCGAAGTGCCACAGTCCCGAGGGGCCCTCGCCTTCGGCGACGTTGAAGCGGACCGCGGTGGTCTCTCCCGACTGGCCGCTGCCCACGTTGTCCACCGCCCGCACGTACAGGACCTGCACGCCCGAGAGGGCGGGGTTGACCGAGCGGGTGAGTGTGCCCGTCGCCGCCGCCTTCGTCCAGGCTCTGTCGGTGGCGAGCTTGTACTCGAACGCGACGATGTTGGAGTCGGCGGAGTTCTTGGTGAAGGTGAACCGGCCGGCGATGCCGGGGCCGCCCGTCGCCTCACCGCAGCCGTCCCCGTCCTCGGGACACACCGCGTACACCGCGCCGGCGGGGGCGGTGACCGTCGGTGCCTTCGGGCGGGTCGAGTCGATCGTGAAGTAGCACCAGCCCTTCGTCGTCACCGTGCTGTGGCTCTGGATGGCGCTGGCACCGTCGTTGTAGTAGGAGCGTGTGAACACCGCCATGCGGTAGGAGGTGTTCTGCGCCAGCGTGACCGGGGAATCCACGGTCACCGTGGCGTTGTCCCCCACGTAGCCGCTCGACGGCCGGATCGGCTCGGTCGCCACCGCCGTCCACCCGTCGGCCGTCTTGCGCTGCACGTAGAACCGGGCCCGCAGGCGTGCCCCGCCCTCACCGCCCGAAGCCGCCTGCACCCTGGCGCCGAACTTCGGTGTCGGATCGGAGATCCACGCCGGATCCGACGCGTTCGTCTCGCACGAGGACGCCACCGTCGGACTGGTCGGCACCGCCGGCAGCCCCACGTAGTCAACGGCCAGGACCGCGTCGTTGCGGAACCGCTTCCACGCCGCGGTGTCCGTCTCGTCCTTGGCCTTGAGCATCAAGGTCAGGCGCGAGAACTTGCCGTCGGCGAAACTCTTCACCGTCGGCGTGAGATTCTCGTAAGCCTCCTTCGGATCGTCATTGAATTCGATCGGGGCCGCCGGAGTATCCGGGTCGCACGACGAGCCACGGCCCGCCGAAACATTACGGTCGCCCACCAGATCCAGGTGCGTGGGACGTGAGGCCCACGTCGTGGACGAGGAGATGTTGTTGGTCCGGTACAGCTGCACCCATCTCGGATCACACTGGAACGCCCACGGCTCGGTCACCCGGAACGTGGCGTCCAGTATCCTCTTGCCCTTGAGACTCGCCGGCGAGAACTCGAAGTACAGACGCTGCATGTAGCCCGGCCCGCAGTAGTAGACGCTCCAGGTACCGCACTTGCCGACGCCCTTGCCCCGGTTGTCGTCGCCGTTGCCCCAGCCGTACGACTCATAGCCGTCCGACCGCAGCAGGGTCCGCTCCGCCTCCCCCCACGTCACGGTGGGATCGATGTAGAGCGGGAAGTGCCGTGCCTCGGTGTCCGCCAGCAGCCCCGGATCGGGCGTGACCGTGAGAGAGTCCGCGTCCACCGCGATGTCCATCGGCTTCACCGTGTCGCCGGCCATCGGCTCGGCACCAGGCCCGCCGTCACCGGCTCCCTCACCGGGCTCCACGGAGGCGCCGGCCGCCCGCAGGGACGACTCCGCCACCGACGGTGCGGCGCCGGAGCCCGCCGAGTCCCACATCTGCGCCCGCGGCGCGCGGAACACCCAGTTGCCGTCGGCATCGACAGCGTTGTAGCCGCCACTGTTGTTCTCCACGACGCTCAGCTGCGCCGTGTTCAGCGAGTACTCGATCCGCTCCAGCTCGGGCAGCGCGGCGGCCTCCGGCGTCTTGACGACCAGGACGTGCCGGAAACCCTCGGTCGAGGCCGTGACCTTCAGATCCACGTCCCGCAGGACATCGCGGTACACTGCGCTCGTCCCGTCCAGCTCCGGTTCCGGCAGCGCGCCGAGCCAGCCCAGGGCGAGAGACTGGCCGTCCTCCTCGATCCGCACCAGCGGATCCGTGTCCCCGCCACCGGAGAACTCCATGCTCACGGCGGCGGCTTGGGGAACCACCGTCCCGTCCACCCGGCGCACCAGCGTCGCGTCCGGCGCCTGCCAGCCTCCGTCGGACGTCGCCACCCGCACCGGAACGGCCGACTGCTCCAACGTGAACGTCTCACCGTCGGGGTTGGCATACACGGTCGTGTCCTCCGACCGCTCCCCCACCACCTCGACCCGCTCACCCGTGTCAGCGGCCTTCACCAACGCCTCTGCGGCTTCCGGCTGCCCGGCAGAAGCCGTGGACACCACGAACCGGCTGGCCGCCTGCGCTACCCCCGGCAGAGGACCCAGCAGCAACGCGCCGGCGGTCACCACCGCCAACCCGCCACGCGACAAACCGCGTCCTCGGAAACGCACACGCACCGAGCCCCACCCCTCACGCCACGACCAGCGACAACCCATGACCATCCACAAAGCCACCACACAGAACACCAAGATCCCGCACACGACAAGGATCTCGTGAAGAGAATGAGTCACGGTCAGAGAAACCCCATTTGCTGGCCACTGGGCGGGAATCACAGCAATAGAGCGACCAGCCATAAGGTGAAGTAGAGCGAAATCACAGGCAAATGATAGGCGTCCACTGGGAATTCGAGGAGACCTTGCACCCCCTTCTACCACCCACCCGCATTACAAGGAATCCCTTCAATCTACTGAAGGGCAAGGCGACTTGAACAAATTTCGGACGCTGGCAACAAGTCCAGAGGGTGCCACCGCAACAGCCCGGCAGCACCCGTCAGGCGCCGAGGACACTAGCCCCGGAAAATCACGGACAGCGTGACCGAATCAGGCCGTCGGACACCGTCGTGTGATGCCGGGACCAACACTGGCCCCGCCTTGCACAACGGTGCCGAGCACGGCAAAGCCACAGAAACATGACGTTTGTCTGTCGCATTACTGCCGTATCAAGGCCGCTGATCAGGATGTGCACGGAGCGACATCAATCCGGCGAGTGGTGACATTCCCAGCGTCACCCTGTTGCGCTCGTCCGGCCCTCAGCCGTCTCTACCGGCCATGCTCGTGGGC
>NZ_JAHWZY010000071.1:0-9532 GCF_041380215.1 Streptomyces pimonensis
CTTCCTCCAGCGCCTCCGCGAACACCGGGAAACGATCCGCCAGTTCACGGCCCATCCCCAGCCGCTGCGACCCCTGACCCGAGAACAGGAAACCCAGCAGATGCGATGCCGCCTCGCCCACCACGACGCCGGGTCCCTCCCGGTCCTCGGCGAGAGCGGCCAGTATCGTTCGGAAGGTGGCGGTTTCCTCGGCGACGACCACCGCGCGGTGCTCCAGCGCCGCCCGCGACGTCGCCAGCGAGTAGCCCACGTCGGCCGGGGACTGATCGTCCACGAAGGACGCCAGCCGGGCGGCCTGCGCCCGCAACGCCTCCGCGCTGCGGGCCGACAGCATCCACGGCAGCACCCCCCCACGTACCGGCTCCGGCGTGTCCGTGTCCACCTGCTCCACCGCAGGGGCCTGCTCGACGATGACGTGCGCGTTCGTCCCGCTCACACCGAACGACGACACACCCGCCCGTCGCGGTCGGTCCACGTCCGGCCACGCACGCTGCTCGGTGAGCAACTCCACGGACCCCGCCGACCAGTCCACGTGCGAGGACGGCTCGGTGACGTGCAGGGTCTTCGGCAGTACGCCGTGCCGCATCGCCATGACCATTTTGATCACGCCCGCGACACCGGCGGCGGCCTGGGTGTGCCCGATGTTGGACTTCACCGAGCCCAGCAGCAAGGGCTCACCGGTACGACCCTGCCCGTAGGTCGCCAGCAGCGCCTGGGCCTCGATCGGGTCGCCCAGCGTCGTCCCCGTACCGTGCGCCTCGACCGCGTCCACCTCGGACGGGGCGAGTCCGGAAGCGGCCAGCGCGGACCGGATGACCCGCTGCTGCGACGGGCCGTTCGGCGCGGTCAGCCCGTTCGACGCACCGTCCTGGTTCACCGCCGAGCCTCGCACCACCGCGAGCACCTGGTGGCCGTTGCGCTGTGCGTCCGACAGCCGCTCCACCAGCAGCATGCCGACGCCCTCGCCCCAGCCGGTGCCGTCCGCGCTGTCGGAGAACGCCTTGCAGCGTCCGTCCACCGCCAGCCCGCGCTGGCGGCTGAACTCGATGAAGGAGTTCGGTGTCGACATCACCGTCACACCGCCGACGAGTGCCAGCTCGCATTCGCCCTGGCGCAGCGCCTGAACGGCCCAGTGCAGGGCGACCAGCGACGACGAGCACGCCGTGTCGACCGTGACGGCGGGGCCCTCGAGGCCGAAGGTGTAGGACAGCCGGCCGGAGATGATGCTGGCCGCGTTGCCGGTGGCCAGGTGTCCGCCCACGTCCTCGGCGGAGCCGTGCAGGGCGAGCAGCCCGTGGTCCTGGCCGTTGGTGCCGATGAAGACACCGGAGCGGGTGCCCCGTACCGTGTGGGGGTCGATGCCCGCTCGTTCGAACACCTCCCAGGAGGTTTCGAGGAGCAGTCGCTGCTGCGGGTCCATCGCCAGCGCCTCGCGCGGCGAGATGCCGAAGAACGCCGGGTCGAACTCCGCCACGCGGTCGAGGAACGCGCCCATGCGGGTGTACGACGTGCCGGTGCTCGCCGGGTCCGGGTCGAACAGGGCGTTCAGGTCCCAGCCGCGGTCGGTGGGGAAGCCGGTGACCGCGTCCGTCTCGGACTCAAGGAGGCGCCACAGGTCCTCCGGTGAGGTGACCCCGCCGGGGAAGCGGCAGCTCATGCCGACGATCGCGATGGGCTCGCTGGCCTTCTCCTCGACCTCGCGCAGCCGTTGCCTGGTCTGCCGCAGATCCGCGGTCAAGCGCTTCAGGTAGTCGAGGACCTTCTCGTCGTTCGACATGTGCTTGTTACCCCTCATTGGTGAGCCCTGGTGAAAGTCCGTACCTGCGGATCAGGAGTTGCCGAGCTCTTCGTCGATGATGTTGAAGACGTCGTCCAGCGTCGCCGAGTCCAGGTCGTCCGCCGTGGCCTCGGGCTCCTTGTCGTCCCAGGTGGACAGGAGCGAGCGGAGCCTGAGCCGGATGTCCCCGACGAGCGCGTCGTCCGGGTCAAGGCGGGAGATGGTGACCGTGAGTCTGTTCAGCTCGCTGAGCACCGCGGCGGCGGGTGTGCCGTGTTCGGCGAGTACCGTCGTCCGCAGGTGGGCCGCGAGTGCCGCCGGGGTCGGGTGGTCGAACACCAGGGTGGCGGGCAGCCGCGTGCCGACCTCGGCGTCGAGCCTGTTGCGCAGTTCCACGGCGGTGAGCGAGTCGAAGCCGAGTTCCTTGAAGGCCCGGTCCGCCGTGACGGCCTCCGGTCCGGTGAAGCCGAGGACGGCCGCGGTGTGGGTGCGGACGAGGTGGACCAGCGCCCGGTCCTGCTCCGCCTCGGTGAGGCCGGCCAGCCGCTGGGTCAGCGGGACCGTGCCGTCGGAGCCGTTACCGGCGGGCCGTGCGGCCCGCCGGGCGGGCGTGGGCACCAGGGCGCGCAGCAGGGGCCGTACCTGCTCGGGGTGGGCCCGCAGCGTGGCGAGGTCCAGCGCGGCGGGCACCGTCGTCGCGGCGCCGGTCGCGCACGCCGTGTCGAACAGTGCCATGCCGTCCTCGGAGGTGAGCGGGACCATGCCGCCCCGCGCCAGCCGCCGTACGTCGGCATCGTCGAGGTGGCCGGTGATGCCGCTCGCCTCGGCCCACAGGCCCCAGGCCAGTGCGGTCGCGGGCAGTCCGGCGGCCCTGCGGTGCTGGGCGAGCGCGTCCAGGAAGGCATTGGCGGCCGCGTAATTGCCCTGGCCGGGACCGCCGAACACGCCGGCGGCGGCGGAGAACAGAACGAACGCGGTCAGGTCGTGCTCCCCGGTCAGCTCGTGCAGGTGGAAGGCGGCATCGGCCTTGGGCGCGAACACCGTGTCGACGTGTTGCGGGGTCAGGGACTCGATGACGCTGTCGTCAAGGGCGCCCGCCGTGTGGACGACGGCGGTCACGGGGTGTGCGGCGAGGAGGGCGGCGAGCGCGGTGCGGTCGCCGACGTCGCAGGCGGCGACGGTGACGCGTGCGCCCAGCTTGGCCAGTTCCCCGCGCAGTTCCTCCGCGCCGGGGGTGGCCGGACCGCGCCTGCCGGTCAGGACGAGGTTCCGGACGCCGTGGCGGGTGACGAGGTGGCGTGCGGTCACACTGCCGAGCACGCCGAGGCCGCCGGTGATCAGTACGGTGCTCTCGGGGGTGAAGGCCGCCTGCTCGGGGGCGTCGGCCGGGGTGGCGAGCCGTGTCAGTCTGGCCACGGTGGCGGTGCCGTTCCTGATGACGACCTGTGGTTCGCCGGTCGCCACGGCGGCGGGCAGCTTCCGCAGCGACTTCTCGTCGTCGTCCACGTCGGCTAGGACGAATCGCTCCGGGTGTTCCGACTGCGCCGAGCGCACCAGGCCCCACGCGGGAGCGCGTACCAGGTCCGGTACGGCGTCGTCGGGTGCCGCGGCCACCGCTCCGCTGGTGACGAGGACGAGCCGCGACGCGGTGAACCGGTCGTCGGCGAGCCACTTCTGGAGCAGGTCCAGGGTGTGGTGCGTGGCCTCGCGAGGGGTGGTCGCGTTCTCCGCGGGTGTCATGGCGACACACCTCGGTACGGGCAGGCCCGCGTCGACGGCGGCGATGAGCGCGTTCAGGCCGGTGTGCTCGTCCACCGGTTCGCCCACCGCGGTGAGCGCGTGGGCCAGGCGGGCGGTGTCGGAGCCGATGACCGCCCAGGTGCCGGGCCCGGCGGCGGCGTCCGGCATCGGTACCCAGGTCACCTCGAAGAGCGCGTCGCGGTGGGCGGAGCGCGCGGGGCCGAGCTGGTCGGCGGAGAGGGGGCGCAGGGTCAGCTCGTCGACGGCGGTGACCGGTTCGCCGGCGCCGTCGGCGGTGAGCACGGCCACGGCGTCCACGCCGACCGGTGTCAGACGGACCCGCAGCGACGTCGCCCCGGTCGCGAGGAGCCGCGCCCCGGCCCAGGAGAACGGCAGCTTCTGAGGGCCCGTCCCGTGCCCGGTGAGGTGCAGCGCGGCCTCCAGGAGCGCCGGGTGCAGGCCGAAGCCCGGGTCGGCGAGGCCATCCGGCAGCGTCACTTCGGCGAACACCTCGTCGCCCTTGCGCCAGGCGGCGCGCAGCCCCTGGAAGGCGGGGCCGTGGTCGAGGCCGGACGCGGTGACGGCGGCGTGGTGGGCGTCCAGGTCGACCGGTTCGGCCCCGCCGGGTGGCCAGGCCACGAGGTCGTCGGTGACGGGGGCCGCCTGTGCGCTCAGGGTGCCGGTGGCGTGGCGGGTCCAGTCACCGCCCTCGTCCCCGCGGGAGTCCACGGTGAACGCCCGCCTGCCCGAGGTGTCGGGTCCGTTGACGCTGAGCCGTATCTGGACGCCGTCGCGTTCGGGCAGCACCAGGGGTGCTTCGAGGACCAGGTCGTCCAGGACGGCGCAGCCGACGTGGTCGCCGGCGCGCAGCGCGAGGTCCACATAAGCCGTGCCGGGGAGGACCGGGGTGCCCAGGAGGCGGTAGTCGGTGAGCCAGGGGTGGGTGCGCGGGGAGAGCCGGCCGCTGAACACCAGGCATTCGGAGTCCGGGAGTTCGGTGACGGCGGCGAGCAGGGGGTGGTCCACCCGGCCGAGGCCCGCCGAGGTCACGTCACCGGAGGCGGCGGGCGCCGTGGTGGGCCAGAAGCGCTGGCGCTGGAAGGGGTAGGTGGGAAGGTCCACGTGCCGGGCTTCGGGCAGCGGCCAGTCCATCCGGGCGCCGCGCACGAACAGTCCGCTCGCCGACTTCAGCAGCCGGTCCTGGCCGCCGTCGTCGCGCCGCAGTGAGCCGGTGACCAGTCCGTCGGCTCCGGCCAGTTCGCCGAGCCCGGCGACCAGCACCGGGTGCGGGCTGACCTCGACGAAGGTGGTCAGGCCCTCCCCCACGAGGGTGGAGACGGAGTCGGCGAACTCCACCGTCTGCCGCAGGCTGCGGTACCAGTACGAGGCGTCCAGGTCGCGGGTGTCCAGCCAGCCACCGGCCAGCGGCGAGTAGTACGGGATGTCGCCGGAGCGCGGTGTCACGTCGGCGAGCCCTTCGAGGATTTCCGCCTCGACGCACTCGACGTGGTGGGAGTGCGGGGCGTAGTCGGCCTTGACGCGCCGCGCCCACACTCCCCGGTCGGCGCAGACGTCCATCAGCTCGTCCAGGGCGGCGATGTCACCGGAGACGACGACCGAGGTGGGGCCGTTCACCACGCCGACGGCGAGCTGCCCATCCCACCGGGCGAGGAGCTGCCGTACGTCGTCCACGCCGAGCGCGAGCGAGACCATGCCGCCCCGGCCGGCCAGCGCGGTCAGCGCCTTGCTCCGCAGGACGGCCAGCTTGGCGGCGTCCGGCAGGGACAGCGCGCCGGCGACGCACGCCGCGGCGATCTCGCCCTGGGAGTGGCCCAGTACGGCGCTCGGTTCGACGCCCCAGGATCGCCAGGTGGCGGCCAGTGACACCATCACCGCGAAGAGGGCGGGCTGGACGACGTCGAGGCGCTCCATCAGGCCGGGGTCCTGGATCGCGTCGAGCAACGACCAGTCGACGTACTCGCCCAGCGCCTCGGCGCACTCCTCCATCCGGGTCCGGAACTCCGGTGCGGAGTCCAGGAGTTCCAGGGCCATGCCGACCCACTGTGTGCCGTGGCCGGGGAAGACGAACACCGTGCCGGTGCCGCGGCTGCCGGGCGTGCCGGTGACGACGTTCGGTGCCTCGCGGCCCTCGGCCAGGGCGGTGAGGCCGGTGCGGAAGTCATCCCGGTCGCGGCCCACCACCACGGCCCGGTGGTCGAACAGCGCGCGGGACCGCAGGGAGTGGGCGATGTCGGCGACGGTGACGGCGCCGTCGCCGCGCTCGAGGTCCTCGTGGAGGCGGGCCGCCTGCTGCCGCAGGGCATCGGCGGACCGCGCGGACAGCACCCACGGCACAGCGCCCGGCACGGTCGGCGCGAGGTCCGGGGACGCGGTCTCGGGGGCCTGCTCGATGATGGTGTGCGCGTTGGTGCCGCTGAAGCCGAACGACGACACCCCGGCCCGCCGGGGGCGGTCGACGGCGGGCCACGCCCGCTGGTCGGTGAGCAGTTCCACCGCACCCGCGGACCAGTCGACGTGCGAGGACGGCTCGGTGACGTGCAGCGTGCGCGGCAGTACGCCGTGCCGCATCGCCATCACCATCTTGATCACGCCCGCCACACCGGCCGCCGCCTGTGTGTGCCCGATGTTGGACTTCACCGAGCCCAGCAGCAGCGGCCGCTCGGCCGGGCGGTCCTGACCGTAGGTCGCCAGCAGCGCCTGCGCCTCGATCGGGTCACCCAGCGTCGTCCCCGTCCCGTGCGCCTCGACGGCGTCGACCTCGGCCGGGGTGAGGCCCGCACTGGCGAGTGCCTGGCGGATGACGCGCTGCTGGGAGGGCCCGTTGGGGGCGGTCAGGCCGTTGGACGCGCCGTCCTGGTTGACGGCGGACCCGCGTACGACCGCGAGGACCCGGTGGCCGTTGCGCCGGGCGTCCGACAGCCGCTCCACCAGCAGCATGCCGATGCCCTCACCCCAGCCCGTGCCGTCGGCGCTGTCGGAGAACGCCTTGCAGCGGCCGTCCACGGACAGTCCCCGCTGACGGCTGAACTCGATGAACGCACCCGGTGTCGACATCACCGTCACACCGCCCGTGAGGGCCATCTCGCACTCGCCCGAGCGCAGTGCCTGCACCGCCAGGTGCAGGGCCACCAGCGACGACGAGCACGCCGTGTCCACGGTCACCGCCGGGCCCTCGAGGCCGAAGGTGTAGGACAGCCGGCCGGACATGACACTCGCCGCGCTGCCCGTCGCCACGTGCCCGCCCACGTCCTCGCGGGCGCCGTCGAGGACCAGACCGTAGTCCTGCACGTTGGAGCCGACGAACACGCCGACGCACTCACCGCGGACCGTGTTCGGGTCGATGCCGGTCCGCTCGAAGACCTCCCACGACGTTTCGAGGAGCAGCCGCTGCTGCGGGTCCATGGCCAACGCCTCGCGCGGTGAGGTGCCGAAGAAGGACGCGTCGAAGTCCGCCACGTGGTCGAGGAAGGCTCCCCTGCGCGAGTACGTCGTGCCGACGCCCGCCGGGTCCGGGTCGTACAGGGCCTCGATGTCCCAGCCGCGGTCGGCCGGGAACTCCGTGACCGCGTCCCCGCCCGACATGAGCATCTGCCACAGGTCCTCGGGGCTGGTGACGCCGCCGGGGTACCGGCACGCCATCGCGACGATCGCGATCGGCTCGTCGGCCGCGGCCGACGGGGCGGCGGCCGGTGCCAGGGCGGTTTCGCCGCGCGGTGCCACGACGGCCGACAGCAGGTGGTCGGCGAGCGCCCCGGGGGTGGGGTGGTCGAAGACCACGGTCGCGGGCAGGGTCAGGCCGGTCTCGGCCGCCAGCGCGTTGCGCAGTTCCACGGCGGTCAGCGAGTCGAAGCCCAGGTCGCGGAAGGCGAGGTCGGCGTCGACGGCACCGGCCGTGGTGTGCCCCAGGACGGTGGCCGCCCGCGCCACCACCAGGTCACGTACCAGTTCGCCCCGCTTGGCCGCGTCGAGGCCGGTGAGCCGGGTGCGCAGTTCCGCCCCGTCCCGGCCGGAGCCGTCCGCTTCCGCGGGTCCGTCGGCACCGGCGTCCCGGCCCGCGACGGCTTCGCGTGCTTCGGGCAGGTCGGCGAGGAGCGGGCTGGCCCTGCCGATGGTGAACGCGGGCGCGAACTTCGCCCAGTCGACGTCCGCCACGACGGTGTTCGCCGCGCCGCCGCCGACCGCGCCGGCGAGGGCACCCACCGCAACCTCGGGCGGCAGCGCCAGGAGCCCGCGCCGGGAGAGCTGCCGCTGGGCCTCGTCGTCGGCCATGCCGCCGCCGCCCCAGGGGCCCCAGGCCACGGCTGTGCCGGGCAGGCCCCGGGCGGTGCGGTGCTCGGCGAACGCGTCGAGGTAGGCGTTGGCCGCGCTGTAGCCGGCCTGGCCGCCGCTGCCCCAGACGCCGGCGATGGAGGAGTAGACGAGGAAGGCGTCGAGCGGTGTGTCCGCGAGCAGGTCGTGCAGGTGCGCGGCGCCGGCGATCTTGGCGCCCACCACGTCCGCGAAGCGAGCGAGGCCGGTGTCCTGGACGGGGGCGCTGTCGTTGAGTCCGGCGGTGTGCACGACGGCGGAGACCCGGTCCCCCGCGGCGGCCAGGCCGTCGAGGAGCGCGGCGAGCGCTCCCCGGTCGGCGATGTCGACGGCGGCGACGGTGACGCGGGTGCCCAGCCCGATGAGCTCGGCCTCCAGCTCCGCGGCGCCGTCGGCCGCGCTGCCGCGCCGGCTCACCAGTACGACGTGCTCGGCGCCGTGCGCGGCGGACCAGCGCGCGGCCCTCGCGCCCAGGGCGCCGAGACCGCCGGTCACCAGGACCGTGCCGCGCGGCGTCCAGTCGGAGCCGGGGGCGGTCCGGTCGGCCCGGCGCAGCCGGCGCGTGAACACACCGGCCCCCCGTACGGCGACCTGGTCCTCGGCCCCGCCGAGGAGCCCGCACAGCCGGGCGGCCACCCGCTCGTCCACGGCCTTCGGCAGGTCGGCCAAGCCTCCCCAGCGGGCGGGGTGTTCGAGCGCCGCGGCCCGGCCGAGCCCCCACACCATCGACTGCGCGAAGCCCTCCACCTCATCGCCCGCGACGGCGGCCACCGCGCCCGAGGTGACGCACCACAGCGGCGCCCGCACCTCGGCGTCGCCGAGCGCCTGCACCAGCACGAGGGTGGCCGCCACCCCGTTCGGCACCACAGGGTGGTCGACGTGCGGTGACTCGTCGAACGCCAGCAGGGACAGGACTCCGCCGATCTCCTCGCCTCGCGCGAGGATCCCCTCGGCGGTCGTGCGCAGCGCGTCGGCGAGCCCCGCGCGGTCCGCCCGGTCGACCTCGACCACGGCGAGCGTCAGGCCGCTGCGGGCGAGCAGTTCGCCGAGCGCACGGGCCCGCTCGTCCCCGGCGAACACCACGACCGGCCAGGTGCCCGCAGGAGGCGTCGTCGCCGGCATCCCGACGGGCTTCCAGCGGACGGTGTAACGCCACTGGTCCAGGGTGGACTTCTCGTGGCTCCGGCGCCGCCACGACGTCAGGAACGGCAGGACGGCCCGGAGCGAGTCGGCCGCCCCGTCCTCGGTGATGCCCAGCGACGACGCGAGCGCGGTCGCCTCCTCGCCCTCCACCGCGGCCCAGAACCGGGCCTCGTCGGCGTTCGGCGCGGCCTCGCCGGTGGCGGCGGGCGGGGCGTCCATCCAGTAACGCCGGTGCTGGAAGGCGTACGTCGGCAGGTCGACCCGCCGGGCGCCGCTACCCGCGAAGTACGCGGCCCAGTCGACCGGCACGCCCCGCGTGTGCAGGGCGGCCACCGTCGTGACGAGCGCGGCCTCCTCGGACCGGTCCGCGCGCAGCGCGGGCAGGAACACCGCCTCGGGCGCGCGACCGGGTCCCAGCGCGGACAGCGTGCCGCCGGGACCGACCTCGACGAACGTGCTCACTCCCTCGTCCACCAGCGTGCCGACGGCATCGGCGAAGCGGACGCACTCGCGGACGTGCCGCACCCAGTACTCCGGAGAGGC
>NZ_JAHWZY010000072.1:0-9353 GCF_041380215.1 Streptomyces pimonensis
CACACATACCGCCCAGGTGAAAGGAGCCCGCGGAAACGGGAAGGGATAGCCGACATGTCACAGAAACCGTCGCTGGATGTGTCGCCGAACCTCTCCACCGCTCACTCGATCCCTGAAGGCCGGGCACGCCAGAGGACAGCGGTGGTGACCGGTGCCTCGTCGGGCATCGGCGCGGCCGTGGCGCGCGGGCTGGCTCAGGACGGCTGGCGGCTGGTGCTGAACGGCCGCGACACCACGCGCCTGAACGGTGTCGCGGCGGACACCCTGGCCGCGGCGTTCCCGGCGGATCTCACAGCGGAGGGAGCCGACCGCCAGCTGGCCGGCTTCGCCCTCGACCAGGTCGGCCGGGTAGACGTACTGGTAGCCGGTGCCGGAATCGGCTGGGCCGGCCAGTTCAGCGAAATGCCGGAATCCGCCATCGACGAGATCATCCACGTCGATCTGCTCTCCACGGTGCGGCTGGTACGGCACTTGGTGCCGCACATGGTGGGAGCCGGTTCCGGACGAGTGGTGCTCATCGGGTCCGTGGCAGGTGTCCTCGGGGTTCGGGGCGAGGCCGTGTACTCCGCCGCCAAGGCAGCACTCGCCGTATTCGCCGACGCCCTGCGATACGAACTGCACAGCACCGGCGTAGGGGTCACCCTGGTCATCCCGGGCGTCGTGGAGACACCCTTCTTCCAACGCCGGGGCACGCCCTACACACGCAGGAGGCCAAAGGCGGTGCCGCCCGAACGCGTGGCCGACGCCGTGCGGCACGCTATCCGACGGGGCAAGCACGAGGTGTACGTGCCGGGCTGGCTGTGCCTGCCCGCCCGGTTGCACGGAATGGCCCCGGCCCTATACCGGCGCCTTGCCGCCCGGTTCGGCTGAGACTTCGGCCCTCAAGATGGGCAACATCACTCCCAACGACACCGGACTGCGGTCGGCGGCGCCTCGTTCCGCCACCTGGACAGGGTGGCGGCCGCCGCCGCCCGGCACAGCACCTGGACGGCGCGTGAAATACCAACGCCGGGTCACCTGCTCGAACGCCTGGGGTCGCGGGTCGACGGTCGGCGTCGTAAACAGAATGTAGGCCAGGGCAGCGCGCGCTGTGCCAGGAGCTCCCAACCGCGGCAGCGGCCGCACCACGTGTGATGGAGAAACGATGGCAGAGCGCAAGCCGAAGCGGACCGTCTATCACGTCACTCCCGATAAGGAGGAGACGGCGGCGCGGCAGTGGCAGGTTCAGCACAAGGAAGGCCGCCGTGCGGTGCGCGAGCCGCACCGCACTCAGCAGGAGGCCATCATCGCGGCCCGCCAGCAGGCCAAGCAGCACAAGCCGGCGCAGGTCGTCGTCCACGGCACAGACGGGCGGATCCGTACCGAGTACACCTACGGCGACGACCCCCGCAACATCCCCGGCTGACAACGCTGAGTTCGTTCGCCGACACGAGACTGCAAGGTGCCCGGTCAGCTGTGGTTGGAGCGAGTAGCGATCAGGGTCAGTCGGTGCGAAGGCCGTACGGCCAGTTGGCCGGGGTCCGCGATCACGTCAGCGGTTCTACTGATTGGGTTCGGCGGCCCTGATGTCGGCGGGGCCAGCCGACGGGCAGGCGGACTCTCACGCTCGCGAGCGCGGAGATCCGTTTCCCATGGCGGATGTGAAGCTCGGACGTGCTATCCGGCTCTCGCTGGCCGAATTGGCCGGTGGGGGGCGTTGTCACGTTGTTGGGTGTGTGACCGGCTGATGGCGCGTCGGGGCGTGGTGTGCTTGTGGTCCGGGCCTGTGTTCAGGCGGCGGCAGGTCGGCTGGCCACGCCGGTGATCTGGTCCCAGATTGCGAAGCGGACGGTCATCTCGGCTCGGTAGTCGGTGGCGGTCATCAGGTGGCGGTGTGGCCTGAAGTGGGGTGAGATGCCGCTGAACGCGGCTAGGAACTGCTGGGCTCCTCCGACGGAGCGGAAGCCTTTCATCGCACGTTCTCGTTGCCGGGTGGGCTGGTGGCTGTTCTCGGCCCGGTTGTTCAGGCCCTTGTGGGCACGGTGTTCCACGCAGGGCATGACCTCGCGGTGGGCCGCCCGGTAGGAGCGGAGCTTGTCGGTGACGACCACCCGTGGCACCGTACGGGTCTTCTTCAGCAGCCGGCGGAAGAACCGCCTGGCCGCAGCGGTGTCCCGCCGGTTCTGGACCAGGATGTCCAGGACGGTGCCGTCGGAGCCCACGGCCCGCCACAGGTACTTCCGCTCACCGTTGATCTTGAGGAAGACCTCGTCCAGGTGCCACTTGTCCCCGGGTCGGGGCCGCCTCCGGCGCAGGCCATTGGCGTAGCCCTGCCCGAACTTCGCACACCAGCGCCGGACCGTCTCGTGGGAGACGGCAACACCGCGCTCGAGCATCAGCTCCTCGACCTCACGGAAACTGAGCGGGAAGCGGAAGTACAGCCACACGCAGTAGGAGATGACCTCGGCCGGGTACCGGTGCCCCTTGTACGACGGCGGCGCGGACGACACGAGCGAACCCCTCCCCAGCACGACCAGCCACAAGATCATCCCACGCCGGCCAGCCAACGTGACAGCGCCTGTGTGTGGCCGGTCGAGCTCGGCCGCGAAGAAACTTGCCGCGGCCTTGAGGATCTCGTTGGCCCGCTTGAGTTCGGCGTTTTCCTTCTTCAACGCCTTGAGCTGGGCGGACTCCTCCGTCGTCGTCCCTGGACGCGCCCCCGCGTCGATCTCGTGCTGCTTCACCCAGTTTCGGAGCGTCTCGCGGGAGCCGATGCCGAGCTTGTCGGCCACCGTCTGCAGAGCGGCCGTCTCGTTCGGGTGATCGTCGCGCACCTCAGCGACCATGCGCACCGCACGGCGGCGGAGCTCAAGCGGGTAACGGGAAGGTCGTGCCATGACTCGATCCTTTCATGAAATCGAGTCTCTATTCGAGCCGGGGCGGTTCACACCCGGCGGCCCCGCTTCGGCGGCTCCTGGAGCCACTGCGGCACCGTGGACTGGCCGTTGTACGGCACGTACCGCACCGGGACGTAGTGCAGGTCCACCGGGAACCGCATGGACGCCGGCAGCGGGCAGACGGTGAAGTCGCCCGTCACCGCGGCCTCCTCGAAGGAGGCGCCGTGCCGCTCCAGGTTCCAGGTGAGCCACTCACGCAGCGGGTCGTCCCGCAGCTCTGGCGGGCGTGCCGCCAGCTGGTCCAGGAAGGTCTCGCGCATCCGGCCCGCCAGATCGAGGCCGAAGAGCAGCCGGCCGTGCGCCGTCCCGGTGGCCATGGCGGCGATAGCGCCGGCGAAGGTCATGGTGTCCCACAGGACCAGGTCGGGCTTCCAGGAGCGGCAGTGCTCCACTAGCTCGTCGACCATCTGGTCGGAGCAGCAGTTCTGGAAGACGACCGAGGTCATGGCCGTGAACACACCGAGCGTGTAGTCCCAGGTCAACCGCTCCGGGCGGACCTCGCTCATGTCGAGACCGACCTGCGCCTGGCTCTCCAGCTGGTCGACGTCCTGGCCGATGTTCTCCTGGGTCTCCTGCATCTGCTCGTCGAGATGCAGTTCCTCCCCGACACCGACGGCGGTCAGCCCGGTGCGGATGATCTCGTCGGCGAGATCGGGATGACTGGCGATCCTGACGTCATGGCCCGCTGCCTTGAGGGCCCAGGCGAGTGTCACCTGGGCATGCATGTGCGACTTGGCGGCGAAGGTGGTGAAGAGTACCCGCATCCCAACCCCTGTTCCGGCGAGCGACCGTATGCGATGGGCCTCCATCCTCGGGGCGTGACCTCGTAGGGAAGTCGAGAGTCGTTGCAGCGGCACTCGACACGGGGCGCTGCGCGCGTTCCGTCTCTCCCGGGCCCGCGGAGAACAGCAGGTCATGTACTACCGTGGGACCATTCGGCGAGGCCCGGTCGATGCGCGGAGCACCGGTTGCAGTCCGTGCCATGAGGGAGATTTAGCAGGGAGACGATGTCCGCCACGAGATTGCTCGTCCTAGGAGTCGTGCGGATGCACGGCCGGGCGCACGGCTACCTGGTCCGCTCCGAGCTGCTGTCCTGGGGGGCCGACGAATGGGCGCACATCAAGTTCGGCTCGATCTACCACGCGCTCAGGCAGCTGGCCAAGGACGGGCTGCTGAAGTCGACCGACATCCCCGACTGGCCGGGCCGGGTCGACTACGAGATCGCGCCCCCGGGCGAGGAGGAGTTCTTCCGGCTGCTGCGTGACGCGCTGCGCCAGGGGAACAACCGGCCGGACATGCTGGGAGCGGCACTGGTGCTGCTGCCCGCGCTCAGCCGCGAGGAGGCGATCGGCCTGCTGCGCGAGCGCATCGTGTCGCTCTCGGCCGAGCAGGGGGAGCTGATCGCCAAGGTCGACGAGACGGCGGGGGAGCGGCCGCAGCGGGCCCACGTCCGTGAGCTCCTCGGCCTCTGGGAACACAGCGCCGCAAGCCAGGCCGCCTGGACCGAGGCACTGATCGAGCGCCTGGAGGCGGGGGCCTACGTCATGGCGGGGGAGGAGAAGAGCGCCTGACAAGGCGCCCTTCAGGCCGTTGCCCGGGGTTCGGTGGATGACGGCACACGTCCCGTGATACTCAAGTTTGCGTACCCATCACGCCCGTCCCGAGAGGACGTCCGCTGTGCCGATCATGCTGACCTCGGAAGACGTGGACGACGCCTTCGACGACGAGGCCTTCATGGAGGAGCGGTTCTCCGACGTCCAGCGACTGCTCCTCGGCAACGGTCCGGCGCTGGGACCCGAAACCCTGGTCCTGCTGCCCGCCACGCGCTGCCGGCTGACCGTGGGACCCCACGCGCCCGGGCCCTTCGGCCGCTGTTTCGCCGTCCGTCTCGACCAGGGTGCCGACCAGTCCGCGCCGCGTGTGGAACTGCTGCTCGCCGATGACGGATCCCTCCTCGGCCTTGTCGACGCCGGTGCCCTGGACGGATGGCGCAGCGCCATCCCGTCTGGGCTCGCCGCGCGGTACCTCGCCCCGCCGGTGCCCTCCCTGCTCGCTCTCCTCGGCACCGGCGAACCGTCCTGGTCCTGCCTTCTCGTGCTGCACCGCGCGCTGCCGTCGCTCTCGGAGGTGCACGTCGTCGGCCGGGAGCCGCGCCGGACCCGTGACTTCGCCGACGCGGCCGCCCTGCGCACCGGCCTGCGGGTGCGCGTCTGCGACGACGCCCGTACCGCCGCCGGCGGCGCCGACGTCGTCGCCGCCACCGGTGGCGATCCACCCGTCCGGGCCGAATGGCTCGCGGCCGGGGCGCTCCTGATCGACCAGGCCGCCACGGCCGCGCCCGCAGCCCCTGGACCTCACGTCCGGCACATCAGCCTCGCTGCCCCCTGCGGCCGCTCCGCGGACCCCCGGCAGGAGCCCCTGCTGCTCGCCGAGATCGTCGCGGGCCGGGCCCTGCCCCGGCGTAACGGCTCCGACATCGTCCACTACCAGGGCGGTGAGCTGGCCGGCTGGAGCGCCATCGCCGCCGCCGCCGGACTCGGCCACGCATGGCAGCGGGACGTCGGCATCCCCGTGCGGCTGGGGCGCACCGGCCCCTGACCCGGGGAGCGGTATCCAGCCGTCTTCTAGGCCGTCGCGAGGCACGCCATAGAGGGTTTCAGTCTGACCTCGGCGTACGCGTCGCCGGACGCCCGGACGATGAGGAGCACCGACCCATGTTAGCTGAGCAGCCCGGCCCCGCCTCCGACGGCCCGGCCACCTTCGTCAACAGCTTCACCCTCCGCACTACCCCGGAGGAGTTCGAGGACGTCTTCGCCCGCACGGCACGCTTCATGGAGCGCCAGCCCGGCTTCCTCGGCTACAGCCTCGTACGCCACCTAGAACAGCCGCAGGCCTACGTCAACATCGCCCGCTGGACCGACGTCGCCTCCCTCCGCGCCGCCGTCGGCCAGGCCGACTTCCGGCCGCCCGCCGAGGCGCTGCGGGCGATCAGCACCAGCAGCTCGAACCTCTACCTCGAGCGGCACAGCGCCACCGGGGAGGCACGATGACCCGGCGGGTCGCGATCACCGGCATCGGAGTGGTGGCCCCCGGCGGCATCGGTACTAAGCAGTTCTGGCAGACGATCACCGGCGGCCGCACCGCGACCCGGGTCATCAGCCTCTTCGACTCGGCACACTTCCGCTCCCGGATTGCGGCCGAGTGCGACTTCGACGCCGCGGAGCAGGGCCTGAGTCCCGAGGACGCCGGACGGCTCGACCGGGCGGCGCAGTTCGCTCTGGTCGCGCTGCGCGAGGCCGTCGCCGACAGTGGCCTGGAGCCCGACCCCGACACCGCCCACCGCACCGGCATCAGCCTCGGCAGCGCGGTCGGCTGTACCCAGAAGCTCGAAGAGGAGTACGTGGCCCTGAGCGGCGGCGGGCAGGAGTGGCTGGTCGACCACACTGCCGCCGGCGCGCAGCTGTACGACCATTTCGTGCCGAGCTCCATGGCCGCCGAACTCGCCTGGGAGGTCGGCGCCGAGGGCCCCTGCACCGTTGTCTCGGCCGGCTGCACCTCAGGTCTCGACTCGGTCGGGCACGCGGCGGCCCTCATCCGCGAGGGCACCGCCGACGTGATGATCGCCGGGGCCACCGACGCCCCCATCTCCCCGATCACCGTGGCCTGCTTCGACGCCATCCGGGCCACCTCGCCCCGCAACGACGACCCGGCGACCGCGCTGCGCCCTTTCGACCGCACCCGCAACGGCTTCGTCCTCGGCGAGGGCGCCGCCGTCCTGGTGCTCGAGGAGCTCATGGCGGCCCGGCGCCGGGGCGCCCATGTGTACGCCGAAATCGCCGGCTACGCCTCCCGGGGCAACGCGTACCACATGACCGGGCTGCGGACCGACGGGCGCGAGCTGGCCGCCGCCCTCGACGAGGCCAGGCTCGGGCCCGACGCGCTCGGCTACGTCAACGCCCACGGCACCGCCACCAAGCAGAACGACGTGCACGAGACCGCGGCCCTCAAACGCAGCCTCGGAGCCCACGCCCACCGGGTCCCGGTCAGCTCCATCAAGTCGATGATCGGGCACTCACTGGGCGCCATCGGCTCCATCGAGATCGCGGCCACGGCACTGGCCCTCGAACACGGCGTCATCCCGCCCACCGCCAACCTGACCGAGCCCGACCCCGAACTCGACCTGGACTACGTCCCCCTGCACGCCAGGGAACAGCACATGTCGTCCGCCCTCACCCTGGGCAGCGGCTTCGGCGGTTTCCAGAGCGCCATGGTGCTGCGCCGGCCCGAGGGGTGGGCCGCATGACCCCCGTAGTGGTCACGGGCATCGGTGTCGTCGCCCCCACGGGAATCGGACTCGACGCCTACTGGGCGGCGACGCTGCGCGGCGAGGACGGCATCCGACGCCTCCAGGCGTTCGACCCCAGCCGCTATCCGACGCGCCGGGCAGGTGAGGTGACCGGGTTCGAGGCGGGGGACCACCTGCCCAGCCGGCTGATCCCGCAGACCGACCGCATGACCCAGTTCGCCCTGGCCGCGGCCGACTGGGCCGTCGTCGACGCCGGCATCGACCTCGACTCCGTGCCGTCACTGGACCGTGGCGTCATCACGGCCGGTGCCTCCGGCGGGTTCGGCTTCGGCCAGCGCGAGCTCCAGCACCTGTGGGGCGAGTCCCCCAAGAAGGTCAGCGCCTACATGTCCTTCGCCTGGTTCTACGCCGTCAACACCGGCCAGATCTCCATCCGGCACGGCATGAACGGGCCGACCGGCGTCTTCGTCGGCGAGCAGGCCGGCGGTCTGGACGTCCTCGCCCACGCCAGACGCCAGATCCGCACCGGTGCGCAGCTGATGATCTCCGGCGGCATGGACTGCTCCCTGTGCCCGTACGGCATGGCCGCCCAACTGGCCGGTGGACGGCTCACCGCCGACACCTACCGGCCCTTCGACGACCGGGCCTCCGGTCATCTGCCCGGAGAGGGTGGCGCTCTGCTGACCCTGGAGAGCGCCGAACGGGCCCGTGCGCGCGGGCGCGGTCACTACGGCGAGATCGCCGGGTTCGGCGCCACCTTCGACCCGCGCCCCGGGTCCGGGCGTCCTCCGGGCCTGCGCCGGGCCGTCGAGCAGGCGCTCGCCGACGCCGGAACCGGGCCGGAGGAGATCGCCGTCGTCTTCGCCGACGGTGCAGGGGTTCCCGAACTCGACGCGGCCGAGGCCACCGCGCTGACCGGGATCTTCGGCGCGGGAGGAGTCCCGGTCACCGTACCCAAGGCGGCCACCGGCCGGCTCTACTCCGGTGCCGGCCCGCTCGACGTGGTCACCGCCCTGATGACCCTGCGCGAGCAGCTCGCCCCGCCGACGGTCAACGTCACCCGCATCCCCGACACATACGGTCTCGACCTCGTCGTCGGCAGGCCCCGGCCTGTCTCCGGCACCGCGGCCCTGGTCCTGGCCCGCGGCCACCACGGCTTCAACAGCGCCATGGTCGTACGGGCCCCCACGCCCACCGACGCGGTCGCGCACCGACCCGTGGAGAGGGCGGCGGCATGAACGGGGGCGAGCTGTACATCAGAGCGACCGGGACGTGGCTGCCCCCCGTGGAACAGGTCGCGGACGCGGTCGCGGAAGGCCGTTGCGACGCCGTCGTCGCCCGCTCCACCCGGATGGAGTCGGTGACGGTCTCCGCGCAGAATCCGGCTCCCGAGATGGCGGCCCGGGCCGCCCGGACCGCATTGGAGCGGGCCGCCGCCGAACCGGGCGACATCGACCTGGTGCTACACGCCAGCTTCTACTACCAGGGCTTCGACCTGTGGGCCCCCGCCTCGTACGTCCAGCGGACCGCCGTCGGCAACCAGTGCCCCGCGATGGAGATCCGGCAGGTCTCCAACGGCGGCATGGCGGCACTCGACCTGGCTTGGGCCTACCTGGCCGCCGACCCGGCCCGGGTGGCGGCCCTGCTGACCACCGGGGACCGGTTCTGCCCACCTGGGTTCGACCGGTGGCGCAGTGACCCGGGAACCGTCTACGGCGACGGGGGCACCGCCCTGGTGGTCTCACGGCACTCCGGTTTCGCCCGGGTCCGCAGCATCGCGACCGTCTCCGCACCCGACCTGGAGGGCATGCACCGCGGCGACGACCCGTTCGGACCGGCCCCGTTCAGCCACCGCGAGGCGGTCGATCTGGAGGCGCACAAGCAGGACTTCCTGGCCCGCCACGGCGTGACCCCGACCGTCGCCCGGGTCGCCACCGCGCAGGAGGCCGTCGTCAAGCAGGCGCTCGCCGACGCTGGGCTCGGCCTCGCGGACATCGACCGGTTCGTCCTGCCACACCTGGGCCACCGCAGGCTTCACGTCGCCTACTTCGCGAAGTTCGGTATCGACCCCGCACGCAGCACCTGGTCCTGGAGCCGGACGATCGGGCACC
>NZ_JAHWZY010000073.1:0-9114 GCF_041380215.1 Streptomyces pimonensis
GATGATCGACGAGGCGCTGGCCACCGGCGACCGTTCCTTCCAGAAGCGCTCCGAGGCCCGGATCCGGGAGCTGCGCAAGCAGGCCGGCACGGTGTTCCTGGTCAGCCACAACAACAAGTCGATCCGCGACACCTGCGACCGCGTGCTGTGGCTGGAACGCGGTGAGCTGCGCATGGACGGACCCACCGACGAGGTACTCAGGGAGTACGAGAAGTTCACGGGGAAGTAGCCCGGTGCGGGCCGGCCCCGCCGGAACTGTCCGGCGGGGCCGGCGTCTGCGAAGGAGACGTCAACTCCGGCCGCCGCGCGGAATCTTGACGCCGGTCGGTGCGTTGTCGTGTTGTGCGGAGACCCCCGCGGCCACGTGCCGCGTCGTGCCACGTAAGCTGTACCGGTCCTGAAAGGCGGCAATCAGGGCCATAATGCCCGACGCCATCCAGCGGTGCCGCGGGGCGGAAACCTGGCGGCGTGTCCGAAATAGTGTGCATTGGGTCAGCGGTGTAGAACGGGAGATGTGACGGCAATGGCTACGGAGACTCCCCGGTTGAGCGCAGCATGTGCCGTTCCCTCCCATGGCAGTCCGCGATGACGCCCGTGGCCGCGGCGCGTGCCGTCGACCCCGAGCGAGCCACCCTCGACAAGGCCGCCGCCGAGAACTTCCCCGTGGCCCCCTTCTTCCTGCCCCGGCCCTGGCGCGACGACCTCATGGCGGTGTACGGGTTCGCCCGTCTGGTCGACGACATCGGCGACGGTGATCTGGCCCCCGGCGGCGCCGACGCCCGCCTCCTCGGGGTGTCCGACGAGGCGGCCGAGGACCGGCTGGCGCTGCTGGACGCCTTCGAGACGGACCTGAACCGGGTGTTCGATCCGGCCGGCCCCGAGCCGCGCCACCCGCTGCTGCGCCGGCTCCGGCCGACGGTCCGCCGCCACGCGCTCACCCCCGAGCCCTTCCTCGGCCTGATCGCCGCCAACCGCCAGGACCAGCTCGTCAAGCGCTACGAGACCTACGACGACCTGCTCGCCTACTGCGAACTGTCGGCCAACCCCGTCGGCCGCCTCGTCCTCGCCGTCACCGGCACCTCGACGCCCGAGCGCGTCCGCCGTTCCGACGCGGTCTGCACCGCCCTCCAGATCGTCGAGCACCTCCAGGACGTCGCCGAGGACCTCGGCCGCGACCGCGTCTACCTGCCCGCCACGGACATGAGGCGCTTCCACGTCCAGGAGGCGGACCTCGCCGTACCCACCGCCGGCGCGTCGGTGCGCGCGCTGGTCGCGTACCAGGCGCAACGCGCCCGGGACCTGCTGGATGAGGGAGCCCCCCTCGTGGGTAGCGTCCACGGCAGGCTCCGGCTGCTGCTCACGGGCTTCGTGGCGGGAGGAAGGGCGGCCCTCCGTGCGATCGCCGCCGCCGAATACGACGTACTCCCCGGCCCGCCCAAGCCCGGCAAGGTCCAGTTGCTGCGCGAGGCGGGCGTGACTCTGCGAGGAAAGGGGTGATCCGGACCGTGGAGTCGCAACCACCCGCGTCGGCACCGGTACTCGCCGCCTACAGCTACTGCGAGGCCGTCACCGGACAGCAGGCGCGCAACTTCGCCTACGGCATCCGACTGCTGCCGACGCCCAAGCGGCGCGCGATGTCGGCGCTGTACGCGTTCTCCCGGCGCGTCGACGACATCGGCGACGGCCCGCTGGCGAACGACGTCAAGGTGACCCGGCTGGAGGACACCCGGGCGCTGCTCGCCCGGGTCCGCGACGGCGCGGTCGACGAGGACGACACCGACCCGGTCGCGGTCGCCCTCGCCCACGCCGCCGAGCACTTCCCGATCCCGCTCGGCGGCCTGGACGAACTCATCGACGGCGTCCAGATGGACGTACGCGGCGAGACCTATGAGACCTGGGACGACCTCAAGGCCTACTGCCGTTGTGTCGCGGGCGCCATCGGACGGCTCTCGCTCGGTGTGTTCGGCACCGAACCGGGCGCGCGCGGCGTCGACCGCGCGCCCGAGTACGCCGACACCCTCGGCCTCGCCCTCCAGCTCACCAACATCCTCCGCGACGTCCGCGAGGACGCCGGGGGCGGGCGCACCTACCTGCCCGCCGACGACCTCGCCAAGTTCGGCTGCTCCGCCGGGTTCGGCGGGCCGACGCCACCGGAGGGCTCCGACTTCGCGGGCCTGGTGCACTTCGAAGTGCGCAGGGCCCGCGCCCTCTTCGCCGAGGGCTACCGGCTGCTCCCCATGCTCGACCGGCGCAGCGGCGCCTGCGTCGCCGCCATGGCCGGCATCTACCGCCGGCTCCTGGACCGCATCGAGCGCGACCCCGGGGCGGTGCTGCGCGGCCGGGTCTCCCTGCCCGGACGCGAGAAGGCCTACGTCGCGGTGCGCGGCCTGTCCGGCCTGGACACCCGGCACCTGACCCGGCGCACCGTCAGGAGGCGCGCCTGATGGACACCCCGTGTCCCGGCGGAAAGCGGCGGGCGACCCTCCGCCGCGCCACCGCGTCCCAGACCGAGACGGCCGGTACCGCACCGTTCGAGCGGCGCACCGGCCGGGCGGGGGAGGACGTATGAGCCACGGCACACGCTCCGCGGGGCCGCTCACGGACGGCCCCGTTCCGGCGGGACGGCACGCCGTCGTCGTAGGCGGCGGGCTGGCCGGCGTCACCGCCGCGCTGGCGCTCGCCGACGCCGGGGTGGGCGTCACCCTGCTCGAGGGCCGGCCGCGCCTGGGCGGGCTCGCCTTCTCCTTCCGGCGCGGCGACCTGACCGTCGACAACGGCCAGCACGTGTACCTGCGCTGCTGCACCGCCTACCGCTGGTTCCTCGACCGGATCGACGGAGCGGCGCTGGCACCGCTGCAGGACCGCCTCGACGTGCCCGTGCTCGACGTCGCGCGCCCCGAGGGGCGGCGGCTCGGCAGGCTGCGGCGCGACGCGCTGCCGGTCCCCCTGCACCTGGGGCGCAGCCTCGCCACGTATCCGCACCTGTCGCTCGCCGACCGGGCCAGGGCGGTCCGGGCCGCGCTCGCGCTGAAGGGACTCGACCTCACCGATCCGGCCCTGGACACCCAGGACTTCGGCAGCTGGCTGACCGCGCACGGCCAGTCGGCGCGCGCCGTCGAGGCCCTGTGGGACCTGATCGGGGTCGCCACCCTCAACGCGGTCGCGGGCGACACGTCCCTGTCGCTCGCCGCGATGGTGTTCAGGACCGGTCTGCTGTCC
This sequence comes from Streptomyces pimonensis, assembly GCF_041380215.1. Lineage (NCBI taxonomy): Bacteria > Bacillati > Actinomycetota > Actinomycetes > Kitasatosporales > Streptomycetaceae > Streptomyces > Streptomyces pimonensis. Next base: position 3,220 of record NZ_JAHWZY010000073.1, read on the forward strand.
GACCCTTCGGCGGCCGACATCGGCTGGGCCCGGGTGCCGCTGGGCGAACTGCACGACCGGCTCGCCCGCAAGGCGCTCGACTCCGCGGGCGTACGCACCGAGGTCCGCACGCGGGCCACCTCCGTCTGCGTGAACGGGAACGGGGGGTGGAGCGTCCGGGTTCCGGGCGAGACGATCCACGCCGACACGGTCGTCCTCGCCGTACCGCAGCGCGAGGCGTACGACCTGCTGCCCGCGGGCGCACTCGACGCCCCCGAGCGGCTGCTCGCCATCGGCACCGCCCCGATCCTCAACGTGCACGTCGTCTACGACCGCAAGGTGCTCGCCCGGCCCTTCCTCGCCGCCCTCGGCACCCCCGTGCAGTGGGTCTTCGACCGCACCGAGGCCTCCGGTCTGAAGCGCGGCCAGTACCTGGCGCTCTCCCAGTCGGTCGCCCAGGACGACATCGACGAGCCGGTCGCCGCGCTGCGCGAGCGCTACCTGCCCGAACTCGAACGCCTGCTGCCGCGCACCCGCGACGCCCGGGTCGAGGACTTCTTCGTCACCCGGGAGCGCACCGCCACGTTCGCTCCGGCCCCCGGCGTCGGACGCCTCAGGCCCGGCGCCCGCACCAAGGCACCCGGCCTGTACCTGGCCGGAGCGTGGACCGCCACCGGGTGGCCCGCGACCATGGAGAGCGCGGTCCGCAGCGGCGTCGGCGCGGCGGACGCCGCGCTGAGCGCCCTCGGCCGGCCCCGCCCCCGCCGTCTCTTCGCTCTGGAGGAGGCGGCGCACTCCGCCTTCCCGGGGGGCACCTCCCAGGCCTCCGGTCACCATCCGGAGGAGACCGGTGTCGCACTGCGAGGTGGGCCCGGTGAGGGTTGACGAACGCGGCGCGGAGGACCTCCGCACTTCCGGTACCGCAACAAGAGGAGAGACTGTGCCCACTGTGCCCCCGGCCTCGCAGGCCGCTCGAAGGACCGCGGTGGACGTGTCCGCGCTCCTGGAGCGCGGGCGGACCCTGGCCACGCCGGTACTGCGGGCGGCTGTCGACCGCCTGGCGCCTCCCATGGACACGGTCGCCGCCTACCACTTCGGCTGGATCGACGCCCACGGCCGACCCGCGGACGGCGACGGCGGCAAGGCCGTGCGCCCCGCCCTCGCCATGCTGTCCGCCGAGGTCACCGGGGCCGCCCCGGAGACCGGCGTGCCCGGCGCGGTCGCCGTCGAACTGGTCCACAACTTCTCACTCCTGCACGACGACCTGATGGACGGCGACGAACAGCGCCGGCACCGCGACACCGTCTGGAAGGTGCACGGCCCCGCCCAGGCCATCCTGGTCGGCGACGCCCTGTTCGCCCTGGCCAACGAGGTGCTGCTGGAACTCGGCACCGTCGAGGCGGGCCGTGCCACGCGCCGGCTGATCACCGCCAGCCGCTCGCTCATCGACGGCCAGGCCCAGGACATCTCCTACGAGCACCGTGACCGCGTGAGCGTCGAGGAGTGCCTGGAGATGGAGGGGAACAAGACCGGCGCCCTGCTCGCCTGCGCCAGCTCCATCGGCGCGGTGCTCGGCGGCGCGGACGACCGTACCGCCGACGCGCTGGAGACGTACGGCTACCACCTCGGCCTGGCCTTCCAGGCCGTCGACGACCTCCTCGGCATCTGGGGCGACCCGGAGGCCACCGGCAAGCAGACCTGGAGCGACCTGCGCCAGCGCAAGAAGTCCCTCCCGGTCGTGGCCGCGCTCGCGGCGGGCGGCCCCGCCTCCGAGCGGCTCGGCGAGATCCTCGCCGCCGACGCCAAGAGCAGCGACTTCGCGAACTTCTCCGAGGAGGAGTTCGCGGCCCGTGCCGCCCTCATCGAGGAGGCCGGCGGCCGCGACTGGACCGCCGAAGAGGCACGCCGTCAGCACACCATCGCCATCGAGGCCCTGCACGCCGTGGACATGCCCGCCCCGGTACGGGAACGGTTCACGGCGCTCGCGGACTTCGTCGTCGTACGGAAGAGATGATCACTATCGGTCGAATAGCCCTCGCGTAGTCGCCGGCCGGTGCCCAGGGGAGAACGGCACCGGCCGACGGCGGACCCACAGCAGACACCACTCGCAGGACTGCACGAAGGGGAAGCCATGACAGCGACGACCGACGGAAGCACCGGGGCGGCCCTGCCGCCCGCGGTGGCCGCGGCCAGCGAAAACGACACCGACATCCCCGAGGCGGCCGGGGTTCCCGACATCGCCGCCCGTGCCATGCGGCGCGCCACCGCCTTCCTGCTGTCCCGGCAGGACGACCAGGGCTGGTGGAAGGGCGACCTCGAGACCAACGTCACCATGGACGCCGAGGACCTGTTGCTGCGCCAGTTCCTCGGCATCCGCGACGAGGACACCACCCGCGCCGCCGCCCTGTTCGTCCGCGGCCAGCAGCGCGAGGACGGCACCTGGGCCACCTTCCACGGCGGCCCCGGCGACCTCTCCGCCACCATCGAGGCGTATGTCGCGCTGCGGCTGGCCGGCGATCCGCCCGACGCCCCGCACATGGCGAAGGCCTCCGCCTGGATCCGCGAACGGGGCGGCATCGCCGCCTCCCGCGTCTTCACCCGGATCTGGCTGGCCCTGTTCGGCTGGTGGAAGTGGGAGGACCTGCCCGAACTCCCGCCCGAACTGATCTGGTTCCCGTCCTGGGCGCCGCTCAACATCTACGACTTCGGCTGCTGGGCCCGGCAGACCATCGTGCCGCTGACCATCGTCTCCGCCGAGCGGCCGGTGCGCCCCGCTCCGTTCCCGCTGGACGAGCTGCACACCGATCCGCGCCGCCCCAACCCGCCCCGGCCGCTCGCACCGCCGGCCAGCTGGGACGGTGTCTTCCAGCGGCTGGACAGGGCCCTGCACACGCTGCGCAGAGCCGTCCCGCGCCGGCTGCGCAGGGCGGCCATGAACACCGCCGCCCGCTGGATCATCGAACGGCAGGAGAACGACGGCTGCTGGGGCGGCATCCAGCCCCCGGCGGTGTACTCGATCATCGCGCTGCACCTGCTCGGGTACGACCTGAACCACCCGGTGATGCGCGCGGGCCTGGAGTCGCTGGACCGGTTCGCCGTGTGGCGCGAGGACGGGGCCCGGATGATCGAGGCCTGCCAGTCCCCGGTGTGGGACACCTGCCTCGCCACCATCGCGCTGGCCGACGCGGGCCTGCCCGCCGACCACCCGCAACTGGTCAAGGCCGCCGACTGGATGCTCGGCGAGCAGATCGTACGGCCCGGCGACTGGTCCGTGCGCCGGCCCCACCTGCCGCCGGGGGGCTGGGCGTTCGAGTTCCACAACGACAACTACCCCGACATCGACGACACCGCCGAGGTGGTCCTCGCGCTGCGCCGGGTCAAGCACCACGACCCCGAGCGGCTGGACAACGCCGTCGGGCGCGGGGTGCGCTGGAACCTCGGCATGCAGTCGAGGAACGGAGCCTGGGGCGCGTTCGACGTCGACAACACCAGCCCGTTCCCCAACCGGTTGCCGTTCTGCGACTTCGGCGAGGTCATCGACCCGCCGTCGGCCGACGTCACCGCGCACGTCGTGGAGATGCTCGCCGTGGAGGGCCTCGCCCACGACCCGCGCACCCGGCGCGGCATCCAGTGGCTGCTTGCCGAACAGGAGCCGGACGGCTCCTGGTTCGGACGCTGGGGCGTCAACTACATCTACGGCACCGGTTCGGTCGTCCCCGCGCTGACCGCGGCCGGGATCCCCGTCTCGCACCCGGCGATCCGGCGGGCCGTGGCCTGGCTGGAGAAGGTGCAGAACGACGACGGCGGCTGGGGCGAGGACCTGCGCTCCTACCGCCACGTCCGGCAGTGGGCCGGCCGCGGCGCCTCCACCGCCTCGCAGACCGCCTGGGCGCTCATGGCCCTGCTGGCGGCGGGGGAGCGGAACTCCAGGGCCGTCGAGCGCGGCATCGAGTGGCTGGCCGCCACCCAGCGCGAGGACGGCTCCTGGGACGAGCCGTACTTCACCGGCACCGGCTTCCCCTGGGACTTCTCCATCAACTACCACCTCTACCGGCAGGTCTTCCCGCTCACCGCGCTCGGCCGGTACGTGCACGGGGAGCCGTTCGGCGGGAAGCCGGCCGTGGCGAGGACCGGGCCGGGGCAGCCGCTCGCCGAGGCGAAGGGAAGCTGATGAGGCCCCGGCCCGCCCCGGTCCCGCTGCTGATCGCCTGCGCGCTCGGCATCGAGCAGCTGGCCCTGCACAGGCGTGAACGGGGCGCTTCGGGCGGGCCGGTCACCGTCCTGCGCACGGGCATGGGGCCGACGGCGGCCGAGCGCTGTATCACCCGGATGCTCGCCGACCCGGACCTGGACCGGGCGGCCGTCCTCGCCACCGGCTTCTGCGCCGGGCTCGCCCCCGGTATGCACCCCGGCGACCTGGTCGTCGCCGAGGAGACCCGGGACCCGCGCGGCAGTGTCCCGTGCGTGGGGACCGAACTGCTGGCGAAGGAGCTGGGACGGGCAGCGCCCGGGCGCACCGTCCACACCGGTCCCCTCACCGGCTCCGACCACGTCGTCCGCGGCCACGAGCGGTCCGATCTGCTCGCGACCGGCGCGATCGCGGTCGACATGGAGTCCGCCGCCACGCTGCTGAGCGCCGTCCGGGTGGGCGAGCGCCCGGTTGCGGCCGTCCGGGTGGTCGTGGACGCTCCTGAGCACGAACTCGTCCGGATCGGCACGGTACGCGGTGGAATATCGGCTTTCCGCGTTCTCCGGTCCGTACTCCCGGCTTTCCGTGAATGGCACCGTTCCTTGCTGCTCCCCAGGAGGTGAGCCAGATGGCCATGCCGCTGCGTCAGTCCGTCAAGGTCGCTACATACTTGGCCGAACAGAAGCTCCGCAGGAGGGACAAGTTCCCGCTGATCGTCGAACTGGAACCGCTCTTCGCCTGCAATCTCAAGTGCGAGGGGTGCGGCAAGATCCAGCACCCGGCCGGGGTGCTCAAGCAGCGGATGCCCGTCGCCCAGGCCGTCGGCGCGGTTCTGGAGTCCGGGGCGCCCATGGTGTCGATCGCCGGCGGCGAGCCCCTGATGCATCCGCAGATCGACGAGATCGTGCGCCAGCTGGTGGCCAGGCGCAAGTACGTCTTCCTGTGCACCAACGCCATGCTGCTGCGCAAGAAGATGGACAGGTTCACTCCCTCGCCCTACTTCGCCTTCGCCGTGCACATCGACGGACTGCGCGAGCGCCACGACGAGTCGGTGGCGAAGGAGGGCGTGTTCGACGAGGCCGTGGCGGCCATCAAGGAGGCCAAACGGCGCGGCTTCCGGGTCACCACCAACTCGACCTTCTTCAACACCGACACCCCGCAGACGATCGTCGAGGTGCTCGACTACCTCAACGACGACCTCGAGGTCGACGAGATGATGATCTCGCCCGCCTACGCCTACGAGAAGGCCCCCGACCAGGAGCACTTCCTGGGCGTGGAGCAGACCCGGGAGCTGTTCAGAAAGGCCTTCGCGGGCGGCAACCGACGCCGCTGGCGGCTGAACCACTCCCCGCTGTTCCTGGACTTCCTCGAGGGCAAGGTCGACTTCCCGTGCACCGCGTGGGCGATCCCGAACTACTCGCTCTTCGGCTGGCAGCGCCCCTGCTACCTGATGAGCGACGGCTACGTGCCGACGTACCGGGAGCTGATCGAGGACACCGACTGGGACCGGTACGGCCGCGGCAAGGACCCGCGCTGCGCCAACTGCATGGCGCACTGCGGCTACGAGCCCACCGCCGTCCTCGCCACCATGGGATCCCTGAAGGAGTCGCTGCGCGCCCTGCGCGAGACGGTCTCCGGGAACAGGGGGTGAGGCCGTGACCGCTGTCCCGCTCGGGATCCCGGGGGTGCCCGCGCCGCCGCTCGCCGAGCGTCGTGCGTCGCGCCGC
>NZ_JAHWZY010000074.1:0-8492 GCF_041380215.1 Streptomyces pimonensis
GATGTCCAGAGATTGCGACGAAGCGCGGCAGCCTCGCGGAAAATCCGACCGTCACTCTGCGTAGTCCACATCCTGGCGGCGCAGGTCCTCCCTTGTCCAGCGGGATGCCTCGTCGGCGCCTTTCGGGTCACACGCGGTGGACGGGTGCGGTCAGGGAGGGAGACTGCGGTGACGGCGTGGGGCGTAGGAGGAACCGGTAGAGCAACACCCCGGCCGCTAGGACGACCACCGCGAAGAGGAAGGGCGCATGAAACGATCCGGTGGCCTGGGCCAGCCATCCGGTGAACACCACGCCGCATCCGGTGGCCGCCGTATTGGCGAAGTTCATCAGCCCGCTGACGGCACCGACCGTTCCGGGCGCAGCCAGCAGGCCGGGGAGGCTCCAGGCGACGGGCGCGGCGATTGCCAGGCCGGACAGGGAGAGCGACATCCAGGCCACCGCGGCGGCAGCGGATTCGGCGGTCCCCGCAGCGCCGATGGTGGCGCCGCACACCAGCCCTACGGTCAGCACGGCTCTGCGGACCAGTATCGGATCACGGCCTCGGGATACCAGCCTGTCCACCAGCCAGCCTCCGACGACGAGTTCGGCCACTGTCGCCACACCCCACGGGATCATCGAATGAAGGCCGGAATTCAGGAGTCGAAGGCCGTACTCCCGCTGAAAGAACTCGGGCATCCACGTGACCACCACATTGATCGTGTAACCGTAGCAGGCAAAGGCAAGCGCCATGGTCCAGTTCCTGCTGACACAGAGCACGGAGCGAATGTCCCTCATCCGTGCACGGTCGGTGTCGCGTGCCCCGCCGTCGAGAATGAACTCCCGCTCGGCGTCGGCCAGCAGGGGATGTGTGGAGGGGTCGCGGTAGCCGCACCACCACAGCACCGAGAACAGCAGGCTCAGCGTGGCACAGAACAGGAACCCCGCTCTCCAGCCCCACTCGCTCATCACAAAGGCCAGAACCGGGAACGCCACCATGTGGGCGAGTTTCGTGGCTCCGTCGAACAGCGCCGTCGCCATCCCTCGCTCACCGAGCGGGAACCAGGCCGCAGTCGCCTTGGAAGCCCCCACCATGGATGGCCCTTCTGCCACACCGAGCAGCAGACGTGCCGCTATGACCGAGCCGAGCCCACCGGCCAGCGCGGTCAGCAGACTGGCGACGGTCCACAGAGCGGTGGCGATACGGGTGAGCCAGGAGACGCCGAAGATGTCCACCAGCGCACCCGCCGGTAACTGCGCCAGACAATATGGCCAGGTGAAAGCCGCAAGGACAATGCCGAGCTGCTGTAGATCGAGATCGAATTCGGCGGCAATCGGTGAACTCGCCACCGATAAGGCAATACGGTCAACAAAGTTGACGAATATGCCGCCGGCGATCAGTCCTCCGATCGCCCAACGGGAACGTCCAGAAGGTTTCACGGAACCGGGTCACCTTTCGCGGAACGTCCGTCCCGCTCGAGTCGATAGGTCAGGCGTTGATGGAACTCCGGCCTGCTGCCGCCTCGCGGGGAGGCTTCTGCCCGTCGCCGGTCCGAAGCCCGGGGGAACGGCTCGACGGTCGCGTGGCTGTCTCCACTGCTGACGTCCCACACAGGTGTGACGGCTGAGAACCTCTGTGACGCTACGTGCCATCTGAATCGCTGGTCCAGACCGTACTGACGTCTTGGCCCAAACCCGCTGTGTTGACAAGTCCCCCGCGGTCAGGCTGTTCGTCCGTGTCCGGGCTGACAGCCGACGCGGCCGGCAAAGGGAGCCCGTGCGCCGGGAGTTCGGCCGACGGTGACGGTACGTGCGGCTGACGACTTGGCTAATCTGCGAGGATGAGCACCGACCTGACTCTGCTGCCGCGTGTCGCCTATCGCGGCCAGGAGGTCACCTCCCGTCGGCTGCGCAGCTTGCTGGCGCTGCTCGCGGGCGACTTGCGCACCGGTTGCAGCATCGAGCGGCTCGTGGAGGGCCTGTGGCCGGACGAGTTGCCGGACCGGCCGGGAAAGGCTGTCCAAGTCCTCGTGTCCAGGGCGCGGGCGCTGCTGGGCGCAGACGTCGTTGCGAGCACGCCGACCGGATACCGGCTCACCCTTGCCGAGCATCAGGTCGACAGCTCCGCCCTGCTGCTGCGTGCCGCCGCGAGCGCGGACCGGGCCAGGGCCGGCGACCACGCCGGATCGCTCGCTGCGGCTGAGGCCGGGCTCGCGCTGTGGGACGGCACCCCTGACGGTGCCGGCGACACCTACGACGCCGTAGCCGCTCTGCGCAGCGCGCGCGCCCCTGTCCGCAGCGCGCTCGTACGCGCGCAGGCGCTCGCGCTCGCCCGGCTGGGCCGGCACGCGGAGGCGGCCGGGCCGCTGGCCGTGGCCGCCTCGGAGCATCCACGCGACGAGGAAGTGCTCGCCGAGCTGCTGCGCGGCGAAGCGGCGACGGCGGGCCCATCCGCCGCGCTGACCCGGTACGAGGCCTACCGCCGTGAGCTGCGCGACGAACTCGGCACGGACCCGGGCGCCGGACTGAAGGCCGTGCAACAGGAGCTGCTGCGCGGCGAGACGCTTGTGGTCAGACACGGCGTACCCCACGAGCCGAACCCGCTCCTCGGCCGCGACGAGGACATCGCGGCGGTGGAGCGGCTGCTGCGTGCCTCTCGCGCCGTCACCGTCGTCGGCCCCGGCGGCCTCGGCAAGACCCGGCTCGCGTACGCCGTCAGCCGCCGGGCCGAACAGCGCGTGGTGCATTTCGTGCCGCTCGTCGGCGTCACCGCGGACGAGGACGTGGCGGGGGAGGTCGCCTCAGCACTCGGGGCCGGCGAGGGGCGGCACGGCGCCGTGAGCGGCCATGGTCCGGCCGACCCGGTGTCCGGCATCCTCGGCGTGCTCGGCTCCGGGCCCACTCTGCTCGCCCTGGACAACTGCGAGCACGTCATCCGGGGCGTCGCCGACCTCGTACAGGCCCTGGTATCGGCCTCGAAGGACCTGCGGGTGCTCGCCACCAGCCGGGCCCCCCTGGGGCTGACGTCGGAGGCGGTGTACGCGCTGCCGGAACTCGGTCTCGACACGTCGGTCGAGCTGTTCACCCAGCGGGCCCGGGCCGCCCGGCCCAGCGTGAAGCTGCCGCCGGACGCGGTGGCCGAGCTGTGTCGCCACCTCGACGGGCTGCCACTCGCCGTGGAGCTGGCCGCGGCACGGGTGCGGGTGATGTCGGTGCCGGAGATCGCCCGCCGCCTCGGCGACCGGTTCGCGCTGCTGCGCGGTGGGGCGCGGGACGTACCGGAGCGCCACCGCACGCTGCACGCGGTCGTGGAGTGGAGTTGGAACCTGCTGTCGGAGGACGCCAGGGCGGCGCTGCGCACCCTGTCCGTCTTCCCGGGCGGGTTCACCGGCGGGGCGGCGGAGCAGGTGCTGGGCCAGGACGCGCTGTTTCTGCTGGAGCAGTTGGCCGGTCAGTCACTGCTGACCGTCGTCGACACCCCGGTGGGGGTGCGGTGCCGGATGCTGGAGACAGTACGGGAGTTCAGCGCGGCGCGCCGTGCGGAGGCGGGCGAGGAGGAGGAGGCCGTCGGCCGGTTTCTGGTCTGGGCGCGGGACTTCGGGGTCGCGTATCACGACGTGCTGTTCGGGCCGGAGCCGCTGGCGGCCTGGGAGGAGATCAGGGCGGAGCAGGACAACCTGGTGCTGGCGTTACGGCACGCGCTGGCCCGGGGGGACGGTCCCACCACCGCGGCTCTCACCGCCGTCCTCGCCGCCTTGTGGTTCACCGATTCCAACTATCCGCGTCTGGCCGCACTGGCCGCCGACACCGGTCCGCCGCTGTCGCACTACCACCCCGCGCCCGAGTACGTCGAAGTCGTCCGCATCGCCACGGTGTTGTGCACAGCGAGCCTTTTCATGGGCTATCGCCCGCACGTGACCGTGGGACGTCAGCTCGTCACGCTGCGGCGGCTTCCTCCGGCTCCGCCGGACACGCTGCTGCGCGCCACCGCGGTCGTACTGAGCGCAATCCCGGAGATGCTGCCTCCCGGTTACGAGGTGCTTCAGAGGCTGTGCCGCAGCGAGCAGCCGCTGGTCGTCGGCATCGCGGAGTGCGTGGCCAGCCATGTCTGGGAGTACGAGCAGGACATCGACCGCGCGCTCGCCTCAGCCAGCCGCATGATCACCGCACTGGCGTCGGTCGCTAACCCGTCCATGCAGGTTATGTGCCATGCGCGGCTGAGCGACATGTGTTTGCAGACGGAGCAGGGCGAGGCCGCGTACCGGCATCTCAAGGCGGCGCTCGAGGCGCTGCCGCGACTCGACGACGAGCACGACGCCATCGGCATCCGCCGGGGACTGGTGCTGGCCTGTCTACAGCGCGACGACCCCGACGAGGCCGAGTACTGGCTCCGGCAGGCGGAGGGGGACAGCACCCCGCGCAACGACGCCGTCCCCGACCTCGCCGCACGCGCCGAGATCGCTCTGGCCCGCGGACAGACGGAGGTCGGCCTCGGCTTGTGGCGCAGCGCCGTGGCGCAGATGCCCGAGGCCGGCTCGGTGCTCGACAACGCCCCCTGGTTCGACCCGTGGGCGCTGGAGATTCAGTCGGCCGCGGTGACGGCGCACGCGCACGCCGGCCGTCTCGAACTCCTCGTGGAGCCGGTCGATCGGCTCCGGCAGCGGCTGCACGCGCTGCTCTCCGGCCCGTCGCACATGCCCAGGGAGCTCCCCGTGTTCGGGACGGTACTGCACGCGCTCGGCATGGCGGGGCTCGCGTCCTGCGACGCCTCCGCCGTACGGTTGATCGCGCTGGCCGAACGGCTGCGGGTCCTGCGCGAGTTCCAGCCCACGATGTCGGCGGCCCGCGCCCGGCGGGCGGCCGAGGAAGCCGACGCGCCGGCGTACGCCGATGCGGTGTCGCGGTACGCCGCCCTGGGACGGGACGAGTTGCGGGATGCGGCCCGCGCGCTCGTCTCGGGATGAGTCGCCGGCACGGGACGCCGGCCGAGGACCGGTTTCAGGGCCCTGAAACCGGTGTGAAACCACGCTGAATGTGCTGTGCCGCACCGTCTGCGGCATGACGACAACGGCATCGCAACCACTCGCTGTCGCAGCCAAAGGGCTCCGCAAGTCCTACGGGGGCAAGACGATCCTCGACGGCATCGACCTGACGGTGCCGGCCGGGACCATCTTCTCGCTGCTCGGCCCGAACGGCGCCGGGAAGACGACCACTGTCAAGATCCTGTCCACTCTCATCAGCGGCGAGGCCCACGAGCTGTACGTCGGCGGTCATGACCTGGCCGCCGATCCGCAGGCGGTGCGGGCCTCGATCGGCGTCACCGGGCAGTTCTCCGCCGTCGACGGTTTGATCACCGGCGAGGAGAACATGCTCCTCATGGCGAACCTGCATCATCTGCCCCGCAGTGAGGGCCGGCGCACCGTCGCGGAGCTGCTGGAGCGTTTCCACTTGACGGAGGCGGCGAAGAAGCCCGCGTCCACCTACTCCGGCGGTATGAAGCGCCGTCTCGACATCGCGATGACGCTCGTCGGCAATCCGCGGATCATCTTCCTCGACGAGCCGACCACAGGGCTCGATCCGCGCAGCCGCCACAACACGTGGCAGATCATCCGCGAGCTGGTCTCCGGTGGCGTCACCGTCTTCCTCACCACCCAGTACCTGGAGGAGGCCGACGAGCTCGCCGACCGCATCGCGGTTCTGAGCGACGGCAAGATCGCCGCTGAGGGAACCGCCGACGAGCTGAAGCGGCTCATCCCGGGCGGGCATGTGCGGCTGCGGTTCGCCGACCCGGCCGCGTACCGGTCGGCGCTCGTGGCGCTGAGCGAGGCCACCGCCGATGACGAGGCGCTGGAGATGCAGGGGCGCAGCGACGGCAGCCAGCGTCAGTTGCGCTCCATCCTCGACTGGCTGAACGCGTCCGGCTTCGCCTTGCGGGAGGTGACCAGGGACGACGAGGCGCTGGCGCTCAAGATCCCCAGCGACGGCAGTCAGCGCGAGTTGCGCTCCATCCTCGACTGGCTGGACGCGGCCGGGATCGAGGCGGACGAGCTGACCGTGCACACCCCCGATCTCGACGATGTGTTCTTCGCCCTGACCGGCGGTCTGGCCCAGCCCCGAAAGGAGGCCGTGCGATCAGGGTCATTGCGTGAAGTGATCTTGTCCGGGTTCGTCAGGTGAGTCCGAGGGCGGCCAGTGGGCGGCGGTAGTCGCGGGCGGCTCGTCGGAGGGCGGCGGCCATGTTGGTGGCGCCGTCCTGGCGGTGGACGCTGATGGCGAGGTTGCGCAGGGATGCCATGGTGCGGGGCAGGTGTCCGGTGCGGACCTTGGAGTCGTCCTCGCGGAAGGTCCGGTCGCGGACGTGATGCAGGAGGTTCTCGATACCCCAGTGGCCTCTGGTCCAGGAGGCGAGTTCGGGGCCGGTCGCGGCGCCGGGGGCGAGGCTGGTGATCAGGTAGATCCGCTCGATTGTGAGCTCACCGGTGGTCCGGTCCAGGCGCCATCGGACGATTTGGAGGGCCTGCTTCGCGTCGGGGTAGTCGAGGTGGTCGAAGGCGGCGGCCTTCAGTCTGCGGATCTCGACGCGGTGGTGGGCGCGGGTTCGGTCGTAGTGCTCCAACGGCATGTCCCGCCAGGGGAGATGGCGCACCCGGTCGTGAAGCTTGGCGTGGTTCTTCTTCACGATCGCCAGGTAGTGGGCGCCACGGGACCGCAGGTAGGTGCCGTGAGCGTGCTGGGTGTGCAGCGCATCGGCGGTGATCACGACGCCGTCCAGGTCCTCGATGGTCTCCAGCAGGGGTGCGAAGGCAGGTATCTCGTTGCTCTTGTCGGCGATCTGGCGCTGGGCCAGGACGGTGCCTGTGTGGTCCATCGCGGCGAGCAGGACCACCGCCGTCTTCCCGGTGGTGCGTGATCCGCGGACCGTCTTGCCGTCCACCGCGACGGCCCGACGGCCTGCCCGCGTGGCCGGCTCGCCGTCCGGGGCGGTCTGGGTGAGGCGAGTGTTGAGGAAGGCGCCGATGGCCCGGTCCAGGGCGTCGCCGTCCAGGCGTTTCAGCAGGCGACGGACGGTCGCCGGGTGCGGGACGGGGATCTGCCCGGTGAGTGGGTCGGGGGTGAAGCCAAGCGACTTCAAGGCCCAGGCTGGCGCGTCGGCGATCCATTCGCCGATGGCGGTCAGCGACTTCGCGCCGGCCAGGACCCCGGCGGCCACCGCGCTCAACAACGCGCCGAAGGGGTAGACCCGGCCCTTGCGACCTCGGGGATCGGGCACGCGGTCCAGGAAACTTCGCAGGTCAACGGCGTCGAGAAGGGGTGCTGGTTCGGTTATCGAGGCCAGTTGGCGCAACGGGGAGGCAATGGGCGATGATGCAGAGGCAGGCACGGGCTCGCTCGGTGTTCATGGGACGTAGACACTCACATGATCACCGGCACCGTGCCTGCACTGCTTTCCGCCCCCGGAACCGCACCAACCGCGACATGACGCAACGTCACAGACATCTGCCGCGAAGCCGCTTCACGCAATGCCCCTGGTGCGATGAGCTCCCTGTCCCTGGCCGTACGCGACTCGACGACGATGGTGCGCCGCAATCTTCTGCACGCGCGGCGCTACCCGGCGCTCACCTTGAACGTCGTACTGACGCCGCTGATCATGCTGCTGCTCTTCGTGTACGTCTTCGGCGACGTGATGAGCGCGGGCATCGGCGGTGGCGGTGCCGACCGTTCCGAGTACATCGCCTACATCGCTCCGGGCATCCTGATGATGACCATCGGCACCACGCTGGTGGGCACTTCGGTGTCCGTCGCCGACGACATGACCGAGGGCATCATGGCCCGCTTCCGCACCATGGCGATCCACCGTGGTTCGGTGGTCATCGGGCATGTGGCGGGCAGCGTGCTGCGGTCGATGATCAGCGTGACCCTCGTCGGTGCCGTCGCCGTGGCCATCGGGTTCCGGTCCGTGGACGCCACGGTTGTGGAGTGGCTGGCGGCGTTCGTGCTGCTCGCGCTGGTCGCCCTGGCGTTCACCTGGATGGCGATCGCGGTGGGGATGGCCAGCACGAACGGCGAGGCTGCGGGCAACAACGCGGTGCCGCTGGTCATCCTGCCCTTCATCTCCAGTGCCTTCGTCCCGGTCGACGCGATGCCGGGCTGGTTCCAGCCGGTCGCCGAGTACCAGCCGTTCACGCCGGCCATCGAAACGCTGCGCGGCCTGCTGCTCGGCAGCGGGATCGGGCACAACGGGTGGCTCACCCTGGCCTGGTGCCTGGGCCTGGCCGTACTCGGCTACTTCTGGTCGAAATCACTGTTCAACCGCCAATCGCGGTAAGAGCACGGGCTGAATCCCCCGCAGCCCGTCCCGCCCCGGGGCGGAGCACTCCGCCCCGGGGCGATCCGCGATCGCTCGCCACCCTCCGCCTCGCCTGCCCTGTGGCCGCAGGCCTGTTTCAGCAACCTCCGCCCACGAAGGGAGACCGACGCCGTGACCACCGCGACGATCGACGACAAGGGGAAAGGG